>NZ_JBHVPN010000004.1:0-350274 GCF_042887255.1 Gottfriedia sp. NPDC057948
TTACCAAAAAACAGACTAAATGGACAACTAAAACAAAAAATGCCACGAAAAATTCGTGGCATTTACTTGACGAAGTCTTTTTTCAACAGCGTGAACCTTCTATCATAGAAGGTTTTTTTGTTTTCATTGATCAACTAATTCATGCATTAGTTGAAAAACCTTTAAGCTGATCGATAGCTTTTTTATCAAGTTAACCGCAGTTCAGTCACTACGAAATGGTATATCTATTGGCATTTGAATTAATACACTTTTATTACTTATAAAAAAATGACTAATTTAAAACTGAGGTTAAATAGATGCCTATTGTGCAATCAATTCAAAACCATCAGTTTTCCTTTTGATGACCTCTTTTTACAGCCTCTTCTGATAGTGCTGTGAAAATTTGAAAAGTAATACCGAATTTGTCAGTTACAATAGCGTAGGCAGGACTAAAATGAACTTGTTTTAGTGGCATTACCACTTGACCATCTTGTTTCAATAATTCGTAAAACTTATTTGTTTTCTCTATTTCATTTGTAGTAATACAGATGTTAACATTGTTCCCGTTTCGATATTGTAAACCTGGAAACAGATCAGCAATCATGATATTGGACTCACCGATTTTTAATATTGCGTGTGCTACTAAATCCTTCAAATTTTCTGGTAGAGGGGAATTAGGATCTTCTGGTGCATCCCCAAATAATTGGCAAAATAAAAGATTTGCATCGAGTGATGCCTTGTAAAAATCAATAGCTTCCTTTGCATTACCATCCATCATCAAAAATGAATTCAATTGTACTGTCAAATTAAACAACTCCTTAGGTTCTAGTGTAATATGCTTGTTTAAATCTTTGGTCATGTTAGTAAACCAATACAAAATGAGACTGTATTGTTTCCTACATCAATATTGATTACACTTACTAGTGTAGTGCCTAAAGGTGACAAATCTAGGCACCATTAAGAGGTGTTTTTATGAAAAAATCAGAACGAATAAATCAAATACTTCGATTCATCAATCAAAAACAGCATTTTACACTTCAAGATTTAATGCAGGAATTTCAGATTTCAAAAAGGACAGCACTTAGAGATATAGCTTCTTTAGAAGAAATTGGAGCACCAATTTACGCAGAATATGGTCGTTATGGGGGATATCGCTTACTTAATCAAATGAAGCTTCCACCTATTTATTTTAATAATCAAGAAATCCTTGCTCTTTACTTTGCAATGCAGTCACTTCGAAGCTTTTCAAATTTACCTTTTCAAGTATCCTATCGTACAATTCATGAAAAGTTCATAAATGTACTGTCGGAATGGCAAAAACAAGAAATAGAGCGGATGCAAAATCGCGTATCCTTTCAACATACTGTACAAATCAAAGAAAGCATATATTTAGAAATATTATTAATGGCAGCTGTTCAAAATATTGTATTAAAAATAACATATCAAAACAGCTTACGTACGATTCACCCGATTGCTATATACGTAATGAAGGGTTATTGGTATTGTCAAGCATATGATATGGATAAAACAGCTTACCGTGTTTTTCGTTGTGATCGTATCTCTTCGGCTGAAATAACAAGCATTCAACCTTTGGAGGAATTAAAAGAAATTACTAAGCAAAATTCGCATTCACTTTGGAAGCCGTCAGAAAATGCAATAAAATTTAAATGGTTGATTAATCAAGCAGGAATAGAATTATTTCAACAGGAACATTATCCATCCATGGAATTAATCTACGAGTTGGAAAATTCATATATTATTGGTACATATGAGCCAAATGAACTTGGCTTTATCATTAAATATCTTGCCAGATTAGGACAAACAGTAAAAATCATAGAGCCTACTAATTTAAAGGAAACTTTACGACAGTATTATAGAGATATTCTTGAAAATATATAATCGACGTGTTTGATAAACTTAAGGCATACAAAATTGAAAAAGAACAGGGTTAAAGAACGAAATGCTTTAGTTGAATAAGAGTTCCTAAAGGTCGTCAAATTAGACAACTTTTTTTAGTTCAAAAATCAACATTTAAATTTATTAGAGCCATTTGTTTAATAATAATTTTACTTTTTCAGATTTTATTGATTGTATTGTTTTTGAAATCATATTATGATTATACTTAATTATTCCGATACGAAAGGTTGGTTTTATGTATGTCTAATTCAAAAATAAATACAATTCCATTACCTTTAGTTCGTACAAATCAATGGACGATCTTTATTTCTGTTATATTAACTTGGGTAACTGGACAATACTGGCTACTACTCATTCCTTTAATAAGTGGACTTAGTGGATTACTTTTTGATTTCCATCCAATCATAAAATTTGCTAAACGTTTTTTAAAAAAGAAACCATCGAGCTATCCACAAGAGGATAAAGGACAACAAAATTTTAATCAAACAATTGCAGTAACTTGCTTATCGCTAGCATTTATTGGTGCATTAGTTGGTTGGACCGTATTATTTTATGTATCTTCAATAATGGTCGCATTAGCATCGTTTATCGCAATCAATGGATTTTGCATTGGATGCTATATTCATTTTCAATGGAACCAATATAAATACCGAAAAAGCTTAAGGTAAATTAAATAAAAATCAGAGTCTTCTCATTAAATGTGAGGGCTTTTTTTATGATATGAAGTCCTATATTCTGATTGAAATGGGAGTTGATTTTAAAAATATGGAAGAATAATTGAAACTCGTAATATATAATTAATTGGTTTATTCCAATTATTTGTATGATATATGATATGATATAATAATAAGTCTTTTATCGGTGGTGATTTGGATGGAAAAAGCTCAATTCTCAGAAGAACTTATGAGGTATATTTCAAATATGAATCATGAGAATTCTGTTGTTCAGTTTTCTGTACCAGGCAAAGGACGATTCACTCTTGTTCTTCAAGAAGAAGAAAAATCTATTAAAGCAGACATAGAAGTAAATCCTGAAATAGAGATTATGATTAGAAAAAGTCAGGATGAGTACAAAAAAGGTTTAGGGGTGTCAACATCTGATTTTTTAAAGTCAATTTCCTCTAAAGACTTCATCTAATGATTTTTAGAAATGTTATATGGCCACTTAGTGTACGAAATAAACTTACCCAATATAGAAGTATTAGATTCACTCCAGAAGAAACATTTGATTTTATTTCACAATTAGTCTTAGAAACAGAAGATTTATTAAAAAATGAAGTCATAGGAAAAGCATATACTGAAGAATATGGGAATTATAATGGAATATCATGAGTCGTCATAAAAAAATTTCGCATTTATTTTGAAAAGGTCAATAACGATATAGTTATTGTAGCAATCGTATTTCCAGGTGAAAAATAATTAAAATCAGAGTCTTCTCATTAAATGAGAGGGCTTTTTTTATGATATGAAAACATATTTCGGTATAATAGGACTAGTATTTGAAATTGTACGAAATAGATAAACAGATTGCTTCAGGAAGGAAGAATAGAAATAATGATTAAATGGAAAGAAGATATTGTTATTAATACAAATATCGAAAAAGTATGGAGTCTATTTTTAGATAAAAATATTAAGAAAATAATGCCAAAGGTTGAAGAGCATAATTTAATCGATAAAAACGAATACGAAGTAGGTGCAAAGCATCAGCAAAGTTATAGAGAAGGAAAACGTGTTGAATCTTATATTGTTGAAACTTTAGCATACGAAGATACTGAATCATATAAAAAAAAGCAAATCCATTTTGTTTTAGCAAATGCATTTGAAACGAATCTGACATTTATATTAGAAAAAATCGATGATACACATACAAAATTTATTTATGAAGGCACGAATGCTGGAGTGAATTTTATCGGACGAGCAATGTTAAAGCTAGCGAATCCAAAGGGGAATAATTTAAGAGCAGTACATGAATTTTTACAAAGGGTCGAACAAGAAGCTTTAAGGGAGCAGGATGAATAGGTGCTACTATACAACAAAAAGGAGAGCATCTTATACTCTCCTTTTGTTATTTATTTTGATACTTTACTTAATAACTCATATGAATATAAACGTGCTGCATGATCGAAAACAGAACCATTTACCATAATTTCATCAGCTTTTGTTATATTTAATACTGCTTGTAGTTTTTCAGTAACGGTTTCGATTGTACCTATAGCGGATAGTTTCATTTGATTTTCAAGTGTTTCTTTTTCAAAAGGACTCCAAATTTCATCCATATCGTCAACTGGTGGTTTTAAAAGTGCTGGTTTGCCACCTCGCACTAAGTTTAAGAATGATTGTTGCTGTGTTGTGAAAAGTCTTTTTGCTTCTTGATCTGTGTCAGCAACGACAACATTTAAGCCAATCATTGCATAAGGTTCATCTAATACTTTAGATGGTTTAAAGTTATTGTGATACAACTGCATTGCTTGGACTGTATAGTCTGGTGCGAAATGCGCTGCAAATGCAAATGGTAAACCTAATTCAGCAGCTAACTGAGCACTAAAGCCACTTGATCCTAATAACCAAATTGGTATATTTAAACCTTCACCAGGTACAGCTTGAACTGTTAAACTACCAATTCCACCTGGCGGATTAAAGTAATTACGTAATTCTTCTAATTGAGCAGGAAAGTCTTCGTGGCTGCGTAAATCTCTTCGTAATGCTCTAGTTGTTGACATATCACTACCAGGGGCACGACCTAATCCGAGATCTATACGACCTGGATGTAGTGATTCTAAAGTACCAAATTGTTCTGCTATGACTAATGGAGCATGATTTGGTAACATGATGCCTCCAGAACCAACTCGAATCGTTGATGTTCCACTTGCAATATGTCCAATTACAACTGATGTAGCTGAACTTGCAACTGCTGGCATATTATGATGTTCGGCAAACCAGTAACGGTGATATCCCCATTTTTCTGCATGCTGTGCTAAATCAAGACTATTTTTAAACGCATCAGCAGGAGTGCTTCCTTCAACAACTGGTGCTAAGTCTAAAACAGATAAAGGTATTTCACTTAAATTCTTAGCAACTTTATCTTGGAAACGATTATTCATCATAAAATTTTCCTCCTAAAAAACAATTTTCAATATATGGAAATAACGAGACGTTTTCATTTGATAAACTGTGTTTTAATTATATACAGTATGCTAAGATTATAGAAAATCTAAAGCCATAATACAAGCTTTTGAACTTGGAAATATTTATACAGGTAAACTTCATATGGTAACAAGAAGCACTTTTGGTAAAAAGAAAAAAATTTGTAAATAAATGTATAGAATAAATTTTTAGAATCATACTATCTTTAATCTGATAAACAACATCAGAGCATCCAAAAGACAAAGGAGTCAACAACATGGCAAACAGAAGATCTTCAAATCAATATGCTTCACCAAATGCAAGTTCAGCAATTGAGCAAATGAAGTTCGAAATAGCTTCTGAATTTGGAGTGCATTTAGGACCAGACACAACTTCACGCGCTAACGGTTCAGTTGGTGGAGAAATTACGAAGCGTCTAGTTCAAATGGCAGAACAAAGCCTAGGCGGATACTCTCGTTAAATAAAAAATGAGGATGGAAAGCAAACTTTCTATCCTTTTTTTATTGTCTAAAAACAACTAGATCCATCCAGTAAATTGGTATCTACTTACATTTAAACAAGACTAAAACTACTATATACTTGCAAGGGAAACAAAAACGGGGGATAATAATATCACTGGATGGTGATAAATGATGTCAAGTTGTAAAAATTCCGTTACACCTAAGTGGTTCGGATTTGCTATTCAGGCATTAGTTTTACTAGCAACAACAGAAGGGGTTACACCAAGTAAAGCAATCGCAAAACATATTAGATCAGGTGTTTCATTTATGAGAAGGATCATGGCTCCCCTCGTAAAAGAAAAAATAGTAGAAGCAAGAGAGGGACGAGATGGCGGCTATTTATTAGCTAAGTCACCTGAGGAAATTACCTTAAAACAAGTCTACATTGCCCTACAAATGACAGAACCTCTATCAACCGCACTAATTGAATCCACATCTGACTGTACTAGTGGACGTGTAATGAACAACGTATTCTCAGACTTTGCAATTGAAGCAGAAGAGCACTTACTTGGCTTTTTATGTAACTATACTTTGGCGGATTTTGTAAGACGTGCCAGTCATAAAACGATCGAATCACTTTGAAAATATCGTACATTTGGATGTACGATATTTTTATTTTATTGGGGATAGAGGACTACATATAAAAACCGGGGTGATTCATATAAGCTGTCATGTCTTCGAATAACGAGTGAGGTGCAAATAACAGTCAATCATCATAAAAAACTATTTTAAAAATTACATAATCCTTTAACAATAACATGAAGAACTCTTAATTCATCTCAACTGACCAAGACATTTCTTACAATAAGTCATTAAACACAAGATAAGAGTCAAAATGCTTTTATAAAATAATAAAAAGTGAGGTGTTTTATTTGAAACAAAATGATTATTATCAAAATTTATTAAAAAGGCTTTGTAAAGCTAATAATATCTCTCCCCGAAAACCTAGGTTTGAAAGCATTGATGATATCGTAATTATCCATGTGAAAAATCAATTGAAAGAAGGAGTAGATCTAGACAGTTTTAAAATATTAAATCTTATTTATCAAACAGTTGTACCTTTAGGTATAAAGTTCAATCAACAATTATTTTTATATCCTAAAGGGGATTGATTGGATAGAGTTACGATCTCTTTTAGCAGAAATGATTATATGGTTTTAAACAAGAAGCTAGAAACAGGAGATATAAATAACTAATTTTTTTACAAGGTAGATAGTTTGATAAAACAACTATATGTTTTGACAAATTTATTTCTCCCAACGGATTTCAACAAGCCTCAAAATTCTAACCTTGAGAGAAAAGTTAAACATAAATAAAAAAATGCACTTGAAATGAGAACAGTTATCGCATATACTGTACTTAAATCAAACGCACTTACAAAAAGTAACCAACAAGCATAAACCACACTATTTTTTTAAGTTTTACTGTTTCTAATCTAAGGACAGTAAGGTTTCAGTATAATATTCTAAAATTAACTGTACTTAATTTAAGTTCAGTAAAAAACAAAAGGGAGAGATTTTTTAAATGAAATGGTTTACTCGAATTATTCAAGGGATTTTAATTATTGCATTTCTAATGTCTGGATTTGTGAAATTAAGTGGCAATACTCAGATGTTACATGATTTTAAAGAGGTTTATGGTTATTCAAAAGGGATGATGTATACGATTGGTTCGTTTGAGGTGTTAGGTGCAATTGGTTTATTAGTTGGTTATTGGAAGTTGATAATAGGTAAGCTTGCTTCAGTTGGATTAGCAATTATTATGGTAGGCGCTGTATTTACTCATTTACATGCGGGTCAAGGCATGGGTGTTGCAATGGCTCCATTCGTTCTGTTAGTGTTAACATTAATTGTACTAATTTCTAGAGGAGGTAAATTAAAATGAATTTTCATCAAAAGCCAAAGGTTTATGCTCCAACAGTTGAATTAAAAGTTGCAAATTTAGAGCGTTCATTAGCGTTTTACCAAGAGGTTATCGGTTTAAATGTTTTGGACCATTCAACTACAAATGCCAGTTTAACAGCGGATGGAGTAAATGTTTTAATTAAATTAGAGCAGCCAGCCAATGTTACACCTAGAAATGAGCAAAATACAGGATTGTATCATTTTGCGTTATTAGTACCTACTCGAAAAGATTTAGGTATCGTACTTAAGCATCTGATTGAAACTAGAAATCCACTTCAAGGTGGTTCGGATCATTTAGTCAGTGAAGCGATCTATTTAGCAGACCCAGATATGAATGGTATTGAAATTTATGTAGATCGTCCATCAGAGAATTGGCAATGGCATAATGAGTATGTCGTTATGGATAGTAAACGATTAGATGTAGAAGGGCTTTTGGCACTTGCTGAAGGTGAAACTTTTACTGGACTACCACAAGGAACAATTATGGGGCATATCCATTTACAAGTTTCTGATTTAAATAGCACAGAGAAGTTTTATTGTGAAGGGCTTGGATTTGATGTTGTAACGAAATATGGAAGCCAGGCATTATTTATTTCAACTGGACGTTATCATCATCACATCGGTTTAAATACTTGGCATAGTGCAGGAGGAGTTGCGCCCTCTGATAGCAGTGCAGGATTAAAGAATTTTACGTTGTTATATCCGAGTGAAGAAGAAAAATCGGTGGTAGTAAATCGTTTAAAGAATATGGGAGCTTTTGTTTTTGAAGAAAATGGCGTTACATTTACGAAGGACCCTTCAGGCATAACAATCCAACTATTAGTTGGTAATGAAAAATAAAAATATAAAAAATATGAGTATCAGACTGATTGCAAGCGCTTGTCTTTCGAGGCGTGAAGTCTGGTGAGGAGCGGAGTTACCCTAGAGGGTAATGAGCACCGCGCAGGCAGGCGAAGCAACGAAGAAAGCGAGCGTTTGGCGGGCAGTCTAAAGAGACATTTTCAACTACAGTGTTGTGAATGTCTCTTTTTTTCGTTTCTATTTTTTAGTTGCTTTCTATCATATTTCTTCAATAAAAATAATATATTTGAACAACATGTACATTTACTAACTATGGGAGACGGGAAGAAAAAGGGAGAGTGAAAAAGTGTTACATATTGTGGTTTGTATAAAACAAGTGCCTGATACGAAGATCATTAAGATGAATCCTAAAACGAATACGATGGACCGAGCAAGTGCTCCAGCAATATTAAATCCGTATGATGCTCATGCTGTTGAGGAAGCTGTTCGAATTAAGTATAAATATGGTGGAACAGTTTCGGTTATTACCATGGGGCCACCACCTGCTGTAAAAGCTATCAGAAAATGTATAGAAATCGGTGCAGATGAAGGGTATATGATTTCAGACCGTGCATTTGCAGGGGCAGATACTTTAGCGACAAGTTATGCTTTGACAAAGGCAATTGAGAAAATAGGACAAATTCAAGCGATTGATTTAATCATTTGTGGAAAGATGACAATTGACGGTGATACTGGACAAGTTGGACCAGGTATTGCACGTCGTTTAGATATACCACCGTTAACATCAGTTAAGAAGGTTCAAGAAATTAATAAAGATGAAGGTTATGCAATTGTTCATCGAAAAATAGAAGATGGCCATGAAGTGATTAAAACGAGTTTACCTTGTTTATTTGCAGTTGAGAAGGAAATCAATGAAGTTCCTTATTCATCACTTACAAATATGATAAAGGCTGCCAGGTATAACCCGACCATCTGGGCCGTGAAGGATTTAGAAGATATTGATATTAAACAATTAGGTCTGAAAGGTTCTCCAACAATTGTATCGAAAGTATGGGCTCCACCAAAGGCCAAAGGTGGAACGGTTTTTGAAGGAACTTCACTAGAAAAAGTAAATGAACTGATGAAGATTTTAAATGAGAAGAAAGAGTTATTTGAAGTGAAAGGAGGGGTATAAATGGATTTCTCAGAGTACAAAGGTATTTGGGTGTTTATTGAAGAAAACGATAAAGTCATAGCACCCGTGTCACTTGAATTGCTTGGAGCTGGTAAAGAATTAGCTGAAAAACGTGGTTGCGAATTAGCAGGATTATTAATTGGTGAAAATGTGAAATCATTGGCCCCTACGTTATTTGAATACGGTGCTGACATCGTTTATGTTTATGATGATCCAATTTTTAAAGATTATCGTACGGAGTCTTATATGAAAGCAGTACTGGAATGTTGTAACAAATATAAGCCCGAAATCTTATTGTATGGTGCAACTTCTAAAGGGAAGGATTTAGCTAGTGCAGTTGCAACTGACTTACCTACAGGTTTAACAGCCGATACAACTGTATTAGATGTTGAAGAAGATACAGGACTATTATTAGCTAGTCGACCTGCATTTGGTGGAAATATAATGGCAACTATTCTTTGTAAGAAATATAGACCTCAAATGGCTACAGTTCGTCCGAAGGTAATGAAAGCGCTCACTCCTATTCCTGGTGCTGAGGGTGTTGTGATTGAAGAGGAAATTGATTTAAAAGAAGAAGATATTCGTACAAAAGTATTAGAGATTGTACGTGCAACAACTAAGAAAGTTCGCATTGACGAAGCAGATATTATCGTCGCTGGTGGTAAAGGATTAGGTAGTAAAGACGGATTTCAGTTGATTCATATGTTTGCAGAATCGATTGGAGCAGCTGTTGGAGCAAGTCGTGATGTAGTTGAAGCTGGCTGGGTTGAACATCATCATCAAGTTGGTCAGACTGGCTTAACGGTTACACCAAAAATTTATTTTGCAATTGGGATATCTGGCGCAATACAACATATTGTTGGGATGCAAAATTCAGGTCTCATTATTGCAATCAATAAAGATCCGAATGCGGCAATTTTTCAATCTTGTCATTACGGCATCGTAGGAGACGCATTTGAAATTGTACCAATGCTGATTAACCAATTCCAAGAAAGTTTTTCTTTAAAGGAGGAAAATCACGATCATGCCGGAAAAATTTGATGTAATTGTCGTTGGAGCAGGCCCAGCAGGAATTTCATGTGCATACGAACTCGCAAAAAATGGTGTTAATGTTGTCCTTATTGAAAGAGGAGAATATCCTGGTTCAAAAAATGTTATGGGTGGCGTATTGTATCGTAAAATGATGGAGGACGTTATACCTGAATTTTGGAAGGATGCACCAATTGAACGTGTGATTGTAGAGCAACGAGTTATGATGCTTGATAAACAATCCGCTACAACCTTTGGATATAAAGGTCTAGAATTTGCTGAAGAACCTTATAATAATTTTACGGTTCTTCGCTCAAAGTTTGATCAATGGTTTGCTCAAAAAGCAGTAGAACAAGGTGCATTATTAATCAATGAAACTGTTGTTCTCGAGTGTATTGTTGAAAACGATATGGTAGTTGGGGTAAGAACAGATCGACCAGATGGTGATTTATATGCCGATGTGGTAGTACTTGCTGATGGCGTAAATTCACTTTTAGGAAAATCTTTAGGTTTCCATAAAGAATGGCGACCAGATGAAGTTGCTTTAGCTACAATGGAAATTTTAAAGCTAGATAGTAAAATAATTCAAGATCGATTCGGCCTTGAAGGTAACCAAGGTGTAGCAATCGAGCTATTTGGAGATGCGACAAAAGGCATAGTTGGCACAGGATTTTTATATACAAATAAAGATTCTCTTAGTATTGGGGTCGGTACATTATTATCAGGAATGATTGAAAACAAATTGAAACCTTATGATTTACTAGAATACGTTAAGAATCATCCGATGATTAGACCGTATATTCAAGGAAGCGAACCACAAGAATACCTTGCTCATTTAATTCCAGAAGGTGGGTACAAATCAATTCCTAAATTGGTAGGAAACGGAGTATTAGTAATTGGTGATGCAGCACAATTAGTAAACGCAATTCACCGTGAAGGATCAAATATGGCAATGACTTCTGGAAGATTAGCAGCAGAGACCATTATCGAAGCAAAAGCGATTGATAACTACTCTGATGTTGCTTTAAAACCGTACGCTGATAAATTACTAAATAGCTTCGTTGGACAGGATTTGAAAAAATATAAAGATGCAACACATCATTTTGAAAAATTCCCTCAATATTTCGAGCAATATATTCCACTATTAAATAAATCTGCCAGCCAAATGTTTACAGTAGATGGTAAATCTAAATGGGAAAAACAAAAGAATATTATGAGTAATATAGGAGGAGCAAAGGCTAAACTTAAGCTTGCGAAAGATGTATACAAAGCATGGAAGGTGATGAAATAAATGAGTGAGACAAAAAAAGAAAGTACAATCGAAGAAAAGCAGTATCTCGTTCGTTTTAATGCTGATACAAAATCGCACTTAACTGTACTAGATTCCGATATTTGTATGACAAAATGTCCTGATAAAATCTGTACGATATTTTGTCCAGCAGAAGTTTATAAATGGGAAAATATTCGAATGCATGTTGGATACGAGGGATGTCATGAATGTGGAAGCTGTAGAATAGGCTGCCCTCATCAAAATATTAAATGGGAATATCCGAAAGGTGGGCACGGAATTATATTTAGATTGGGGTGATTGGAATGTTCTCGATAGGCAACTATGTTATGTTTAGCTTAGATGGTGCTGTGGGAACGGTTATGGAAACTAAAGATAATCATTGCTTAGTAGCTTGGGAGGATCGTGTTTGTAGTTGGGCAAGTTTCGATCTACTAAGGAAAATTAGTTGCGCAGAATTAATTCAACTCTTCACTCCAAAATAATTCACCTTTTTTAAAAGAATCGATATAAAAATGGGGGCTATATGAGAGGTAAAACAACCTCCCATATAGCCCCCAATTACATATTAAAGCCCGTCAAAAGCTATATACTTCTACATCAACCCGTATACCATAAAAACAATTCTATATGTTCCTTTTTCTATTTTTACTTTTTTCGGTTCTTGGATAGGTGCTTTATCAGATTTCGTTTTACATCCTACTCTATTCTTACAGGATTTAATTAGGTTCTCACTGTTTTTAGGTTTAGATATTTTTGTTTTTTCTTTTTGAACAGTATCTAGTTTAGAGTGTTCAGTTTTATAAATTACTTTGGTTGGCTTAATACTTTTGTCTTTTTCTGTTGCTTCTTTATGTTCTACTTCATTTGAAGGATCTGCAATAGAGGTAAAAATAAATAAAAAAAATAAGGCTCCAGCAATAATAAAATTCTTTAAAGATTTTCCGTTCACTTTAAAGAAAGAGTTAATCCCCTTAATAATAAAGAATAGAATTCCTATAAGACATAAAAATTCAATAAAAGTGTACAATAGTCAGCCTCCCTATATTTTTCCACATAATAACTATTCGTTATAGAGGACTAAATTCCCTTTTTAAAGTTAATTGGAGTGTTACTAAAGTATAGGAAAATTCCATCGGATGAAATAGTGGGTGCTATTTTCCCATATATAGCCAATTCTTTTTTTAGTGCTTTAGTTGTTATAGTATGGAGTTAAAAAATGGAGGGGGATATACAATGCAGAACCTATATGGCATCCATTATATGATCTTATCTTCAAGACATTCGTACAGTTCGTCCACTCTAACATTTAATAGGAAGATTTCTATTAATATAAAAGAAAATTTTCCTTATCACATGTCCACTTAAATGAAAAAGTTCCCCCAAATTGTATCTAAGTTATTTAATTTAGAATACATTTTTACATAAACCTAGGGGACACTAAAGGTAATAATAAATGTTTATGTGCCAGCATTTCAAAATTATATACTTTCAAATGCTAATTAATTGATATAGTCTCTAACAACTATATCTTTTTTATTTTGAAGTCGAAACAGACATTAAGGTTAAAAGAATTAGAATTTACCAAAACTATACAATTCCAATGTAATAATAAAAAAAATCAAAGCTATAATTAAATTTCATTCAATAAAATAAGAATAATATCATTGACTAAATAATAGATTGAATTTATATTTAATTTTAAATATTCAAATAATTAGGGGTGTTTAGATGGGAAATGCATTAGTGTTTCAGTCAGATTTTGGATTACTAGATGGAGCAGTTAGCGCTATGTATGGTGTTTCTTGTAGTGTAAATCAAGATATAAAGATTTACGACTTGACCCATGATATACCTCAATACAATATATGGGAAGCTTCTTATCGACTTGTACAAACAATGAATTACTGGCCAGTTGGAACAGTATTTGTTTCAGTTGTAGACCCAGGTGTAGGCTCGGATCGTAGAAGTATAGTAGCTCGCACAAATACGAATCACTTCATTATAACACCTGATAACGGAACATTAACACATGTTGGCAAAATATATGGAATCAACCAATTAAGAGTCATTGACGAAGAAATTAATAGACTACCAAATTCAAGTGAATCCTATACTTTTCATGGGAGAGATATTTTTGCTTTTACAGGTGCAAGATTAGCATCTGGAATAATCGATTTCGAAAATATTGGTCCAGAAGTAGATTCAGATTCATACATAAAATTACCGATTAAAGAATGTCATAGTGAAAACAATTCGATAACAGGAACAATTGATATACTTGATGTTCGCTATGGTAGTATTTGGACGAATATTGGTCGATTAGATTTTCTTAAACAAGGCGTTTCTCATGGGGACTTTGCCGAAGTACTAATTACACACCAAGGAAGAAAAGTATACAAAGAATCCGTAAAATATGGAAAATCATTTGCTGATGTAGCCATTGGAGAACCAATCTTATATGCAAACAGTCTAGATCAAATGGCAGTTGCTGTAAATCAAGGATCGTTTACTGATGAATACGGAATTGATACAGGTATAGAATGGGAAATAACACTTAAAAGTAAGTAGGGAAATATCTTTCCTTATTCCCAAATTTCAGTAATTTTTCAATATAATTTTAACTCGGAAGTTTACTTATTTTTAAGTAGGCTTCCTTTTTTTTTTAGTGGATTTAATCGGGAAGTTATAAATTTCGAATTTAAACTGATAAAAGTAAGTGAATTACTTCACAAAATATTCATTTTTGACTCTATTAAATTCCTTATATTTAGGGGATTTGTAATATTAAAAGTAAAATTTTAGTGAACACTTTCACAAATTATTCACAGACAATTCTATTTTCCTTTACTATAATTGGCTGTAACTTCTAGATAGATGTTTAGTCCTTTTTTGAAAGCATCTTTATATGAAGAATTTTTTGTAAGGGGTTTTGATTGAATGAAAGTTTCTAAGATTGTAGCAATTGGAGTAGTAAGTTTTTCAACACTTGTAGGAGCGGCAAATACATCATTTGCAGCTGTTACGTCTCAAGCAAATTCAAAAGCAGTTATTAATTTTACAGAAGGTTCTGGTCCAGTAACACCTGTAGATCCAACAGATCCATCAACTCCGTTAGAGCCAATTGGTCCTACTGATCCAACAGATCCTCCTACTGGTGAGACAGGTGCTTTAACTTTAGACTTTGTTTCTTCAGTTCAATTTGGTTCGAATGAAGTTTCAACTAGTGATAAGGTTTATTCTTCTACATCTAAAAAGCCTTTTATCCAAGTTTCTGACCGCCGAGGTACTGGTGAAGGGTGGAAAGTGACAGCGAAAGCTAGTAAGTTTACAGACGGTATAAAAGAATCACTACCCGGAGCGGTTCTTACTTTTAAAAATGGTTCAGTTGTAACACCAGGTAGTGGAACTGGCCCAACGCCTGCTCAAACGATTACTCTAAATACAGATGGATTAACTGAATCTTCAGTTGTTACTGCTGAACCTGGTACGGGACTTGGTACTTGGTTAACAAGATGGTTAGGTCCAAATCCTGATGTTAATGATGGTGCAGTAAATAATAATGTTACATTAAAAATTCCTGGTGGTTCAGCAACAGTAGGTAATCATGAAGCAATTGTTACTTGGACACTAGTCGATGCTCCAGGTGTATAATTGAATCTACATAAAAAAGCTTAATCAATATTTATTGGCCTGATAGGTAATTTCTGTTAGGCTTTTTATATTTTTCTAATTAAAAATTCTGTATAATTTAATCTGTCGTTAAGGACATCTTAGAAACTAAAGGTGGAGATTTTATTGGAGTCTAATTTTAAATTAGCAAGTAGATCAAGTAGGTTATTAGCAATATTGGTTGATGGATTTATTAGTTTTCTTTTTATTTTTGCTATATCGATTATAACTGGAATGACAAAGTTTTCAACATTTTTTAATCCTAGTCGAGTAGACAAATTTGATATTTGGGCAACTATATTATCGATTATAAGTGTTTTTATATTTTATATTTTGATCCCAACATTTGTTTGGAAAGGGCAAACAATAGGAAAGCGTTGGTTAAATATTGCAATCGTTAAGAACGATGATCAAGAAGTAAATTTAAAGACGATGATTATAAGAGAAATCTTTTTCATTTTTGGATACATAAAAATACCATATTTATCATTAGTTGTAGGTTTTGTTGCATTTGTTGATCCGTTTTTCATTTTTTCTTCTGAACGAAGAACTCTACATGATTTAATTGCAAAAACAAAAGTAATTGATGTTTAAAATAAAAAGAAAGCTCATGGAGCTTTCTTTTTATTTTAAAATTTTCATTTGGCTTATATGAGCACGTGTTTCTTCAGTACCTAATTCATAAATCATCGCATAGGCTTGTTTTAAAAAATAGTCATATCCATCATTGTTTTCTTGGCTCCAATTTGTGATTGGAATGATGAAAGCAGTTTGAATACCTGCTGCTTCATCATAGCTGTCAATCTGATGGAAAATTCTTTCGAGTCTATGTTTTTCATCGATCGTAGCATCAATTTCTAGCTCATAAGGTGCGTCCCCTTGGTTTGGAACAATTGTTTTTGCTTGAACGGATACATAATATCTCCTTTTTTCCATATAAATCTCCCTTTTACGTATTTTTGGTTATCCTTTTTATTATCCTCACCGACCAGTGCTTTATTCAAAATTAATAATAAGCTTGAGTAGAACATAAAAAGGAATTTCATAAATAATATTGAAATATAAATTTGATATTAAGATAATTTATGTATAGATGAGGGGGGAATTTATGAAGGGACTATATCGAGACTTTTTTCTTCATTTCGATATTATTGTAATGGGAGTACTTTTTTTAGTTGGAATTATTTATAGTGTAGGATTACATTTATCATGGCTTACTGTCTTAATTTTCATTATAGGATTAATCTTTTTTATGTTTAGTGAGTATGTAACTCATCGTTTCATTTTTCATTTAAAAGCACCAAAAAATAAACTATTACTTAAATTTATGAAAAGAATTCATTATGATCATCATACGTATCCAGATGATTTGAAATTATTATTTTTACCGATATGGTATAGCATTCCGAATTTAGGCTCACTTTGTATCATATATTTTTTGATATCGAAAGATCTAATTCAAGCGATCGCATTTGGTTCTGGTTTAGTTTTTATGTTACTAGTGTACGAATGGAAGCATTATGTAGCTCATAGGCCAATTAAACCATTAACGAAAGTAGGGCGACAGATTAAGAAGCTACATATTCTGCATCATTTTAAAAATGAAAACTTTTGGTATGGTGTATCGACACCTATTTTTGATGGGATTTTTGGTACTTTGAAGGATGAGAAGGAAGTAGTTACAAGTAATACTGCGAAAGCCTTAGAAGAAAGAATGTAAAATGCAAGTAAAAGAGATATTTTGGAGGAATAATGATTTACTTATTATCTTTTTTAATTGGTGGGTGCTGCGGTATTATTACCGGTTGTACGTTGTATATTATTAAAATGATCAAAGAAAATGCCTAGTGTTTACGCTAGGTATTTTTGTCGGTTTAAAGCTCCTTTTTTTATGAAAACAGTCCATTTTATAAAATTTTTCTAATAAATTAATATTTTATTAAAATTGAAAAAAGGGTAAATATTTGATTGTTGTGCTTACTATACTGAGAATGAGGGGGGATGATTGTGTCATTGGATCGAACTCATTTAGAAAATGTTTTTAGACAGATAAGAAGAGAGAAATTCGAATGGCTAAACTAAATTACAAAAAAATTATGCTTTTAGGATTTGGATTTTTTGCAATCAGTCTTACTTGGTCAGTCTATAATGCTTTTATGCCAAAGCTTTTAAGCGATTATTTAAAGTCATCTGCTTTAATCGGATTTATTATGACGTTTGATAATTATTTTGCATTATTTTTACAACCTGCCGTTGGAATGTATAGTGATCGTTTAGATACACGATTTGGAAGAAGAATGCCATTTTTAATAGTTGGTATGCCACTTGCAGCATTATTTACCTTTTTAATTCCAGTGCATAAAACACTTTTTATGTTAATCTTTTTTATTGTGTTTATGAATTTAAGTATGAGTATTTTCCGTTCTCCAGTAATAGCACTAATGCCTGATTTAACAAGAGTTGAACAAAGAAGCAAGGCGAACAGTGTCATTAATTTTATGGGTGGAATTGGTGCTTTAATTGCATTCTTTATTGGTTCAATATTGTGGGATTTAAATAAAGGGTTTCCTTTTTACTTGGCTGGATTTTTAATGTTATTTAGCTTTCTAATTCTATTTTTCTTTATTAGAGAAAAAAGTGATGTTCTAAATTATGAGCAGGCTGAAGAAAAGGTAAAGTTAAGAGAAGGTTTTCGTTCAGCTATTCAGAATAAAAGTGCATTATTTCTATTATTAGCAATTCTGAGTTGGTTCACGGGATTTAATGGAATTGAAACCTTTTTTACACGTTATGGGGAAGTTTATTTAGGAGTAAAAGTTAGTGCAGCAGCGTTTTCATTTGCTTTCATATCACTAGCATTTTTAATTTTTGCCATTCCTGCCGGGTTTATTGGAACAAAAATTGGTAAGAAACGCAGCATATTAATTGGTATATTTGGAATTATCATAGGATTTATTATTTTATTTTTCTTAAAAGATTTATTATTCATTCGATTAGTCTTTTTGATTATGGGATGTTTATGGGCATTAGTAAATATTAATTCTTATCCTTTCTTAGCCGAGATGGCACCGATTGGTTTTATTGGAACATATACAGGTTTATATTATTTATTTTCATCGATTGCCAATATTATATCACCACCATTATTAGGTGCAATTATGGATTTAATTGGATTCAAGTTTATGTTCTTGTATGGTTGCTTCTTTATTACAATTTCATTTTTCATGATGCTTAAAGTAAAAGATAATCATAAAACAGTCGAAAAAAATTCAAATGCATCTATATAAAATTGATGCTTTGAATTTTTTTGGCTGAGTTTTTAAATTTTAAGCTTAGGTTTCACATAATTAAAATTAAATAACAAATAATAATAAATGCTGATATTTCAGTGTCTATTAAAAGAGAAATTTTGAAATAAACATAAGTTAGGAGCACTACAAAATGACAACTAATATCAATAAATTGATTGATCATACAGTTTTAAAACCTGAAACAACTAAATCTCAAATTGAAAAATTATGTCAAGAAGCAAAAGAACATAATTTTGCATCAGTTTGTGTGAATCCAACTTGGGTGAGTCATTGTTCAAGTTTGTTAAAAGGCTCTGAAGTATTAGTTTGTACTGTAATTGGATTTCCTTTAGGTGCGAATACAAAAGAAACGAAAGCGTTTGAAACGAAGAATGCCATTGAAAATGGTGCAGGGGAAGTCGATATGGTAATCAATATCGGAGCTTTAAAGGATAAGGACTATGACACTGTTGAACAAGATATAGCAGCGGTTGTTAATGCAGCAAAAGGTAAAGCATTAGTAAAAGTAATTATTGAAACAAGTCTTTTAACGAATGAAGAAAAAGAAATGGCTTCAAAGCTTTCTGTAAAAGCTGGAGCAGATTTCGTTAAAACATCTACAGGATTTTCAACTGGTGGTGCAACTGTTGAGGATGTAGCACTAATGAGAAAAACAGTTGGACCTGATATTGGAGTTAAAGCTTCTGGCGGAGTACGTGATATAGCAAGTGTAAATGAAATGGTTAAAGCCGGAGCAACTCGAATTGGTACAAGTAATGGAATCACGATTGTCCAAGGAAACGTAGCAACAGAAGGTTATTGATTCCTTTTAATGGCAAAGGCTGTTAAGTTTCAAACTTGACATTTACCTGTTGACCTATCAATAGTTTATGTATTATAATCGTAAAAGACATGTGGAAAAGTGTTCTTTTTTGCAGTGTTTTATTGATTGGTAGCTTGGAGGGAGGGAAAAGTAAGATGTCTAAAACAGTCGTTCGTAAAAACGAATCTTTAGAAGATGCTCTTCGTCGTTTTAAACGTTCAGTTTCTAAAACTGGTACGCTACAAGAAGCAAGAAAACGCGAATTTTATGAAAAGCCAAGTGTAAAACGTAAGAAAAAATCAGAGGCAGCGAGAAAACGTAAATTCTAAGAGAGGGTGTTACTATGAGTCTTCTCGAACGTTTGAATTCAGATATGAAACAAGCGATGAAGGAAAAAAACAAAGACAAGTTAGCAGTTATTCGTATGGTGAAAGCGTCATTACAAAATGAAGTAATTAGCTTAGGGAATAATGTGACATTGTCAGCTGATCAAGAGTTAACAATTTTAACTCGTGAAGTGAAACAACGTAAAGACTCCCTCCTGGAATTCGAAAAAGCTGGTCGTCAAGACCTTGTGGATAAATTAAAGCAAGAGTTACTGATTCTAAAAGAATACTTGCCTCAACAATTATCTGAAGAGGAACTTCTTGAAATTGTACGTGTTACAATTTCAGAAGTCGGTGCTACATCAAAAGCTGACATGGGGAAAGTAATGAGTGCAGTTATGCCTAAAGTAAAAGGACAAGCTGATGGCTCTTCTGTGAATAAAGCTGTAGCAAGTCTGTTAAAATAAACGTCTATTTATAGACGTTTATTTTTTTTGTTTTTTAGTTACTGCAATTAAAACCTTCAAAATGATGCTTCAGTCCAATAAATCACATAAATCTGCTAAATTTTCACGAAAACAGTACGGTTCACAAAAAAAATCTAAATTCTCCTATACCAATTAGGTTGGTAGGTTTGGTAGTGAGTGCACTCATCACTTATGTTACAGTCAAAGGGGTATATGGTGATGGGAATAGTGATATAACTTCAATTGGTCTTGTAGTCATGTGGAGTCTGTTCTTTCTCACACAAGGAGTTCTATGGTGGGTTGCTACTTCACAAGGAAAACAAGATGTTTATCAAGATGTTTCATTCCAAAGAAGAATGTAAAAACGTAAATAAATTTAAACCGAGAATAGTTATTAGTTCTCGGTTTTTTTCTTAGTCATAAAACTATAAGAGGGATCTTGGGAAGGACATTCGACTCCTAAATAATTTGATTGATTTTCCGCACTACACAGACGCTAGTTCCTATAAAACCCAACTTCATCCCCATAAATTAAATCAATAAACACACTTTTTGAAATCTAAATATTCATCTTAAATTTCCTTTACCATTTTCTTTTTATATCATACCTTCACAAAATTCATCATAAATATGATATGAAAGGGGGAGGAGTCTATCTTGAAAAGATTAGCCCATAATTTAAAAACCTGGATGTCAAGTAAGATGGACTTACCACCAGATGTACTATTGGAATTGCCACGTATTACAATGTTAGGTCAACTACATATTTATATTGAAAACCATAGAGGGTTACTTGTGTATTCGGATAATGAATTGCGTTTGTTAATGAAGCAGGGGCAGTTGTTGATTAAGGGAAAAGATTTTGTTTTGAAGACGATGTTGCCTGAGGAGATTTTGTTGGAAGGCGAAATTGAGCATGTGTATTTTATTAATGAATAGCATCTAGAACTTACACCATGATCAGTCTAATGAACATGGGGGATTTAGGATGAAAAACCAATGGACTTCAAATCTTACGGGGATGGTTCAAGTAAAAGTAATTGGGCTTGGACCAGAACGTTTTTTAAATGATTGTATGCGAAAGGGGATTCCACTTCGTAATGTAAAGAAAAGTGGAACTAATTCGATTACGTTTACAATTGAGTTGAAAGATTATAAACGGATCAAGAATATTCCTCGGAAAAAAGAGTATAAGGTTTATTTTATTGGCAGGAAGGGGCTGCCTTTTGAAGTTAGACGAGCATGGAAGTATTTTGGATTTGTTGTAGGGGTAGTTGGTTTTTTAGTTGTATTATTTTTACTTTCAAATATGGTTTGGCGAATTGATATAAAGGGTGCTTCACCTGAAGTGGAATATAAACTTCGGAAAGATTTAACTGCGATGGGTGTTAAGACCGGCGCATCTCAATTTACTTTACCTAGAATGCAAACAATCCAAAAAAAGCTACAAGATGATAATCCAACATTAACCTGGATCGGTGTACAATTAAATGGGACTACCTTTCATTTTGAAGTAGTAGAAAAGCATATTCCTAAGCCTGAGAAGGCGTTAAGTCCACGTCATATTATTGCAAGTGAAGAAGCTGTTATTTCAAGTATGTTTGTTGAAAAAGGGAAACCTCTTGTAGTAAAGAATGACTTTGTGAAAAAAGGTCAAATATTAGTATCTGGAATAATCGGAACGGAAGAACATCCTATTTTAGTCCCAGCAGTTGGCAAAATCATGGGGGAAGTTTGGAGAGAGGAAATTATTAGTGTTCCTTTAGATACTCCGTTTACGGTTCTTACAGGAGAGAGAAAAACTAGCTATTATATTGGAACTAAGGAAAATCAAATAAAATTTTGGGGTTTTGAAAAGAATAAATATAAGTCTTTTGAAGATGAAAGTAGTTCGTATCAATTTAAATTTTTAAAATGGAAATTACCGATCTTTTTTAGTAAAAAAACAACTCTAGAAAGTGAAAAATATGTAAGAACATACTCTAAAGTGCAGGCTGCTCAACTTGGAAAACAAATTGGTAAGAAGGAATTAATGAAAAAGTTAAGTCCAGATGCCAAGATTTTACAAGAAAAAGTTTTGCACGAGTCAATAGACAATGGTAAAGTTAATTTAAGAATGTATTATAAAGTTTTAGAAGATATCACAAAAACGAAAACTATTGTTCAAGGGGACTGAGTAATGCCAGAACAACTACTAACGATTAATCAACAACTAGAAGATCCAAACGAAGCAATTGCCTTATTTGGTACAAACGATAAGCATCTAGAAATAATTGAAAATTTGCTTGATGTTAAGATTGTGTCACGTGGTCAATCTGTACAAGTTTCAGGTACGAATGAAGATGTGAAAACTGTTGAGCAAATCATTCAAGCTCTTTTAGAGGTTATTCGAAATGGAGTGAGTATTACATCGAGGGATGTTACGTACTCAATTCAGATGGCTAAAGAAGGAAGGCTGTCATCATTTGCTAAGTTGTATGACGAAGAAATTATTAAGAATTCAAAAGGAAAACCAATTCGAGTTAAGACTTTTGGACAAAGACATTATCTTCGTGCAATTCAATCAAATGATTTAGTATTTGGGATTGGACCTGCTGGTACAGGTAAAACATATCTTGCAGTTGTCATGGCTGTTCAAGCATTAAAAAATAATAAAGTAAGTAAAATTATTTTAACAAGACCTGCTGTGGAAGCTGGAGAAAGTTTAGGATTTTTACCAGGAGATTTAAAGGAAAAGGTTGACCCATATTTAAGACCATTATACGATGCTCTACATGATGTTTTAGGACAAGAGCATACTGTACGTTTAATTGAAAGAGGAACGATTGAAATTGCACCTTTAGCATACATGAGGGGACGTACTTTAGAAGATGCCTTTGTCATTTTGGATGAAGCTCAAAATACGACAATGGCTCAAATGAAGATGTTTTTGACCCGTTTAGGATTTGGCTCTAAAATGGTTATAACAGGTGACCCTTCACAAATTGATTTACCTAAAGGAGTAAAGTCTGGTTTAATATCAGCTCAAAATACACTTAAAGGTGTTGAGGGTATTGGTATGACAATCTTAGAACAAACAGACGTAGTTCGTCACCCACTAGTACAAAAGATTATTCAAGCTTATGATTTAGCAAAAGAATGATTCGTAGTGACCCTACATTGATAGGGTCATTTCGTATTTTTATGATGAGGTGCATTTCTAGAAAGGGGAAACAATGAATAGTTTGCAAGCTTTAATTCAGCGTTTTAAGAATCAAACTCTTGTCATATTACTATGTACTATTGCATTCAGCTTATTAAGTTTTCTTCTTTTAGTTAGTCATGTTAGACCGGTAAAATACGACATTCAGCTATTATCAATTGCTGATGATAATATTTATTCACCTATCACGATTGAGGACAAAGGAGCTACGGCTAAAAAACGACTTGAGGCTGAATCAAGAGTTGAGGATGTATATAAGTACGAGGAAAGTTATACACAAAAACGTATTGATATTGTAAATTCAATTTTTGATATTGTAACAGAAGTGAAAAATAAAAATGCCAATAGTGATAATCCTACAGGACAAGCATTAATTGATAAAGAAACAAGTGATGTTAAGAAAAAACTGCCTGACGATATTCGTAAAAGCTTAGAAGATAGTGTATATAGTGCATTAATAAAATCGTCTGAAGAACAGCTAAATATTTCTAAAGCTTCGTTAAATACTGCGATTAATAATGTGATGTCTGAGGAAATTACAGCGAATCAAATCGAAGAATCTCGTGGAAAGTTAAGAACTGAATTATCATATGTAAGCATTAATCCTTCACTAAAAGATGCGATGATCGCTATAGGCGATTTTGCTATTGTTCCAAACTACTTTTATGATGTCGAAGCGACAAAAGAAAGAAGACGTCTAGAAAGTGAAAGTGTAGATAGTGTCTATATATTACAAGGACAAGTCTTAGTTAAAGCCGGAGAGACGATTACAAAGGAAAAATATGATCAGTTAAAATTAGTTGGTTTAATAAAAAACAAACAATCGATTCAACCGTATATTGGATTAATTTTATTAATTGGAGTATTGGCGTACTTCGTATTGAAGCAAACGGCAAGTTTAAAAGAAAAAGGGAATATATACATCGTTACATACTATAGCATTGTAATATTTACAATCTTAATTTTGAAAATTGTAAGCTTGTTTCAAAAAGTTGAGTTTTCTGGCCTTGTATATGTAGCTCCAGTTGCGATTGGGACTTTATTGATAAAGTTTTTATTAGGTAATCGATATTTAATGGTATCGTCAATTATTTTCTCTATTTGCGGTAGCATAATGTTTAATGAAGATGTAAACGGCGCAATTAATTACTCGACTGGAATCTATATTTTATTTAGTTCAATCACCGTTTTATTTTTAAATGAAGTTAAAAATAAACGTTCAATGATTCTCCATGCGGGATTTTTAATTTCGCTTGTTAATATTGCAACCCTGTTTTCTTTAATCTTAATTCGGAATGGTCAATATTCATCAGTAGAAATTGGGATTTATTTATTAATGGGACTTACTTCTGGAGTTTTATCAAGTGTTATTACGATGGGTATTTTACCTTTTGTAGAAGATTCGTTTGGAATGGTGTCCTCATTTAAACTTGTTGAGTTAGGTAGTCCAAATCATCCTTTATTAAGAAAAATATTATTAGAGGCTCCGGGTACATACCATCACAGTATAATGGTTGCAAATTTAGCTGAAGGTGCTTGTGAAGCAATCGGTGCAAATGGTTTGTTAGCTAGAGTAGGAGCTTATTATCATGATATTGGTAAAACGAATAATCCAGGATTCTTTATAGAAAATCAAATGGGTGGTCATAATCCTCATGATCGAATTAAACCAATTCAAAGTAAAGATATCATTTTAAGACATGTAAGTGATGGGGTAAAAATACTAAAAAAATATAATTTGCCAAAAGATATAATTGATATTGCAGCGGAGCATCATGGTACAACTTTATTAAAGTATTTTTATTATAAAGAAAAAGAGATGAATCCTGATGTTAAAGAAATTGATTTTAGATATCCAGGTCCAAAAGCTCATTCAAAGGAATCAGCTATTGTAGGAATTGCTGATAGTGTTGAAGCAGCAGTTCGTTCGTTAAAGGACCCTGATATGGGAAAAATCGAGGTATTAGTTTCTTCCATTATGCACGATCGTTTGAATGATGGTCAGTTTGCAATATGTGAATTAAATTTAAAAGAATTACATATTGTTGAGAAATCATTGTGTGAGACTTTAAAAGGAACTTTCCATTCAAGAATACAGTATCCAGATGAAAGATAAGGTGAGGTTATGGTTGAACTAGAAATTGATTTTATAGATGAAACAAATGAAGTGACTAAAGAACAGCAATCTGATATAAAGGGTTTACTAGAGTGCGCACTTGAATATGAGGGTGTAACGGGTGAAGTTGAAATTGCAGTTTCATTTGTAGATGATGAAAGAATTCATGAAATTAATAAGGAGTATCGAGAGAAAGACCGTGCTACTGATGTTATTTCGTTTCCAATGGAAGAATTAGGGGAAGGTGAAATTGAAATCATTGGAGTGGACTTACCGCGTACTTTAGGTGATATTGTCATTTCGATTCCTACTACCAAGCGACAGGCTGATGAGTATGGTCATTCATTCCGCCGTGAATTAGGTTTTTTAGCAGTTCACGGATGTTTACATTTACTTGGTTATGATCATATGAATGAAGCCGATGAGAAAGTGATGTTTACAAAACAAAAGGAAATATTAGAAAGATATGGCCTTGAAAGACTCTAAAAAAAGAGCGCCATTACTTAAATCTTTTGGTTTTGCATTTAGTGGTATTTTTAAAGTCATTAAGGATGAAAGAAATATAAAAATCCACTTATTTGCAGCATTTATTTCAATCGGCCTTGCGTTTTATTTACATATTAGTCGAATAGATTGGTTAATTCTTCTGCTTATTATTACAATTGTCATTTCGCTAGAGTTAGTTAATTCCTCAATTGAAGCAGTTGTAGATTTAGCATCACCTAATAAACATCTTTTAGCAAAAAAAGCAAAGGATGTGGCAGCTGGGGCGGTGTTAGTCGCTGCAATCGTTTCAATCATTATAGGTGCTTTGCTATTTTTTCCGTATTTTACTATACTACGTTAATAAGACCCCACTTTCGTGTTCGGGCTTATAATAGGAGGCTACATAAATGGATAAACAACAACTTATAAATGAAGCGATAAAAGCTAGATTAAACGCATATGTACCATATTCGAAATTTCAAGTAGGTGCAGCTTTGCTTACAAAGGATGGTCAAATTATTCGTGGTTGTAACATAGAAAATGCATCATATGGTCTAACGAATTGTGCAGAACGAACTGCATTATTTAAAGCATATTCAAATGGCATTACGGAGTTTTCAGCAGTAGCAGTAGTCGCTGATACCGAGGGACCTGTTGCACCATGTGGGGCATGCCGTCAAGTTTTATTTGAACTTGCTGGTCCAGATACAGTAGTATATTTATCGAACTTAAATGGAGCAATCCAAGAAACAACAGTAAAAGAATTATTGCCAGGAGCATTTACATCGGAGGATTTGAATGAATAAAGAAAGTTATAAATCAGGTTTTGTCTCAATTATAGGTAGACCAAATGTAGGGAAAAGTACATTCCTAAATCGAGTAATAGGTCAAAAAATAGCTATAATGAGTGATAAGCCTCAAACTACTCGTAATAAAATTCAAGGCGTTTTTACAGAAGATGATGCACAAATTGTCTTTATAGATACGCCAGGAATCCATAAACCAAAACACAAACTTGGTGATTTTATGGTAAAGGTAGCTCAAGATTCAATTAAGGATGTTGACGCTACTTTATTTATGATAAATGCCAATGAAGGATTTGGTCGTGGAGATGAATTCATTATTGAGAAGCTGCAGGGAAGTCGTAGTCCAGTAATTTTAGTTATTAATAAAATTGATACAATTCATCCTGATCAGTTATTTGATTTAATCAATAAATACAAAGATTTATTTCAATTTGCTGAAATTGTTCCAATCTCAGCATTACAAGGGAATAATGTCGATCGCTTATTAAAAGTTATTAAAACGTATTTACCAGAAGGTCCGCAATATTATCCTGCAAATCAAGTAACAGATCATCCTGAAAGATTTATCATTTCAGAATTAATAAGAGAAAAAGTATTGCATTTGACTAGAGAAGAGGTTCCGCATTCAATTGCTGTTATTATTGAGCAAATTGAAAGAAGATCAGAAGGAAATGCAATATACGTAAATGCAACAATTGTCGTTGAAAGGTCTTCCCAAAAAGGAATCATTATCGGTAAGCAAGGCAGCTTGTTAAAAGAGGTTGGCAAGCGTGCTCGTTTAGATATAGAAAACTTGCTTGATACAAAAGTATTCTTAGAGTTATGGGTTAAGGTTCAAAAAGATTGGCGTAATCGTATGTCTCAATTAAGAGATTTAGGTTTCCGTGAGGATGAATATTAAAAAGCAAAAATCAAGGGACTAGGGCTTAGCATCAGGGTCTAATAATATTACCATTTGTTCAAAAAGCCCAACATATTTTTCTGGATTTTGCAAGCTTTTTATTTGTTATTTTAATAAATTTTATACACATGAAAATCGGGAGAGAAGGTCACATTATAAGTAAGCAGGGAAAGTAATTGGCTATAGGTAATGAGCAATGAGTTGTAGCTATTCTTGAAAGGTGGTTTCTCAATGTTGAATTTTACCTGGGATGTCTTTTCTAAAACTGGAAATGTTGAGACATATTTATTGTTTAAGCAGCTTGAACAGGAACATGTGGATCAGAAAAGTTACATTGATGAAGAAATAGCTGATATTGATTCCTTACATACTTAACCTTCATCCAATTGGATGGTGAGTTAATTGTTACAGCGTGTAGAAGGAATTGTATTACGGGCAAACGCTTATGGAGAATCAAATGTTATTATTACTCTCTTAACAAGAGAATTAGGTAAGATAGGAGTTGTGGCAAGAGGAGCAAAGAAGACGAATAGTCGACTTGCTTCTGTTACACAACTCTTTACATATGGGTCATTTTTGATTCAAAAAGGATCCGGTTTAGGTACATTAAGTCAAGGAGAACTGATTGATTCATTTCGTGAGTTAAGAAGTGATTTAGTTGCAACTGCGTATGCTTCGATTGTTGTAGAGCTTACTGATAAAGCGGTTGAAGAGAAAAAAAATAATCCGTATTTATTTGAATTGGTCCTTCAATTACTACAGCACATGAATGAAGGTGCAGACGCTGAAGTTTTGACTTATTTATTTATGACAAAAATGATACCTGTATTAGGATATCACCCATTTTTTGATCAATGTGTGAATTGTAGATGTAGTGCAAATGAAAATATATTTGTAGCCTTTTCTGTTAAAGAAGGTGGGTTTTTATGTCAGCGTTGTAAACATACTGATCCATATGCTTTTTCTGTTACTGAAAAGTCGGTTAAGTTAATGAGATTATTTTATCATTTTGATGTAAATCGACTTGGAAAAATTGAGGTTAGTGAAGCAACAAAGAAAAACTTACAACAAATTTTATTTTCATACTATGATGAATATAGTGGAATCTATTTAAAGTCACGCAAATTTTTAGAGCAATTAAAAAATATGGATAATTTTCTGAAAACAAATAAAAATTCAGAAACCTAAGGAAGGAAATAGGCTACCTATTTCCTTCTTTCTTTTTTAAATTGTAAAAATAGTATATAATATTTATTAGAGAGTATAACATATTGGATAGTTAGGGGTGAGGGAAATAGAACTGACAAAGCGACAAACTCAAATACTTGAAATTGTAAAAAATAATGGACCAATTACAGGTGAACATATAGCTGATCAGCTAGCACTTACAAGAGCTACGCTTCGCCCGGATTTAGCTATTCTTACAATGACTGGTTTTTTAGAGGCAAGACCACGAGTAGGATATTATTACACAGGAAGAACAAGCGGTGCACAAGTCATTGACAGAATTAAAAAATTGACTGTAAAGGAATTTCAGGCTATTCCAGTTGTAGTAGATCGAAGTTCATCAGTATATGATGCGATAGTTACAATGTTTCTTGAAGATGTAGGAACGTTATTTGTTGTTGATCAAAATTCGATATTAACAGGAGTACTATCGAGAAAAGACTTACTCCGTGCAAGTATAGGAAATAAAGATTTGCATACATTACCCGTAGATATTATCATGACGAGGATGCCAAACATTACAATTTGCTATAAAGATGATACAATTTATAATGTAGCTAAGAGTTTAATTGAAAAACAAATTGATGCTGTCCCTGTTGTTCGTGAAAGTGAGCATGGACTTGAGGTTATTGGTCGATTTACAAAAACAAATTTTACTCGTGCGATTGTAGACTTAATGAACAATGATATGTTTTAGTAAAGTTAAGAGGTGAACATATGGGCAATTCAATCGTTTATGTTGTATCAGATTCTGTTGGTGAAACAGCAGAGCATGTCGTAAAGGCGGCTATTAGTCAATTTCATCAAAAATTCGAGATTAGACGTGTACCATACGTTGAAGATAACGCAACATTAATTGAAATAGTTCAAGTAGCAAAAGAAAATAATGGTATTATTGTATTTACATTAGTAAAACCTGATATGAGAAAGAAATTATTAGAGGAATCGCAAAGTGCTGGGGTAATCGTATATGACTTAATCGGTCCATTAATCGATAAAATTTCAACGATTCATAAACTTGAACCTAGAAATGAACCTGGTGTTGTTCGTAAATTAGATGAAGATTATTTCCAACGTATAGAGGCAATTGAATTTGCGGTTAAATATGATGATGGAAGAGACCCAAGAGGTATTGAAAAAGCTGATATAGTCTTAATCGGTGTATCGAGAACATCAAAGACTCCTTTATCACAATATCTTGCTCATAAAGGATTTAAAGTTGCCAATGTGCCTTTAGTTCCAGAAGTTGATCCACCAGAACAACTATTTAATGTTCCAAAAGAAAAGTGCATAGGACTAATGATTTCTCCAGAAAAGTTAAACCATATTCGAAAAGAAAGATTAATTTCATTAGGACTTCACGATGGAGCTAGTTATGCTAATATTTCAAGAATTGAAGATGAGCTAAAACATTTCAATAATGTTGTTAAACAAATTGGCTGTAAAGTTGTAGATGTTTCAAGTAAGGCAGTAGAAGAATCCGCTAATGTAATATTAAATTACTATTACCAAAATAAGCAGATTAGATAATTTTTTTTGAAATTAAAAATGATCGATCTTTTTAGACTGACACATTAGAGTAATCTAATGTGTTTTCATCTTTTGTAAAAGTTGAAATTCTTTAGTACTTATTGCTAGATTTCCTAATTAAAATAGATTATAATAAAAAATTGTATGAAATGAACTAATTAATAGGTTTAACTTTTTATACTTACGAATAAACTATGAATATGTGCTTCCTAGTTTATTGAAAGATGGAAATAAAACTACATAAATCGATACATGTTTTGAAGGAATTACAAAAGACATGTAGAAATTAATCATAAGCGATAAATAAATGGGTTAATGAAAACCAGAACTAGCAGTTGGATGCAATGCTTATGAACTACTGTTTAGCACTTCTTTTTAGATAATTAATAATTCATATATGATTTAATAAAGTGAATTAACTTAAGTTTAAAATATATGGAAATATTTTTGTCGAATCATGAAGGAATACAGTGAGTTTTATCGAATAAAATAATATATGGAGCTGTCAGTATGGGAAACAGAATTCCCGATGAACTTGTCGAGCAGGTTCGTCAGTCAGTTGACATAGTTGATGTAGTAAGTGAGTATGTTCCTCTGAAAAAACAAGGAAGAAATTATTTTGGACTTTGTCCTTTTCATGGAGAAAGCACACCATCTTTTTCTGTGTCTCCTGAAAAACAAATTTTTCATTGTTTTGGATGCGGTGCTGGAGGAAATGCGATTTCTTTCATTATGCAACTTGAAGGACTTAACTTTCAAGAATCTGTCCATCAGCTTGCAAAAAAGACAAATATCACTTTACCTTCAGATACGGTTGACACAGTCAAGAATCCACAAGCTACTGAGCAAGGCATTATGCTTGAAGCTCATGAGTTTGTCAAAAAGTACTATCATCATCTATTAGTTAACACAACAGAAGGTAAACAAGCATTAGAATACCTACTTAACAGAGGAATTTCTAGAGAGGAAATAAAGCATTTTGAGCTTGGGGTTGCTTTAGATTCTTGGGATGCTGTTACTAAGGTGTTAGAAAAACGTGGCTATTCAATGCCAATCATGGAGAAAGCTGGTCTAGTTGTTCGAAGTGAACGTGATGGTAATTACTATGATCGATTTCGAAATCGATTAATTTTTCCAATTCATAACCATCAAGGAAAAATTGTTGCATTCAGTGGAAGAATAATGGGTGAAGGGTCACCAAAATATTTAAATAGTCCTGAATCTTCAATTTTCCATAAAGGAAAATTATTATATCAATTTTACCAAGCAAAGAATGTCATGCGAAAGCAAAATCGGGCAATCTTGATGGAAGGTTTTGCAGATGTCATTTCTGCGTTTAGAGCTGGTGTCCATGATGCAGTTGCAACCATGGGAACATCATTAACAGAGGATCAAGCGAAAGTCTTGAAAACATCTGTTGATCAAATTATTATTTGTTATGATTCAGATCAGGCTGGTATTAACGCAACTGAAAAAGCAGCTAAAGTTCTTCAAAAAGAAGGATTTACAATTAAAGTAGCACAAATGCCTGATGGCTTAGATCCTGATGAATATATAAGACAATTTGGTCCAGAAAAATTTAATACCTCTATTATTGAAGCTAGTGTATCATTAATGAGTTTTAAAATGCAATATCATCGAAAAGGAAAAAATCTTTTAGATGAAACTGTTAAATTTCAGTATATAAAAGAAATGCTACAAGAAATTGCTAAACTAAGTCAACTGATCGAACAAGATTATTACTTAAATCAACTCTCAAAAGAGTTTTCTATCTCGATTGAAGTACTTAAGAAGGAATTTGGACAATATAGTAATCAGGCAAATCGTATATCTAATGTAACAGAAGTAAAAACTGATATCAAACGCGATATTACTACTAAGACACTTCTTCCTGCACATGTTAGAGCTGAACAATTACTGTTAGCTCATATGTTAAATAGCAGTGACGTGGCTGAAAAAGTAAGACAGCAATATCAGGGTCTATTCTACAATAATGATTATTCCGAGATTATAATCCATCTTTATGCTTATTATGAAGAGGGCAATGAGTCTAATATTAGTAAATTTATGAATTACCTTCCTTCAAAAAGGTTACTTGAAGTAGTTTCAAAAATTGTCAATTTACAGATAGCACCTGAACTAACAGAGCGAGAGTTAAAGGATTATTTAGATGCATTAAACAACTATGATAAACAACAACGTATACGTGAAAAAGAAATAGATCTGAAAAAAGCCGAACGTGAAGGAGATTTTGTAAAAGCTGCAACGATTCTCCAGCAAATCACACAGCTAAGATCTAGTATGAAATATGTTAAATGATTCGCGAACTTTTCGAAGGAGGGGAACAGATGGCTGATAAATCGGCTCGTTCTAAAGATACGGAAACAGAAGTAACACTTGATCAAGTAAAAGCATTATTAATTGAAAATGGTAAAAAACGTGGTGTAATTACATATGAAGAAATTGCAGATCGTTTAAATGGATTTGAAATTGATTCAGATCAACTTGAAGAGTTTTATGAGCAACTAGGTGAACAAGGTATTGATATTGTTGGTGACGCTGATGATGAACCTAGAGGAACTCAATTAGAAAAGGAAGAAGAATTTGACTTAAATGATTTAAGTGTTCCTCCTGGAGTAAAAATTAATGATCCAGTACGTATGTACCTAAAAGAAATTGGCCGAGTTGATTTACTTTCTGGACAAGATGAAATCAATTTAGCGAAACGCATTGAAGAAGGCGATGAAGAAGCGAAACGACGCCTAGCAGAAGCGAACTTACGATTAGTAGTAAGTATTGCAAAACGTTATGTAGGACGTGGTATGCTGTTCTTAGACCTTATTCAAGAAGGTAATATGGGATTAATCAAAGCTGTTGAAAAGTTTGATTATCGTAAAGGTTATAAATTTAGTACATATGCGACTTGGTGGATTCGTCAAGCGATTACTCGTGCAATTGCAGACCAAGCTAGAACAATCCGTATTCCAGTTCATATGGTGGAAACAATTAACAAATTAATTCGTGTTCAACGTCAATTGCTTCAAGATTTAGGTCGCGAGCCATCTCCTGAAGAAATTGGTGAAGAAATGGATTTACCACCAGAAAAAGTTAGAGAAATCCTTAAAATTGCTCAAGAACCAGTTTCATTAGAAACACCAATTGGTGAAGAAGATGATTCACACTTAGGTGATTTCATTGAAGATTCGGAAGCAACTTCACCAGCTGAGCATGCAGCTTATGAAATGCTAAAAGAGCAATTAGAAGATGTTCTTGATACATTAACAGATCGTGAAGAAAATGTTTTACGTTTACGATTTGGTTTAGATGATGGACGAACTCGTACTTTAGAAGAAGTTGGTAAAGTATTTGGAGTTACACGTGAGCGTATTCGTCAAATCGAAGCAAAAGCTCTACGTAAATTACGTCATCCAAGCCGAAGCAAACGTCTAAAAGATTTCTTAGAATAGAATGTTTAAAAAGAGTTTATCCTTTATTGGGTAAACTTTTTTATTTTCAACTAAAAAATATAAAATAAAACGTTTTAATTAGTAAATATGTCACAATAAAAAAATTGTCAAAATATATCGAATGTCCGTACTAAATATATAATTGTAGTGCTATGCTACATACTAAGTAATGCTAAAACGGTTGATCTTTTAATAATTTATTCTAAAGATGAATCAAAGGATAATTTAAGCAAAAATGGTTATTATAAATTATGGAGACGCTAGTAGTAATTCCATCATTTTAACAATTGGATACCTATTTACTTTATTTTACAGAATTGTCTTTAAATTTGCAAATACTCATTTTCCCTACTTATTTAATAATTTTTATAATTAGTTCAATACTACTAAATATAAAATAAATGGTTTGAAGACATATTACCTATATCGTAATAGCAATTATTTATTAGAGTTTTTTAATAGAATGGGTTAAATCTTTTGCTTAAGCTTTTTGTGAAAATGATTAAATTTAAAATAAAAGTTTAATGGGTAACGATGGTTTTAAATGGTTTCTTAAAAAAACTTACTTATTTCATTTATCAAGAGGTGAGTTTATACAAATATAATTTGTAATTATGCTATATAGAATTTAATTCTTTATAGTAGGAAGGTTTATATAATTTTGAAATCGTTTAACAATTTTTAAATTTATCCAATATAATACTTTTTTTATTGTTTTTAATCGTATACAATAATAATGTTATAGTAATTAATTTTATTTTTTTAAGGGGTTACATAAGGGGGATCATAATGAAACGAAATCCATTAATTCCTTTTGCTCTAATTGCAGCACTAGGAATCGCAGTCATGCTAATTATTTCATTAAAAGGAGCAAAACAGGCTGATGAAATTGCCAACGGTGATAAAAAACCGGCGCAAACAGCATCAACTAAGCCTGATGAAATATATGCTCAAACATGTGTTAGCTGTCATGGTGATCAATTACAAGGGGTTGTAGGACCAAACTTAACTAAAGTAGGTTCAAGATACTCAGAAGATCAAATCAAAGACATTCTTAAAAACGGTAAACAAGGCGGAATGCCAGCTGGTTTACTACAAGGACCACAATTGGATGCTGTTGCTAAATGGTTATCTGAGAAAAAATAAGCAAGCATATAAAATGACCTCTTCGTTAGAAGGGGTCATTTCACTGTTTAATCAAATTTATAATAATTTGAATTTCAGACTGCTTGAAAAAGCTTTCTTTCGAGGCGCGAAGGTCGAAGATGAGCGGAGTTACCTAAGACGGTAATGACACCGCAAGCGGCCATTTGTCAGGTAGTCTGAAATGACCTCTTCGTTAAGAAGGGGTCATTTTGGTTTCTTGACTACTATAGTGTAAAATGATGTTATGAAAATAAAATGAAATGGTGATTTTGTTATGAATGAAGTTAATTTATCAAATCGTTTAAAAAGAGTATTTGATTACATACCAGAGGGCACGAAATTAGCTGATATTGGATCAGATCATGCTTATTTACCTTGTTATGCAGTTTTAAATAAAAGATGCACCTCAGCTATTGTAGGGGAAATTACTGAAGGTCCATATAATTCAGCACGATCTACGATTCGTCAAAGTGGGTTAGAAGGAATTGTAGAAGCGAGAATGGGAGACGGGCTAGAGGTTTTAGTACCGAACGAAGTAGATGTCATAACAATAGCTGGAATGGGTGGTTCTTTAATTTCGAGCATATTAGAAAAAGGTAAAGAAAAACTTCAAGGTGTTGAAACGTTAGTGTTGCAACCAAATATTGGTGCAAATCAAATTAGAAATTGGCTTGATTATGAAGGATATTCTCTTGTGGAAGAAGATATATTAGAAGAGGATGGAAAAATCTATGAAATTCTAGTAGCTTCTAAATCAAATCCAAATAGTGCATACAGTGAAAAGAAAGATATGGAGCTATTTATAGGTCCTTACTTATTAAAAAACAAAAATGATGCATTTAAGAAGAAATGGGAACATGAAAAAAAGAATTTTGAAAGAATCTTAACTCAACTTGAATCAGCAAAACAAACAGAGGAATCAGTTCAGAAGATGAAAGAAGTTGAACAGAAACTTGAGTGGATAAAAGAGGTGCTTTCATGAAATCGATAAATGGTTTTCAGCTAGTACAGCAATTTGAAGAACTATTCCCTAAGCATTTAGCTGAGGAAGGTGACCCAAATGGTCTTCAAATTGGTACATTATCAAAACAAGTGACAAAGGTATTAATTGCATTAGATGTCACAAAAGAGGTTGTAGAAGAGGCAATTTCAATTGGTGCAAACCTAATTATTGCTCACCATCCTATTATCTATCGTCCTTTAAAAAAGATTGATACAGACAGTGAACCGGGTAAAATAGTGGAACTTTGTATTAAACATGATCTAGCTGTTTTTGCAGCACATACAAATGTTGATATCGCAGAGAACGGTGTAAGTGATTTTTTAGCTGAAGCTTTACAATTAGAAAATACGAATGTTCTCGCTCCAACTTATGTAGAAAAATTAATTAAGTTAGTTGTATATGTACCGAAAACACATGCTGAAATTGTATTAAATGCAATTTGTGATGCTGGAGCAGGTCATATTGGTCAATACAGCCATTGTAGCTTTAGTTCGAATGGAACAGGGACATTTATACCGTTAGAGGGGACAACACCATTTATTGGGCAACAGGGGCAATTAGAAGAAGTTGATGAGGTAAAGCTCGAAACAGTTGTTCCACAATTAAAATTAAAACAAGTGCTAAAAGTGATGCAAAAAGCTCATCCGTATGAAGAAGTGGCATATGATACATACACACTAGAAAATGAAGGCAAAACATTCGGGATTGGGAGAATCGGAAGCCTTAAAGAAGAGATTTCATTAGAAGAATTTGCACATTATGTAAAAGAGAAATTAGATTTACAAGGTGTAAGAGTGGTAGGGAACTTAAGTGATCGAGTAAAAAAGGTTGCTATTGTAGGTGGAGACGGAAATAAGTTTGCCTATCATGCAAAAAGAAATGGTGCAGATGTTTATTTAAGTGGTGATATATATTACCACGTAGCACAGGATTGGAAAATGCTTAATTTAAATATAGTTGATGCAGGTCACAATATTGAAAAAGTGATGAAATTAGGTGTTAAACGTCTTTTAGATAAAAAATTAAAAGAAAAAAACATGGCTTGTGAAATTATCGCTTCAACGATTCACACTGATCCATTTACATTTATTTAAACGTTTTTTGCGAATTAAAAAATAGGACTTCCGGTTTAAAAATCCAGAAGTCCTATTTTTTAGTCTTTTATTCTAACTTTAGGTAGTATTTTACTTAATTCTACTCCAGATTTTGTATCCCAAGTGCTTTCATCGTTTGGATCATACTTCTCCAAAAATGCGATAACTTCACGTGTGATCGGTGTTGGAGTAGAAGCTCCAGACGTAACAGCTACAGTCTCAACGCTCTCTAACCATTTTAACTGAAGTTCAGTTATATCTGAAATACGAAATGCCTTTGTTCCTGCAATTTCATGCGAAACTTGTGCAAGTCTATTTGAGTTATTACTCATAGGGTCACCTACAACAATTGTTAGATCTGCTTGGCTAGCTTGATCAGCAATTGCTTCTTGACGAACTTGAGTTGCCATACAAATTTCTTTATGAACATGAGCAGTCGGGTACTTTATAATTGCGTATTGAATTAATTCAACTACGTCCCATTGGCTCATAGTTGTTTGATTTGTAATGATAATTTTATCAGTAGGAATTTCTAAAGCATCAATATCAGATTTATTTTGAATTAGGTGAACAATCGAAGGTGCGATTCCAACTGCGCCCTCTGGTTCCGGATGTCCTTTTTTACCAATATAAATAAAGTGATAGCCTTCAGCCATTCGTTCTTTAATTAAATCATGAGTTTTCGTTACATCTGGACAAGTCGCATCAATCGTCGTAAGCCCTTTTTTAATTGCTTTTGATTTTACTTCTGGAGAAACTCCGTGAGCCGTAAAAATAACAGTACCTTTTTCAATCTTATCTAGGATATCTAATCTGCTTGGACCATCTAAAGTAATGATACCTTCTTCTTCAAATGCGTCTGTAACATGTTTATTATGAACAATCATACCAAGTATATAAATTGGTCTTGGTAATGATGGATCTTTAGCTGCATTTCTAGCAATGACCATTGCATCTACAACTCCGTAGCAATAGCCTCGTGGGGTAACTTTAATAACTTTCATGGAGTAGCCCCTCCTTTATAATATTGTTGTCATTTTTTATTATAAAGGAGGGAGATACTACTATACAAAGAAAAAGAAAATTTACATAAACAATTTTGGTTTTGGATTTACGTTTGATGCAGTTTCTTCAATATTAAGAGATGGTTCTATTACTTCTGACTTAATTGGAGCTTTCTTTCTTTTTTTGGGTTTTGTTTCTTCTGTTTGCACAGCATCTATTATTCCATTTGAATCATTTTTTTTACTTTTTTTTGTGTCGACCGGGTCGTCGGTATTTACTGCCTTAAATATTTTATAGATTGAAGGGAAATTTTTAATAGCAGGAGCGTATTGTTGAATCATTGGCGTGACTTGTTGAGCTGCTTGAACAGCTTTTTGCATACCACCGATGACACCTGTAATTGAAGTGTCTCCTCCCATTAATCGCGAGAAAAAACCTGGACTTCCATCATCTTCTTTTTCGGGTGGTTGCCCAGTCATTGGGTAATGATTTTGTGATCCTTGTTGCTGATAATTACTACCGCCCTGTGGCTGCATTACTGGCTGGTTTTGAAAAGGAACAGGTTGTAAAATTTTATTTTGGCTTATATATTGTTGATGTGCGTTTAACTGTGGTTGATATGAAATTGGTTGTTGATAATGACCTTGTTGCCCAACAATTTGTTGGACAGGTGGATAAAACTGTTGTTGTTGTTGCATATAAGGTTGCTGATGTGATTGGGGATATGGGTATCGTTGATCAAAATTTGGTCTTGCACCGTATGGATTTTGTAAATTTTGATAAGGCTGTTGATAACTATTATAAAAATTTGGACCGTTCATAGGAAAAGGCTGTTTATTTTTTTTCTTAAATTTATCAAGTAATCCCATTCTAATACCTCCTTTCAAAAATACTCTTTATTACTTAGGCTATGCACATAATTTGAAATGGTTAGTATAGGACAGAATAAAAATTAAAATGCTACTAAAGAAGAAAGAAAAATTATAATTAGCTTTATTGGGCTAATCTATTGTATAATAGATAATTGTAGCTATTTTGTAAGAGGATATAGTTTCCTCATTACATAGAAAGTTTAAATTAAGAAGGTGAGTTATATGGCAATTTCATTTAAAAATTTTCAATTAAAACCATTTATTTTGGAAGCGATAGAGAAGAAACACTTTACAGAACCAACAGAAATTCAACAAAAGATTATTCCTCAAGTTAAAACTGGACGTAGTGTAATCGGTCAATCGCAAACAGGGTCAGGAAAGACTCATGCATATCTAATTCCGACAATTAATACGTTAGATCCATCTTTAGATCAAGTGCAATTAGTAATAACTGCTCCAACTCGTGAATTAGCGACTCAAATTTATAATGATGTTCAAGCAATCATTGAATGTTGTCCAGAAGATGAGCAATTAACTGCAAAAAACTTCGTTGGAGGAACCGACTACAAGCGTACTGTTGAAAAACTTAAAAAACAGCCACATATTGTAATTGGGACTACTGGACGTATTAAAGATTTAGTAAATGATAATGTATTATTAGTTCATACTACGAGGTATTTAGTAGTGGATGAAGCAGATTTAATGTTAGATATGGGATTTATCCATGATGTGGACCAAGTTGCATCAAAAATGCCAAAGAAACTACAAATGCTTGTTTTTTCGGCGACAATTCCTGAGAAGCTTAAACCGTTTTTGAAAAAGTATATGGAAAATCCTGAACATATTCATATTAATCCGCAACAACTTTCAGCTCAGAAAATTGAACATATTATTGTTCCAAGCCGACATAAAGACAAAGTTAAAATGACTAAAGATATTTTATTAAGTTGTCAGCCATATTTAGCAATTGTCTTTACAAATACGAAGAAAAAGGCTGAAGAAGTTGCTACTCAATTAGCATCATATGGCTTAAAAGTTGGTCAAATTCACGGAGATTTAACTCCTCGTGAACGTAAAAAAATGATGAAGCAAATTCAAGATTTAGAGTTCCAATATATTGTTGCTACTGACTTAGCTTCCCGAGGGATCGATATTGAAGGTGTAAGTCATGTAATCAATATCGAACTACCAGCAGATTTAGACTTTTATGTCCACCGTGTAGGACGTACAGGGCGTGCAAACTTCTCTGGAACTGCTATTACAATTTATGATCAAGAAGATGAACAAGCATTAGACAAACTTCAAGATCGTGGAATTACATTTGAGCATCGTGAACTTAAAAATGGTGAATGGGTTGATTTAGGACCTCGCTCAAAACGTAAGCTACGTAAAAGAACTGATCGTAATTTAGATGCAGTTGCTGGTAAAGCAATTAAAAAGCCATCTAAAGTTAAACCTGGCTATAAACGTAAACTGAATGAACAAAGAGAATCATTTAAAAATAAAGTGAAAAGAAAAACGAGTAGATAGTTTGAAAAAAGAAAGGAAGAATATTCCTTTCTTTTTCTTTTACACTTTAAGAAAGTATAAATTGGCAACGAGGAAGTTAATTCGACGTGGTAGCAAATTTTAGGAATAAAGTATAAGTGCAACTAAACCTCTGTCTTCGCCTAAGACTTGCCAATCGGCAAGTTTTCTTTATAAACAGGCGAACAATTTAACCATAATTGATTTTCATGTTAAAATGGTTATTATGATTAATTAAGGTAGGAGCGAAAAAGAATGTTACGAATAGGATCACATGTTTCAATGAGCGGTAAGAAGATGTTTTTAGCCGCTAGTGAAGAAGCTGCAAGCTATGGCGCTAATACATTTATGGTATATACAGGTGCGCCTCAAAATACACGACGTAAAGCAATTGAAGATCTAAATATTGAAGCGGGTTTAAAACATATGGCTGAAAATGGAATTGCTAATATAGTAGTCCATGCACCATATATTATCAATATTGGAAATACGACAAATCCAGCTACCTATGAATTAGGTGTTGAATTTTTACAAAAAGAAATAGACCGTACAGCAGCATTAGGAGCAAAACAAATCGTATTACATCCAGGTGCCCACGTAGGCGCTGGTGAAGATGCTGGTATCGACAGAATTATTCAAGGTTTAAATGAAGTATTAACTGCTGAAACTCCAGTACAAATTGCGCTTGAAACAATGGCTGGAAAAGGTTCAGAATGTGGTAAATCATTCGAAGAAATAGCGAGAATTATGGAAGGTGTACATTACAACGATAAATTATCAGTTTGTTTTGATACATGCCATATTAATGACGCTGGTTATGATATCGTTAATGATTTTGATGGTGTCTTACAGCAATTCGATCACTTAATTGGGATCGATAAAATAAAAGTACTTCATATTAACGATAGTAAAAATCCAATGGGAAGTCGAAAAGATCGACATGAGAACATTGGCTTTGGGTCGATTGGATTTAAAGCATTAAACTATATTGTTCATCATCCACAACTAATGGATATCCCTAAAATTTTAGAAACTCCATATGTTGGTGAAGATAAAAACAACAAGGTACCACCGTATAAATTAGAAATTGAAATGTTACGCAATCAAGAATTCAACGAAAACTTAATTCAAGAATTATTGAAAGCTTAATTCAAAGAACCAGCTCATTTTAAATAATGGGCTGGTTTTCTTTATTTTCTTATTGGACTGCAAATAAAATCTGGAAATCGCAATTAAAATCGGTAAAACTGCAATTAAAATTAGAGAATCGCAAATAATATCCAACATTACCCATACCCCTAGAAGTATAACGACTTGGAAATCAGATAAAAGTAGATACCTTTAAATGAATTCTAGCAAATATGCTCTTATTCTTACTTAAGTGAATAATAAACTGTTAATTATTTTTAAATTATCAGTTACAAATAGAAAGCAATACCCTACTAGCACTAGTAATAAAAAAAGGGCACCCATAAGTCAGTTAATCCGACTTATGAAACAGCCCCATTCAATCTAGTTTATAATTCTATTTCTATAACCTTCTTTAACTTACTATCCAAATATGAAGCAATTATTTTTCCGTCAATAATTCTTTTCACAGTGACAACATTACTAACTAATTCGTGATCATGTTCGTCTAAGTGCATTAATTTAATATAGACCACATGTGCCTTGTCACGTTCGATTAAACTACTAGCGATATTAAGAGCTAAGTTATGGCTTAAATCATCCATATGAAACATGTGTTTGAATTTCACTTCGTCATCTGTTTCTTTGTCTAAATAAATTATTTCATAATGTAGCTCATGCAAATCCATATTAATCCCTCTCATTTCGTTTTAAAATAGTTAAGTGATTCTTTGTATGAGCATTATATGATTTGTGAAATGAGTAGAGTTATAAATTAAAGCTTTTTAATGAACATTTAAACCAAGCTTAAGTTAGCTTTTGAAAAATAATATCAACTTGTTGTGCAGTGGCTTTAGAGGTAACATTTGCAATTTGGGAAAGAATTTGCTTTTTATGTTCAGCGTCATAAATATTATAATTTTTCCCGTTTAATATTGCAGCCACTTTATTGGCTTGATCTGGCGTAATATACACTTGATATTGCTGGCTTAATTTTAATAAATCCTTTGGTGTTATACTATTTACCTTTTTATTTATGAGTGTTTGGATAATATTCATTCTGAACCTCCTCTTGGGTGAAATATTTCATCAATAAATTTTATGAAGGGTTGTTATAAATAATGAGCATAGGACACTAATATCAATTGATTTTTCAAAAATAATATGGATAACAGTGGGAGGCAGTGCAAAAAACTGTACTGATTTCACATGGAGATTCAGGAGAAAATAAAAGACACTCCTATTCGCGGTATCTTATAACTGGATCATTGAGGCGTCGTAAAGCGGATTATTTGAACAACTCAATTAAACTATTAAAATAGAAAAGCTTGAATTCATGATAGAATTCAAGCTTAATTGTTTACTATTAGTGGATTGCTTTCTTCTTAAACTTTCCGCCTTTGACATCTGCTATATTTCCGATTGCTACAAAGGCATTTTCATCATAGTCTTCAACAATCGATTTTAATTTTGCTTCTTCAAGTCTTGAAATGACTGTAAAGATGATTTTTTTATCTTCACCCATAAAGCCACCTTCGCCATGAAAATATGTAACTCCTCGACCTAATCGGGCATTTAATGCATCACCGATTTCTTTATCATTATCACTAATAATCCAAACAGATTTAGTATCCTGGAACCCTTCAATTGTTAAATCAATTGTTTTAAATGCTACATAATAGGCAATTAATGAATACATAGCATTATCCCATCCGAATACAAATCCTGCACTTCCGAGAATAAATACATTAAATGCCATAACAACCTCACCAATTGAAAAAGGTGATGATTTTGTTAAAAGTATTCCTATAATTTCAGTCCCATCAAGTGAGCCACCATTACGAATTACTAATCCTACGCCAATTCCTAAACCTAATCCACCAAATAATGCAGCCAGTAAAGGGTCATTAGTTAAATGAGGAATGTCCTTAAAAAGAGAGGTAAATACTGAAAGTACAGTGATACCAAATAAAGTTGAGATAGCGAATGTTTTACCGATTTGCTTATAACCTACTATTACAAAAGGTAAGTTTAACAAGAATAGAAAAATACCGAGATTAATCGAAGTAATATGGGAGAGGATCAAAGAGATACCTACGATTCCACCATCAATGATATCAGTTGGAATAAAGAATGCTTTTAAGCAAGCTGCCATCAATGCAGCTCCTAGTGTGATAAAAAACCCCCGTCTAATAATCTTAAAATTTGAAAGCTTACGATGTGTAATTGCGTTCAAGAAACCACCTCTTTATCTATATTTATATGATAATTGTAACACATTGTATTTTTTGTCACAAAGTGATAAGTCTTTTTTATTAAAAATACATTAAAAATCCACTAGAGGAATTAAGGGATTTAAAGTTTTGATAAAGATATAATAAATTAAAAAACTTATAAATATTTTGCCGAGTTTTCTTTGTTTACAAATAAGAAGTATTCTCTTATACTAAGAACTTGAAGTAAAACGTAATTATTCCTAAATAGATGAAGGTGTTTTAATAAATGAGTCAAGATATCATAAAAATTGAAGATTTGTCTTATAGCTATGAACGTCAAAATGTATTAACAGACATTAATCTTCTAGTAAAAAAAGGAGACTTTTTAGGTTTAGTTGGTCCAAACGGTAGTGGCAAATCAACTTTACTAAAATGTATATTAGGTATCCAACAACCAGATGAAGGAAAAATAGAGATATTCGGTACAGATATTCGAAAAATGAAAAGTTGGGATAAGATTGGTTATGTATCTCAAAAAGCGAATAGTTTTAACTCTGGATTTCCAGCATCGGTTTTTGAAGTAGTATCATTAGGTCTTGTTTCTAAAATTGGATTGTTTAACGGTTTTAAAAATTCGGATAAACAAAAAGTCGCTGAAGCGTTGAAGTCAGTTGGAATGTATGAATTTGCAAATCGTAATATCGGCGAACTTTCAGGTGGACAACAACAGCGTGTCTTTATTGCACGAGCACTTGTAAGTAATCCAGAACTATTAATACTCGATGAACCAACCGTTGGGGTAGATGCTGAAAATGTAGAAAGCTTTTATCAATTACTTAGCGATTTAAATACTAAGCTTGGTATTACTTTATTATTAGTTTCTCATGACATTGGCATTATTACGGATAAAGTATCACATGTTGCATGTTTAAATAAAAGACTACACTTCCATGGTAGTCGAGATAAGTTTAAAGATGCTACTGAGAAGGATTTGTCTCTTCTATATGGCCATTCTGTGCATGTACTATCTCACAATCACGAGAATGGAGGAGATCGAATATGATGGATTTCTTTCATTATGATTTTCTGAGAAATACATTAATCACTGGTATGATAATTGGAGTTATGGCTCCATTATTAGGTGTATTTGTTGTATTTAGAAGATTATCACTTATTTCTGATGCACTGAGTCACGTGACTTTATCAGGAGTTGCAGCAAGTCTTTTACTTGAAAAGTTTTTCTTTACATCAGGCTTTATTAGTCCTTTATTTATGGGGATGACATTTTCAGTTGCAGGAGCATTTTTAATTGAAAAACTAAGAAGTGTTTATAAACATTATCAAGAGTTAGCAATTCCAATCATTCTTTCAGGAGGAATGGGATTAGGTGTCATTTTAATTTCACTAGCTAATGGATTTAATACAGATCTATTTAGTTATTTATTCGGTAGTGTTAGTGCTGTGTCACAAGAAGATTTAATTACTGTCATAATTATAGCTGTTTTTGTAGTAATATCTATCATAGTACTTTATAAAGAATTGTTCCTATTATCATTTGATGAAGAATATGCAGTTGCTTCAGGTATTAATGCAAAATGGATTCATTATTTGTTTATCTTATTAGTTGCTTTGGTAGTATCCATTTCTATGAGAGTTGTAGGTGTTTTATTAGTATCATCTCTAATGACTTTACCAGTAGCAGCGAGCATACGAATTTCGAAGGGTTTTAAGCAAACAATTATCTTTTCTATTATTTTCGGAGAGTTTTCAGTAGTTGCAGGTATTTTACTTTCTTATAATTTAAATCTCGCGCCTGGTGGTACGATTGTGATCCTGCAAATCCTTATTCTTATTTTTACTTTAAGTTTGAAGAAATTAAGAACGAGACAAAGGTAGTGATTAAATGAAATTAGCAGATGCATCAAAATTACTAAAAGAAAGAGGCTTCAAAAATACGCCTAAACGATATGATATGCTTGAATATATTTTTAGGCAAAATAAATATGTAACTGCAAGAGATATTCAACAAGCATTAAAAGATAAATACAAAGGACTTAGCTTCGATACGATTTATCGTAATTTATCAACATTTATTGAGGTTGATGTAGTGGAAGTTACAGAACTAGATGGTGAAAAACGTTTTCGATCGAAGTGCTCTTCCTCAGAGCATCATCATCATTTTATTTGTTTAGATTGTGGTAATACAAAAAGTATTTATAGATGCCCTATGGACAATTTATCTGTTGATTTACCTGGTTATACAGTACAAAGTCATAAATTTGAGATATACGGTCTTTGTCCAGAATGTAGTTGAATTCTATCCACTTTAGAGAGTACAGTTGTACTCTCTATTTATTTTAGGAATAGGTACATGTTACATAATTTTCCAATTTCGTTTATACTTTAATTAGAAGTGAGAAATTATTTTAATGCATTTAAAATAAGGAAGGTGTAAAAGGTATGGCTATAGGAGATTTATTCTTTCAGTTGATTGTATTTTTAATACCAGTTGCTATTATTATTTTAGTAGTATTTATTTTTCGTTCCATTAGGAAAAATAGGCTTCAAATGCAGATGGTTGAAGCAAAACTTGATAAGATAAACGAAAACTTAAAAAAAGATTCATAGGTTTTATAAAATTTAATTGTTGGTTTTAAACTAAAAAAAGGTTGTCTAATTAGACAACCTTAAAAACTCTGATACAACTAATGCATGAAATAGTTGCATTAGGACTTATCTATTTACTTTCTTCATTAGGGACGAACTCATTTGACCATGTTCCGATTTAGTAATTTAAATCAAACTTGGATTCTGAAAAATTTGTTATCTATCTAATTTTTAAAATTATTTTCCCCTTAGCTCTTCCTAATTCCGAGTATTCCATCGCCTTTTGAGCATCCTTAAAAGAAAAAACTTTATCAATTATGGGTTTAATTTTACCTGATTCAATATAGTTTGATATAATACTTAATTGATCTCCACTTGGCTTCATAAACAAAAAAGTATATTGAACATTATACTTTTTTTCTAGCAAAGTTAGTTTATAGCTTGCTGCTGAAAATAACATTGTTTTAAAAAATCCAGAACCATATTCTTTAGCAAATCGAGCGTTTGGTAAACCTGAAACGGAAACAATATTCCCACCGTTTTTTAGAACATTAAATGATTTTTCGAGTGTTTCTCCACCAAGTGTATCAAATACCGCATCATAATTTTTTAATTTTTCTTCAAAATTTGTACTTTTGTAGTCGATAACTTCATCTGCACCGAGAGATTTTACCAAATCCATCCCTTTTGCACTTGCAGTTGTTACAACGGTAGCACCCATTAGTTTTGCGAGCTGAATAGCAAAGGTACCGACACCGCCAGATCCAGCATGAATTAAAATCTTATGTCCTTTCCGTATTTGAAGAATGTCATGCAGAGCTTGATATGAGGTTAATCCAACGAGTGGGATTGATGCTGCTTCCTCAAAACTCAAATTTTTAGGTTTTAATGCTATATCCTCTTCATGAACTGCAATATATTCAGCAAACGTTCCCATTTTCTGTTTACGTGGACGCCCATAGATTTCATCTCCAACATTAAAACGAGTTACATTTGCTCCAACCTTTACGACTACACCAGAAAAGTCATTTCCAAGGATAAGTGGCATTTTATATTTTAGTAACATCTTGACTTTTCCATCTCGTATCTTAAAATCAACAGGGTTAATACTAGCTGCATGTATTTCTGCAAGAACTTCATTTTCTCCAATATCAGGTATCTTCATTTCAACCATATGCATCGGGACTTTACCATACCGTTCAATTACCATTGCTTTCATTTACGATCCCTCCAAATAACAGACGATTCACAACTACGTTTCAATAAAATTTTTGCAATAGATCTTCAATGTCCTTCACAAGATCTTTTAATAAACCTAATTTTGTTCGTACATCTACAAAATAAAAATTTTTTGTCCCTTCTTTACGCATTAAAATTACACCCGCATCTCGCAAAATCCTAAGATGATGTGACACAGCAGGACGAGAAAGATGTGTTTGTTGAGTGATTTCACCTACACGTAATCCTGTTTGACAATCAGTTCCCATTAACACTAACAAGATGGATTGACGAGTTTCATCTCCAATCGCCAATAGCACTTTTTGGCAATTAATAAAATCCTCTTTGATTGTATTTAATTGGTCAAATTTGTTCATTCAATTAGTTCCCCCACAAATCAGTTTAATTGTTTAAGTTGATGAACCATTGTACAAAAAAACAATATACTATTGTTGTATTCCACGCAATATTGAGAAAGTAAATCGAGACGAATCAATTTATAAAAAAACGATTTCCACATTTGGAAATCGACTTTTTTAGTTCTTTTGTAATACACAGCGTTAGATGCATATCAATGTAAGATTGAAACTTATGGTACGAATAGAACAATAAATAACATAAGTAATACCATTCCAATAGGGAATGCAATTAACAATTGCTTCCATTTTTGAAAGTTAATAATAAATACTAGAATTGATACTATTACAAAAATCCATCTAGATAATGTTTCACTAATGTTTAATGTATCTGGTAAATACATTGCAGTTATAAATAAAAGGATCGTCCAAAATATTGAGTATGTAATAATATTTAAAACCAATTTTAAATTCATCGTCGCCAGTTCCTTTTTTACCTTTTATATTGATAATATCATATAAATCTCTATTTATATTATTGAATTAAGATTAAGTTACATTACAATATATTATTCTTTTCACGCTGTTGAAAAACAACCTTGTCAATTAAATTACCAAATTTTCGTAAAAGGCGAAGAGTGATGTTGATTTCCACTATAGGAAGCTCGCTTTCCATGGGGCGAGATTCTTTCGCCTCCTCGGCAAGCCTGCGGGGTCTTTAGCCTTCCCGCTTATCCCATAGAAGTCGAGCGTCCCTTTTGTTCCAATCAACTTATTCATCAAAAAAAGTCATCAATAAATGCTAATCAAATAGCCTTTACTAGAGTAACCTAACTGTTTATATTAATCAGTTTAGGTCAATAAATATCGAACATTAATTAAACTAATCAATTGAATTTATTTTTCTAAAGATTAGCTCATAATATTTTTAACTTCTGAAAAAAACAAAAAAATCATTATTAGTGTTATTGGAATCATGAAATTGCTCAAACATATTAACATTTAAAACTATTAATAGCATCCAAAAAATGATAATGTCATCATTCATAAATGTTCATTTAATTTCCGTTGTCCCTATTGACCATTTAATATTTCAACCCTCTGAAGACAATATATTATTGTCTTTTTTTCTTTTATAAGGTATAGTAAATATCACCATATGCGTTTAAATGTTTAAACGTATAATCTTAATTTAAATTAAAAGATAAATAATATAAATCGACGGGTAGGGAGAAATAACGATGAAGTCAAATGAGACTGTATTAATTACCGGTGCATCCGGAGGAATTGGTAAAGAATTAGCTATTTTATTTGCAAGGGATGGATTCGATTTAATTTTAGTAGCAAGATCGATTGATAATTTAATGGAAGTAAAAAATGAAATTGAATCAATGTCGAAAGTAAAGATTCATCTATTTTCAAAGGATTTATCTAAGGAAGAGGAAATAGTTTCTTTACAAAGGGAATTAAATGCGGAAACTATTCAAGTTGATTATTTAGTGAATAATGCTGGGTTTGGATTATTTGGGGAGTTTGCAACTACAAATTTAGACGAAGAGTTAAACATGATTGATTTAAATATACGGACAGTAACACATCTTACAAAATTGTTTCTAAAAGGGATGATTGATCGAAATAAGGGTGGAGTGATGAATATTGCTTCTACTGCAGCATTTCAGCCTGGACCATTAATGGCTGTTTATTATGCTACAAAGTCTTATGTTCTTTCTTTTACGGAAGCACTTTCGAATGAAATGAAAGGAACAAATGTTAAGGTAACAGCTGTTTGTCCTGGTGCAACAGAAACGAATTTTGGAAAACGTGCTAATATGCATGAATCAAATCTATTCCAAAGTGGAGTAGGGAATGTAAAAGATGTTGCTAAAGTAGCATATAGGGGATTTAGAGATGGAAAAACAATTGTGATTCCTGGTATGACGAATAAAATACTAGCAAATTCTGTTCGTTTCATGCCAAGAAAATTAGTTACGAACGTTGTAAGGTATATCCAAAGAAGAATATAATTTTTAAAACGACTCGGACATAATTGGCCGAGTCGTTTTTTGCTGATAAATTATGTATAAATTTTAACTAAGAATTTTTTAGAATATGGAAGTTTAGAACGATGTAACAAGCAATCTGTTCAAGAATAGATAATTAATAAATGAAATTATTGCTGCCCGGCAGGGTGTGTAAATACTTGAAAAAGTACGCCAAATTTATCTACTACTTTACCATAACATGGGCTAAATCCAGTATCTTGTAATGGTAACTCTACTTCGCCACCTTCTGAAAGGCCTTCAAAAAATCGTTTTGAAATTTCAATTTCATTTGTAGAAATACAAATTGTTACTTGGTTTCCACTTTGGAACGGGTAACCAGGATAAGTATCTGAAAGCATTAATACTGATTTTCCGATTTGGATCGTTGCGTGCATGATTAAATTATTAGCATCAGACGGTATCTTTCCTTCTGAATCCTCTCCAACTTCTCCATAAGTTTGACTAAATAATACCTTTGCATCAAGTGCTTTTTCATAAAAATTGATTGCTTCTTGAGCATTTCCATCCATGATTAAATAAGGGATTAATTCTAATGACATGTTCCACTTCACTCCTTGTTTAACTATTAATTTTGTTAAATTGAAAGAACTTAAATATTCTAAAACGCTTGTCTATCTTTTACCATATTCTATTCGATCCATATCTAAATTATAAAATAAAGAACATACGTTTGCAATATTGACTATTTTAAAGTTTTTCGACATAAAACGGGAACTTTTGTTCTTTTTTTATTTGTTATTTTATCCGTTAAATAGAGGGGAATTACCTCTATTGTTGAATAGTATGCATTAGGGCAAGATGTTTAATAAACTTATAGCCTAGGAGGCTGAGTGGTTTGCAGGAGCTCAAAAAATATAGAAGAAATGTCTTCATATTATTGTTTGTTATATTTATTTCATTTATAGGACATTTTGCGAACTCATTGCCAATTGTTAGTAGAAGAATCTTAGAAGGGATTCTTTGGCTTTCGCTAATTAGTTGTTTTGGAATTATAACAAATGGAGTAATTAAGTTTAGTCAAAAAATCGGTAAATTAGCATACTTCTTTGTTTTAGGTAGTTTAATTAGTGCGATTTTTGCATTTACAATCGAAACTTTCAATACAATAAAGGTTATATCATTTTATATTTATTATATTTGTCTTTTTGCGAGCTTAATTACTGGTGTAGTAGCAATTATAAAAGAAGAAAAAGGGTTAGCAAAATTATCGGGATTTATTTTAATGTTCTTATTTGGACTAATTTTTGTGTGTACTTTTATTGTGTGGAATATAAATGGTGCGCAATATTAAACGTCAAACTGCTTGCCAAGCACTTGTAATCAGTCTGACAAACAAGTTTAAATACTGCTATTAATTTTTCCATCTAGAAATAGATGGTTTTTTATTTTAACGTTTTTACTATTTAAAAAAGGTATTAAGTTACATTTATAGAATAGGTGAGATATTGATTGAATTACCCATTTCCAATTAGAGATAGTGAAACTAAAATTACAGAATGATTATGGGGGACAGAAATGAATAAGATGTTATGGAATTCACCTGAAAAGTTGAAAACATTACTTTCAGAATTAGTAAGCTGGAAAAGTATAACGCTAACAGATGGGGAACGGCAATTTCCTATTAATTTATTTAACAAGCTATCAGCTTTACAATATTTTAAAGATTTACCAAATCAACTGAAGTTACATGATTCAGATAAAGGTCGTAAATTTTTAACTGTATTGTATAAAAAGCCAGATGTTAAAGATACGATTTGTCTTATAAGTCATTTTGATACTGTAAATACAGAAGAATATGGTGAGCTTGAACATTTGTCTACCAAAACAGAAGATTTAACAAATGCTTTTCATGAACGGCTAAATGAATTATCAAAAGAAGTTCAAAGTGATTTGAATTCTGGTGAATATTTATTTGGTCGTGGTTCGATGGATATGAAAATGGGACTTGCGATGCATATGAGTCTTATTGAGAAAGCTAGTATTGAGGAATGGCCGATTAATCTTTTGTTATTAACTGTTCCTGATGAAGAGGTAAATTCGGCTGGAATGCGTGACGCGGTCTCAACTCTTGTAAATCTTCAGGAAGAATATGATTTAAATTTTAAATTATTTTTAAATGGTGAGCCCGTATTTTCACAAGAACCAGGTGATCCAAAGTATTATATTTACTCTGGTACAATAGGTAAAATAATGCCAGCCGCATTATTTTATGGTAAAGAAACTCATGCTGGAGAACCATTAAGTGGCATAACATCTCCATATATTGCATCTTTTTTAACTAGAAAAATGGAGTGGAATGAGGAGTTTCAAGAGATTGATTTTGGTGAGAAAACTCCGTTACCTGTTACATTACAGCAGAAGGACTTGAGGTTAGAGTATTCGACTCAAACACCTTTTCGTTCATGTGCGCTATATAATGTATTTTTAATGAAAAGAAATGCTTCTGAAGTTTTTAATCTGTTCGAAAAAGTAGCACAAGAAGCTGCTGAAGAATGTAGTTTTGAATATGAAAATATTTGTAAAAAACAAAATGTAAATCCAGTAGGGAAAGTAAAAGTTATCCAATATACAGACTTGCAGCAATATGCTATTAGGAAGCTCGGCGAGGATTATGTGTTAAATCTTAAAAAAGAAATTCATTCGCACAGTGAATGGGATGATCGTGAAAAGTCCTTTAGAATTGCAGACAATTTAATGATTGAATGTCAGGAGCTTGCACCTGCTATTATCATATTATTTGCACCACCTTACTATCCAGCAATAAATTCTACTGGAGATGAGTTAGTGGAGAAATGTATTCAATTTTCTGCTGAGCTTGCTAGTAATCAGTTTAATTTACCCGTAAAACGTATTCACTATTTTAATGGAATAAGTGACTTAAGTTATGTTAATTACAGTGATTCGCTTGGCGGATGGACAGCATTTGAGTCGAATACACCAGTATGGGGAGATAGTTATACTCTACCTTTTAGTTTAATGGAAAAATTAAATGCACCTGTGTTAAATATCGGACCGTTCGGAAAAGATGCGCATAAGTTAACTGAGAGGTTACATATGAGGAATGCATTTGAAGAAGTACCTTATATAGTAGAAGAAGTGATTCATATGATTAGTAAATTGAAATGAGAAAAATAAAACCTTCTAATATAGAAGGTTTCAGACTGTTGACAAACGCTCGCTTTCTTCGTTGCTTCGCCTATCTGCGGTGCTCATTACCGTCGTCTAGGGTAACTCCGCTCCTCACCAAGCTTCGCGCCTCGAAAGACAAGCGCTTGCAATCAGTCTGAAAATCAAGTTTATATTACTTTGTCTACACACTAAAAACCTTCTAATATAGAAGGTTTATTTTTTTAGTATTCTATTTCTTCAATATCCTTTGGCTGAGGAAGTGGTTGGTTATTTTGTTTGCTCTGAATTATATTATTTATTTCGTCTTCTCTTCTTTCTCTTATAATGCTGTTTTGCTTTTCGCGATTTTTCAATTTATTTGCTCCCTTCACTTCGATTACAGTTAATTTGTGCAAAAATAACTAATTTATTAGAAGTTTGAAGGCATGGCCAAATCGTTTAACCTTTTATTTCTGCTTTTTGATTAAATAGATTATTAAAAATTGATTGCCACTCATCTTGACTTTTTATTTCAGTTATACAGATTCGATGATTTTTGGTTACTTTTAATTGGTGATCTGATAACGAAATTCTTCCTTCTTTCGTTAATAAGTTGACGATTTTATATTGGGTGAAAATTGTTTCATTACTGGTTTGGAAGTAATGAAATTGTTCTTCAAATTGTTGGAGCTGTTTTGGAATCATTGAAATGAATAGTAAATCCTTCCAAGTTCCAATGAATTTTTGAAGGATGAAATTCGAATCGTCTTGTTCAATCATTCGATAAGATCCGTTTGAATCTGAGTATTCATAATGGTCACGAAGCAAGAGTGGTTCTAAAAAACCGCCACCAATTCCTACGTCTGCGAGATAGTTTTGATCGTCAATTTTTACTAATATAGATAAATGTGAGAATTCGGGATTCCAAAACTGTTTTTCTTCATTCCAAAATTTGGTTGAAATAAATGATACATTGAAACCTAATTCCTGTAAGACTGAAAAAAGCAATGAATTCGTTTCAAAACAAATCCCACCTCGCTTACCTGTAGCTATTTTTTTCATAATTTCAGAAGGATTCATTGAGAGGGGTATTTGAGAAATAATATCGATATTTTCAAATGGAATTGAGAGTAAATGGTGCTTATGAATTTGTTTTAATGAGGAATATGAAATTGTTTGGGTTTTATTTAAACGGATGTGTTTAAAATATGACTCGATTAGCATTAAATCCTCCATAATATGTAATGTAAATAGTAAATATAATGAGTATACAATGAGGATTGTATAAAAAGTGAAAAATAAGAGAAATAATTTGGAAATTTCTAAAATCATAGTTGACACATAGGAATAGTGTGTTTATTATTAAGCTTATATAAAAAATCAATATGGCTGATTGGAAGACCAAAGGCCCTTAACTATTTTCATTAGTTAAGGGTCTTTTTGCACTTTAAAAAGATAAATTGGCAGCGATGAAGAGTATTCGGCGGGCTACCAATTAGGAATAAAGTATAAGTGCAACTACGTCTCTGCCTTCGCCTAAAACGCTAGGCAATCGACAAGTTTTCTTTACATTTGTGCCTTAAAGGGGAGATTCTAATGTGTTGAAGTGTAGAGATGGGTACAAATAAAAATCGGAAAATTGAAATTGAGAGGGGCAGATCATTGTGGGGGCAAAGAAATGGATTATTAGCTCGGTAGTTGTTGTATTAGCAGTTTCGGGAGTATTGTATGCGACCTTGAAGGATGATAAATCTGAGGCTACTAATACTGAAGCAGCAAATAAAAAAGTGGAATTGTTAAATGTTTCTTATGATCCAACTCGTGAATTATATGAAAATTATAATAAAGCTTTTAGTAAGTATTGGGAAAAAGAACATAACCAAACTGTAACAATTAAACAGTCCCATGGTGGTTCTGGAAAACAAGCTAGGGCAGTAATCGATGGTTTAGATGCTGATGTAGTTACACTAGCTCTTGGATATGATATTGACTCGATCAATGAAAAGGCACAACTAATATCCCCTAATTGGCAAAAAGAATTTAAATACAATTCAACTCCTTATACATCAACAATTGTTTTTTTAGTAAGGAAAGGAAATCCGAAAAATATTAAGGATTGGGATGATTTAACGAAAAAAGGAGTTCAAGTAATTACTCCAAATCCTAAAACTTCGGGTGGCGCAAGGTGGAATTATTTAGCTGCTTGGGGCTATGCAGACAAAAAATATAATGGTGATGAGAAAAAAGTAAAAGCGTTTATGAAGAAATTATATAAAAACGTTCCAGTATTAGATACTGGTGCACGTGGTTCAACAACTACATTTGTTGAAAAAGGAATTGGAGATGTATTAATTGCATGGGAAAACGAAGCATTACTTTCAGTGAAGGAATTAGGTGAGGGGAAATATAATATTGTATATCCTTCGATTAGTATTTTAGCTGAGCCACCTGTTGCGGTTGTTGATAAAAATGTGAAGGAAAAGAAAACTGAAGAGGTGGCAAAGGCCTACTTATCTTATCTATATAGTAAAGAAGGCCAAAAAATCATTGCCGAAAATTATTATCGTCCGAGAGATAAAGAGATTCTCGCTAAATATAGTGAACTATATCCTAGCCTGCCATTGTTAACAATTGATAAAGATTTTGGTGGATGGAGTAAAGCTCAATCGAAGCATTTTGATGATGGTGGGGTATTTGACCAAATTTATCAATAATACCTAATTGGAAAATAAGGAGGACATTGGACTTTATTGGGCGTTTTACTAGCGCTTAAGCCAAGTCTTCTTTATTTGATTTTTATTTTAAGGAGGATTGACATAATTTGTTTAAGAAGCGGAAAAGAATCCTACCTGGATTTGGATTAACCTTTGGATTTTCAATATTATATATCAGTTTTTTTATTTTTCTGCCAGTATCGATGCTGTTCTTACATTCTTTCGATATAGGTTGGTCAAAATTTATAAAAATTGTTAGTGAACATAGAGTACTAATGTCTTATAAAGTTAGTTTTGGAACTGCCTTTATTGCGGCGATTATTAACGCTGTTTTTGGTTTATTAGTAGCTTGGGTGCTTGTTCGTTATCGTTTTCCTGGAAAACGAATTGTAGATGCATTCATTGATTTACCTTTTGCATTACCGACTGCAGTTGCTGGTATTACTTTAACAACATTGTATTCTCCTGATGGTTGGGTTGGAAGATTTTTCTCTTTCAAAATTGCTTATACACCACTCGGGATTATTATAGCTCTTACATTTATCGGGTTACCATTTGTAGTTAGAATGGTTCAACCTGTTCTTGAAAATTTTCAAAAAGATGTTGAGGAAGCAGCGGCAAGTCTAGGGGCAAACCGTTTTCAAATTTTTTGGAAGGTAATTTTTCCAGGGATTTTACCAGCATTATTGACTGGATTTTCTTTAGCATTCGCAAGATCTTTAGGTGAGTATGGGTCAGTCGTGTTTATTTCGGGAAATATGCCAATGAAGACTGAAATTACACCCTTGTTAATAATGACAAAATTAGAGCAATATGATTATTCAGGTGCAACTGCACTTGCAATTGTGTTATTAGTAACTTCTTTCTTACTCTTATTGATCATTAGTATTTTTCAAAGATACGCAAATCGTGCTTTTGTTCAAGGGGGTAAGAGTTAAGAATGGAAAGAGAATTCAAGATTGAAAGAAATATAGAAGTGAATGCTACTAGTACCGAGAAAAAAGCGAAATTGAACGGGAATACGTTTCCGATTATTTTAATTAGTATTGTCATACTTTTTTTAGCGATATTTTTATTTCTTCCATTAGTTTCAATTTTTATAAAGGCTTTACAAGATGGTTTTGGAGTTTATAAAGAAGCGATTGTAAATGATGAGACATTAGCAGCAATTAAATTGACGTTTTTGGTAACGATTATAACGTTACCACTTAATGCGATTTTTGGCGTTTCAATTGCTTGGGCTACAACGAAATTTAATTTTAAAGGAAAAAATATATTAGTAACGTTAATTGAACTACCTTTTGCAGTGTCGCCAGTTGTAGCAGGATTTTTATTTGTTCTATTATTTAGTCCGAATCATGGGTTTTTTGGTGGTTGGTTAAAGGAACATAATTTGAAAATCATTTTTTCAACCCCAGGAATTGTTCTAGCAACAATTTTTGTCACATTGCCTTTTGTAGCGAAAGAATTAATTGCGGTTATGCAGGCTACAGGGAGTGCTGAAGAGGAAGCTGCACTAACTTTGGGTGCGAACGGATGGCATATTTTTTGGAAGGTGACACTTCCGAAAATAAAATGGGGACTTTTGTATGGCATTATTTTATGCAATGCAAGAGCGGTTGGAGAATTTGGTGCTGTATCAGTAGTATCTGGACATATTCGTGGAGAAACAATTACTATGCCACTTCACATTGAAAATTTATATAATGAATACCAATTTCCACAAGCATATACAGTTGCGTCACTCATGTCCATTTTTGCGATTCTGACATTAGTTATTAAAAATATAATTGAATGGAAAGTTCTAAAGGAAGAAAAACAATAGGAGCGGATTGTATGTCAATTAAAGTTTCAAATGTAATAAAAAGTTATGAAAATGAAACTGCCTTAAAAGGAATTGATTTAAATATAAAAAAAGGGGAATTGGTTGCTTTATTAGGGCCATCCGGATCGGGTAAAACAACATTGTTGCGAATAATTGCCGGTTTAGAAAATCCAGATTTGGGTGAAATATTTTTTGAAGATCAGGATGTAGCAAATGTGCAGGTAAAAGAAAGAAATGTAGGATTTGTATTCCAGCATTATGCTTTATTTCAGCACATGACGGTTTTTGAAAATATTGCTTTTGGTTTGAAGGTTAGACCAAGAGCAACACGTCCGTTAAAAAGAAAAATTAATGAGAAAGTAATGGAATTACTATCTTTAGTAAAATTAGAAAGCTTTGCAAATCGATTTCCTTCTCAATTATCTGGTGGACAAAGACAGCGTGTTGCATTAGCTAGAGCATTAGCTGTTGAACCAAGTGTATTATTATTAGATGAACCATTTGGGGCATTAGATGCAAAAGTTCGAAAGGATTTAAGAAGATGGTTACGTAAACTCCATGATGAAATTCATATTACGAGTATATTTGTAACACATGATCAAGAGGAAGCACTTGAAGTTGCAGATCGAGTTGTCATTATGAATGGCGGGACGATTGAACAAATCGGAACACCTGAGGAAGTATACCATACGCCAGCAAGTCCGTTTGTTTATGATTTTCTTGGCAAAGTAAATTTATTTCATGGAAGGATAAATAAGGGGAGCTTAATAAGTGGAGGATTAGAAATTCCATTGCCAGAATTAGTTGAACAAGAACATAAAGAACATAAAGAGGTTACGGGATATGTTCGACCTCATCAAATTACAATCGAAAAATTTGAAACAAATCAAACATCGATCAGTGCAATCGTAACACATATTCATGCTGTAGGACCTATCGTATATGTGGAAGTCCTACGGGAAGATACAAATGATTATGTTGAAATTGAACTCATGAACGAATTATTTTACGAACTAAATATTCAACTTGGAGAAAGAGTTTTTGTCCGTCCTAATGAATTGAAGGTATTTATTCCTCAAGATTATTCGATTTGACAAGATAGGAAAAAAATAAAAAAGGTTAAGGAGCAGTGTCCTTAACCTTTTTTGTTATGATTAACCTTTTGCTGCTTCTAGTTCAGCTAGTTTTTCTTTGGCAATGATGTCGATTTCGCGTTTTAGTTCTTCAACCATTGTTGCTTCAGGTACTTTACGTACGATTTCCCCGTGACGGAATAGTAATCCTTCACCACGAGCTCCAGCAATACCGATGTCTGCTTCGCGTGCTTCACCAGGACCGTTTACTGCACATCCAAGTACGGCAACCTTAATTGGTACTTTTAGTGTTGAGATGTACTCTTCAACATCATTCGCAATACTAATTAAGTCAATTTCGATTCGACCACATGTAGGGCAAGAAATTAAAGTCGCAGCGTTTGAAGATAAACCGAAAGATTTAAGTAATTCTCTTGCAACTTTTACTTCTTCAACTGGATCTGCGCTTAATGAGATACGCATTGTATTTCCGATCCCTTTACTAATGATTGCACCTAAACCAGCGGCACTTTTAACTGTACCAGCAAACAATGTACCTGATTCAGTAATACCTAAATGTAAAGGATAATTGAATGCTTTTGAAGCTTTTTCATATGCCTCAATTGCTAGGTTTACATCAGATGCTTTCATCGATACAATGATGTCATGGAAATCTAAATCCTCAAGAATTTTAATGTGATGTAATGCACTTTCAACCATTCCATCAGCAGTTGGGTAGCCATATTTCTCTAAGATTCGTTTTTCTAATGAACCAGCATTAACACCGATACGAATCGGAATTCCTTTAGCTTTAGCAGCATTTACTACTGCTTCTACTTTTTCTTTACGACCAATATTACCTGGATTAATTCTTATTTTATCTACTCCGCCTTCAATTGCTTTTAAGGCTAATTTATAATCAAAGTGTATATCTGCAACAAGAGGTATGTTAATTTGTTTTTTAATATCAGCGATTGCATTTGCAGCTCTTTCGTCTGGTACTGCAACTCGAACTATCTGGCATCCAGCTTCTTCAAGTCGTTTAATTTCTGCAACTGTTGCTTCAACATCGTGTGTTTTTGTCGTTGTCATACTTTGGATTGAAATTTCATTTGCTCCACCAACAACTACATTACCTACTTTAACTGCACGTGTTTTACTTCTATGTGTAATTTCGTTCACGAGTAACTCGCTCCTTCAAAAATAACTTTATTTCTATTTTGTATAAATCTACATTATCATATTTTCTTCATGATTACTCATTTTATCAACTGGTTCTAAAGAAATATATCACAAATTTTATTTTTGTGAAGAGTAAATTGGGAATTTATATGATTTTCCACTTTGAATTTTAGTAGGTGAAAGTCCATTGTTTAATGCACTAAAATCTTTTGTAATTTGGCTAATCGGCTGGTTAAAATCAGGGTTAAGATTTTCGATAATTCCTAAAACAGTGTCACCGTTTTTAACTTGAATTTTTTCATATTTTGGAAGTGAGGTTTCTTTTGTTTCTGATTTTGTTGCTTTTGCCACAGTAGCAATATGTTTAGTTGGGATCGTCCCTACTTGAAGGTCAAAGAATATTATATATGCAAGCAATAAAGAACCTAGTAAAAAAGCTATTTTTTTCATTAATCATCACTCCTTTTGTAGACTATATGCTTGTCCACAACGAATATTCCTACTAGGAGCTTGGACTAATAAATATTTTAGCAAAAAAAAAGAAGTGTGAAACACACTTCAGTAAACATTATTTTTTAGATGGTAAATTTTTAATTGTTAATGTGTACATAGCAACTGTTAATATTATAAAAATTAACGTTTGGAATGAAATATTTACTTTCAATAATCCTAGCAATAAATAGAGAACAGTAGGTAGTGTTAAACTATACGAAACCATTGCAAAGCGTTGTCTAAAAGGCAAGTGCTTAGTCGACTTAAATAAAGATGCTAAAAACGCTAATAATGTAGCAATTATAAATATGGAGATACTATAACCTAAATAAAATAAGAAAAATAACGCGATTAAGACTACTGGAAGTGCTTCTTTTATATTTTCAATAAATTTTGAAACGTCCGCTTTATTTATTACTCTTGATTTTAATGAAGGGTAAGGGAAATCTTGTTCGCCTTTATCATTTTTCATTATTATTCTATTTTTTAATACCACAAAGGCATACTGTTCATTTTTTAATTTTGTAGGTATAACTGTTTCCTTTGGATAAAAAGCATATTTATACTCGCCGATATTTCGTTCGAATGGCGTATTGTCGTTTATTTTTATTGATCCTTTGGTTAAAGTAATTGATTGAATATTATCTTTAAGCAGATCAGAAACATTATTGACCTGAAGCTTCACATCTTTTACTAATGAAAAGAATCCAGGAAGAGTATATAAAATTGCTAGTAGGAAAAGAAAAAAGATTGTTTTACCGATTTTTTGGAGTCTATATCTTGATATTGTTTTTGGAGAGTATAAACTAAACCAAAATTGTTTAAATATATTCATAAACTCATCCTTTCTTATTTAATGTTATTTCACTTCCCGAAATTTATTATGTAGCTTTCGGGCTATTTTGTATATTATAATCTTTTTTTGGTAATTGAATATTAAACTTTAATTAAAATGATAAGAGCATATAAGAAGAGGAAGATAATGGTTTTAGGATCGTATTTAAGTTTGGCTTTAAATCACGATAAAACAATTTATTTTCACTAAAAAATAGTTAATATAAATTAATAATCAAAATAATTATAAAAAGTGTTGACGTCTAGTTCGAAACATGATAAATTAAATATTGTCTTAAGGACAACAGGAATTATTCCGCAGTAGCTCAGTGGTAGAGCACTCGGCTGTTAACCGAGTGGTCGTAGGTTCGAATCCTACCTGCGGAGCCATTTATATAGTTTGGCGGTGTAGCTCAGCTGGCTAGAGCGTACGGTTCATACCCGTGAGGTCGTGGGTTCGACTCCCTCCGCCGCTACCAATATTTTATTATGGAGTAATACCCAAGTCCGGCTGAAGGGATCGGTCTTGAAAACCGACAGGGGTGTAACAGCCCGCGGGGGTTCGAATCCCTCTTACTCCTTAATTAGTGAAAAAGTCTTCAACGATCATGTTGAAGACTTTTTTCGTTTTTGGTTTATAAATTAATCTAGAATGATTTTTTATCTTCTTTGATCCAAATTCTTAAATAATTTTCTTCCAAAAATTAATCTTTTTTACTTTCTTTCCCTTTTCTCAAGCATTACTATTGAAATCTTTCTGTTTATTTGATAACTTTAAATTGAAATTCACTATTATCTTTGGGAGGAAATAAAAAATGTCAAAATTTGAATTACCACAATTACCTTATGCTTATGATGCATTAGAGCCACACTTTGATAAAGAAACAATGAATATTCACCACACTCGTCACCACAATACATATGTAACAAACTTAAACGCTGCTTTAGAAGGTAAAGAAGTAGCTGCATCTTCAATTGAAGAATTAATTTCAAACTTAGATGCACTTCCAGAAGGTATCCGTACAGCTGTACGTAACAATGGTGGTGGACATGCTAACCATAGCTTATTCTGGACTTTATTAACTCCAGAAGGCACAGGCACTCCAGTTGGTGAAGTTGCTGAAGCAATTAACGCTAAATTCGGTAGCTTAGATGAGCTTAAAGCTGCTTTCACTCAAGCTGCATTAACTCGTTTTGGTTCTGGTTGGGCTTGGTTAGTAGTAAACAATGGTGAGTTAGAAGTGACTAGCACAGCTAACCAAGATTCACCTTTAATGGAAGGCAAAACGCCTATCTTAGGTTTAGATGTATGGGAGCATGCTTACTACTTAAACTACCAAAACAAACGCCCTGACTACGTTGGTGCATTCTGGAATGTAGTAAACTGGGAAAAAGTAGAAGAATTATACCAAGCTGCTAAATAATTTATAAAAAATGAACACTACTTAATTTATTTAAGTAGTGTTTTTTTTTATGGTTAAAAAAAGGATAAATTTTCATTTACTCGGAAAACTAGTTCATGAGACAAAGGAGAGTTTATGATGAGTAAGTGGAAATTTTTATTAGGTGACGTAGATTTAAATAAAGATTTAATTCTTTTACTAAGTGTCGGTGGATTGTTTACTTTAGCGACAGCTTTATCTAGCACATTTGTAAATGTTTATTTGTGGAAGCAATCAAATAATTATTTACCAATTGCTTCGTACCAATTTTCGATCGCATTTTTTCAAGCTCTTACATTCGTAATAGCAGGTAGATTAGCTAAAACCATTGATCGAGTTGTCATTTTAAGAGCGGGTATTTCGTTTTTGGCAATATTCTACATAGTCGTTTTACTATTTGAAACGAATACATTATTAGCAACAATTTTAATTGGAGCGATTTTAGGAATAGGAAATGGCTGTTACTACTTAGCGTTTAACTTATTAACGTTTGAAGTTACAGAACCTGAAACTAGACAATTTTTTAATGGTTTTTTAGGGTTAATTAATTCGTTCTCAGGAATGCTTGGCCCATTTATAGCTGGAGCGATTATTTCTTCAATGATTGGAAATAAAGGTTATCATTTTGTGTTTCTTGCTGCAGTTATTTTATTTATATGTGCAGTGGTCTTAAGTTGCTTCTTAGTTAGACGGGAACTTGATAGTGAGTTCAATATTAAGCGCGTCATTCAAGAAAGAAAATTAAATGATAATTGGCGGAGAGTAACATATGCTAATTTCTTTCAGGGGATTCGTGAAGGGATTTTTATGTTTGTAATTTCAATTTATATTTTCTTATCGACAGGAAGTGAATTTGCATTAGGGAAATACGGATTAATTACATCGTTAATTAGCTTTATTACCTATTATATTGTTACAAGAATTATTAAAGAAAATTTTAGAATGAAAGCTATATTTATTGGTGGTTTTTTACTATTTTGCTCTGTTTTTGTAATCGCTTTTAAAGTTTCATTTCCTTTATTAATCATTTACGGTGCAATAATTTCTTTGGCATATCCAATCATTTTAGTACCTTACTTATCTTTAACATATGATATAATAGGAAAATCGTATAAGGCCAGGGAATATAGAGTGGAATATATCGTTATACGTGAAGTGTATTTAAATAGCGGTAGAATGTTTTCTATTGCCGTTTTCATTGTATGTACATCACTATTCCAGCCAGAACAATTTATTCCATTATTAATGTGTTTATTTGGTGCAGGACACTTTTTGGTCTATTTCGTAATGAGGAAATTAGAATATAAGCATGCTTAAGTATTGTCACTAAATTGTCAAAAACTTAGCAGTGATTCCTTTTCCGAATCATTAAAATATTAATATGTAGAATTAGTAATTGTAGAAAAAAGAGGAGAAAAAATGAATAAGCCTAAGAAATATAAAATCACACTACCAACACGACTGAATACACTATTTTTTCTTGTGTTTGTCTTATTTTCTTTTTTAATTCTAAGACTAGGTGTCGTACAAATTGTTAAAGGTGAAGACTATAAATTAGAATTAGAGCGTACAGAAAATATGACCGTCGACCAAGCTGTACCAAGGGGAAAAATTTTAGATCGTAACGGAAAGGTTGTCGTAGATAATACGCCTTTGCGTACAATTACGTATACAAGAAAAAAAGGGACAACTTCAAGCGAGTTATTAACAATGGCTACAAAGTTAACAAGTTATCTAAAGATGCCAACTAATAAAATAACTGAACGAGATAAAAAAGATTATTGGTTATTAACAAATCCTGATGAAGCAAAAAAATTAGTATCAAAAGAAGAGGCTAAAACACTAAAAGCTCAAAATAAAGATGATGACGCTGCTTACAATAAAGCTTACTATAATTTACAGATTGATAAAATTACAGCAGATAATATTAATTCACTTAGTGCAAATGACTTACAGATACTTGCAATTTACAAACAAATGAGTGCTGGTTATGCACTAACTCCACAAACAATAAAAAGTGAGGGAGTTACTGAAAAAGAATATGCAACAGTTAGTGAACATTTAGATCAGCTTCCAGGTGTAGATGTAACGACAAATTGGGAAAGAAAATATGTTTATGGTGATACGTTCCGAACAATTTTAGGTAATATTACTTCTGAAAAAGAAGGATTACCTGCTCAAAATGTCGATTATTATTTAGCACGTGGTTATGACCGTAATGATCGTGTAGGAAAAAGTTATATTGAAAAGCAATATGAAGATGTTTTACGTGGTACAAAAGGTAAGGCACAAAATGTTATTGATTCAAATGGAAATGTTGTTGATACGAAAGTGATTACAGAAGGGGAACCTGGAAGTGATTTAGTACTATCAATTGATATTGAACTTCAAGGTAAGGTAGATAAAATAATTAAAGATAGGCTTGTACAAGCAAAAGCAACGTCAAATGGTCGATATTTGGACCGTGCATTTGTTACAATGATTAACCCGAAAACGGGTGAAGTATTAGCAATGTCAGGAAAGCAAATTGTTAAAGACAAAAAGACAGGAAAAAATAAAGTTGTAGATTACGCAACTGGAAATGTTACTTCATCTTATGAGATGGGTTCTACAGTAAAAGGTGCAACTCTATTAACTGGTTATCAAACTGGGGCAATTACTCCAGGACAAAGGCAATTCGATACTCCGATTAAAATTGCAGGTACACCAGTAAAAGCGTCATATAAAAACTTCGGATGGATTAATGATTTAGATGCTTTAAAATTTTCTTCAAACGTTTATATGTTCCGAACGGCTATGGCTATTGGACATGCACATTACGTTGAGAATAGGCCTTTAGATATTGACGTAAAAGCGTTTGATACATTCCGAAATAGTTTCAGCCAATTCGGTCTAGGTGTTAAAACTGGAATTGATTTACCAAATGAAGCAATTGGATTTAAAGGTGTAGACAAAAGCCCAGGTTTCCTACTAGATATGGCGATTGGACAGTATGATACTTATACACCACTACAATTAGCTCAATATGTATCTACAATCGCAAATGGAGGTTACAGAATTCAACCACATGTTGCGAAAGAATTAAGACAACCTTCAATCGGCGAAGATAGTGGAGTCATTAGACAAGAAATTAAACCTAGAGTATTAAACCGTATTGACATGAAACAATCATACATCGATCATGTTAAACAAGGTTTAATCAAAGTATATAATGAAACTGGTGGTACTGCTCACAAATACTTCACAGGCGTAGATTATAAAATAGCCGGTAAAACAGGTACAGCCCAATCTGTATACGACGGTCCAGATCGTAAAAAATACAATGGGCCACAAAAAACTTATAATGAAACATTGATGGGTTATGCACCGTATGACGATCCCGAAATTGCCTTTGTCGTAGTAGTTCCATGGTTACAAACTGACCAAGCGCCAGTAAATAAATACATTGGCCGAGATATTATGGATGAATACTTTAAATTGAAAAAAGAAAGACAATCAATCTATAATGACGAACCAAAAGACAATTTAGATAACCAAGACAATCAAGGTAGTCAAGATAATCAAGACACTCAAAATAATAATCAATAAGAAGAGAAGGGGTTAAACCCTTCTCTTTTTTATTTGGAAAACTCCCTTTCTACACCCTTCCTTCACCTTCTTTAACTTATTTACATAATCTTTACATTCGGTTAAAACAGGTTTAATAGTTTGAGAATATGATTATTCATGTAAGTACTAATGAATTTTAACGATTATAAAGTTTATCTATTGTTTAGTTATTATTTTATATATCAAAAATAGAAAGCTTCCTTTAGGATGAGAGGGGAACGAAAGTTATGACAATGACATTAAATAGAGAGATTATTACTAAAAATGATGATATTGAAGAGACAAATACAAACGTGAAAAAATCAATTGTATATGATACTCAAGATTTAAATTTATGGTATGGACATGATAAAGCATTAAAAAATATAAATTTAAGCATTTATGAGAATGAGGTTACTGCGATTATTGGACCTAGTGGATGTGGTAAATCGACCTATTTAAAAACGTTAAATCGTATGGTTGAGTTAGTTCCTTCAGTTCGAACAGAAGGGAAAATTCTTTACCGCGAACAAGATATTTTCGATAAAAACTATCCTGTTGAAGAATTAAGAACACACGTAGGAATGGTATTCCAAAAGCCAAATGTATTCCCTAAATCAATTTGGGAAAACGTTGCGTATGGACCCAAAATACATGGAATTAAAGATAAAGCTACATTAAATCAGATTGTTGAAAAAAGTTTAAAAGGTGCAGCAATTTGGGATGAGGTTAAAGATCGTTTGCATGAGAATGCTTTTGGTCTTTCAGGAGGGCAACAACAACGTTTATGTATCGCGCGCTGTTTAGCAATCGAGCCTGATGTTATTTTAATGGATGAGCCAACGTCAGCACTAGATCCTATTTCAACTTTAAAAGTTGAAGAGTTAATTCACGATTTAAAGAAAGATTTCAGTATTATTATTGTTACACACAATATGCAACAAGCAGCTCGTGTTTCTGATAAAACTGCTTTCTTTTTAAGCGGTGAAGTAGTTGAGTTCTCAGATACAAATAAACTGTTCTCAACACCTAAAGATAAACGTACTGAAGACTACATTACTGGACGATTCGGATAATAGAAGGGAACAGGTGAAAAGAGATGAGAAATCAATTTGAAGCAGACTTAAAAACATTACAAGAAATGATTATCGAATTGGCTGAGAAAACAAAAAAAGCAGTCATTAAAAGTATGTCGGCATTTCGTACAGAAAATATTGAACTAGCTTTAGAAGTAATTGACGAAGATGAACGCATTAATAAATTAGAAAAAGAAGTGAATGAATTAATTTTAGTGATTATTACAAGGCAACAACCAGTTGCTGTAGACTTAAGAAGAAATTTAACTGCTATTAAAATTGCTCATGATCTTGAACGAGTTGCGGATTATGCAGTAAATATCGCAAAATCGACAATTCGTATTCGTAGTCGTCAAGAAAACTTACCATTAGAGAATATAGAAAAGATGCATGAACTTGGCTTAGATATGTTAACAAAAGCTTCAGAAGCATACCGAACTGAAGATTTACAAGCTGCCAAAGAGATTGGTGAAATTGACGATATTGTTGATGAACTATATGGAACTACTGTTAGAACTCTAATGTCAAGTATTGCAAATTCACCTGAGCATGTATCTAATATCATGCAAATGGCATTTATTTGCAGATATCTTGAAAGAATTGCTGATTATGCAACAAATATTGCAGAGAATATTTATTATTTAGTTAAAGGGAAACATTATTTATTAAATCAATAAATATAAGACTATAGTTTATAAATAAATTAAAAGGGTGTTCAGACAAAATTTACCTGAATGCCCTTTTGTCATATTTATGTAATATTAAGCATACTTCTTTAACTAGTATAAGATATTGAGGTGGTAATAAATGAAGGTTGTTATTTTAGCTGGAGGATACGGTCAAAGGCTTTTACCAATTACTAACAACATTCCTAAGCCACTATTACCAATCGCAAATAGAGCGGCAATTGAGCATTTAATATTACATTTAACAAGACTTGGGTTTAATGAATTTATCATTCAACTTCATTATATGTCCCAAGCAATAATCGAGACAATTAATGCAATGAAATTAAAAAATGTTTCAATTGATTATATTATAGAAGAAAAAAGTTTAGGGTCTGCTGGATGTTTAAGACTTTCTAAGCATTTTCTTCATGAACCCTTTCTATTAGTGAATGGTGATATTTTATTTGACGGTGATATTCGAGAGGCATTAAAAAATCATTTTGAAAGTAAAAGTAAATTTTCTATGTTTGTAAAACAAGTAGATAAATGTGGATCATACGGAAATGTAAAAGTAAAAAATGGACAAATAATCGATTTTATTGAAAAGCCGAATGAAGGTAGTGAAATAAGTAAATTAGTTAATACTGGAATTTATATTATGAGTCCAGAATTATTAGATCAAATTCCAGAAAATCGTTATTTTGACATTAGTAATGATCTGATTCCTTTAATGTTAAAAAATAATATCAGTTTAAATGCTTTTCATTTAAAAGGTTATTGGATTGATTATGGGACTCCTAGAAGGTTTGCAAAGCTAAACGTAGATTGGATCGAAGAGAAATTAAACTTACCTATTCCTGCCGTTCAAATATTACCGAGAATCTTTTTAGGTGAGCATGTTACGATAAATAATAATGTTAAGATTGTTTCTCCCGTTATAATTGGGAATGATGTTACGATTGAAGAGAACTGTGTAATCGGCCCTTATGTGTCGATTAGTTCTAATATTCGCATCGATCAAGGCAGTGTATTACATCATCAAGCTGTCTTTCAAAAATATACTCTGAATTATGAGAATAAGTTTGTACATAATTCAATAAAAAAAATATCAAAAGAAATACATTGAATCAATAAAAACTATGGAAATTATCGCGAAAGAATGTTATTATATACAAGTCTGATTATGTCACTATGTCAGGAGGGAAAATAAAATGCGCGTAAATATTACTTTAGCATGTACAGAATGCGGAGATCGTAACTACATCACTACTAAAAATAAACGTAATAACCCAGACCGTCTTGAGCTTAAAAAATATTGCCCAAGACTTAAAAAAGTTACAGTTCATCGCGAAACAAAGTAAACAGTAGGAATTTTCCTACTGTTTTTTTTATATCTAAATACTTATAATTTTAATTAGCATACATCATTTACTTTCGAAAACTAAGGTCCTGACCTAAGGAGGCCATTATTATGGAAAAAAAAGAAATTAGAAATTCTATGATGAAAAACTTGAAAAATATTTCAGCACCGGAAAGAGACGAAAAGTCAAAACAAATTATAGAAAAATTATTAAATACAGAAGAAATGAAGAGTGCAGATATAATAGCAACAACTATGCCAATGGAGTATGAAATAAATACTAAGTATTTAATCACTGCTTGTTGGAAATTGAATAAATCAGTTGTTGTCCCTAAATGCAACCATGAGACTAGAAAAATGCATTTTTACAAAATCAATTCATTTGATGATTTAAAGAAAGGTTATTTTGGAATACAAGAGCCGATAGAAGAAAAATGCGAGGAAATAAATAAAGAACTTATTGATTTAATAATTGTGCCTGGAGTAGCATATACAAAAAATGGTGAACGAATAGGATATGGTGGTGGTTATTATGATCGCTACTTAGAAGATTATAATAAACAACTTTTAGCCTTAGCTTATGACATTCAAATTATTGATGAATTACCAACCGAAAAACATGATATTAAGATGCCGTTGATTTTAACAGAGTCAAGAATAATAGAAGCGATGTAATAAGTGCATAATGTGACGCGATTTGTTTGAAAATAGGTAAGACTGAATTAGAGTCTAATTGAAAAAAATTAAATTTGTGCAGGACTAATATTGTAACAAATTTGTAAAAAGTTTCACAAACTTTGAGTGGAAATACATATATAATATAGAAGTCCCAATTACTTACACTTTTATAACACAAATGAGGTGGATATTATGTTACAAAAAGAAATAAATCGTGTCGCACTTATCGGAACAGGCGCAGTTGGAGCTAGTTATGCTTTTGGTATGTTAAATAAAGGTGTTGCTGAAGAATTAGTAATGATTGATTTAAATAAAGATAAAGCAGAAGGGGACGCAATGGATTTAAGTCATTGTCTACCTTTTGTAGATTCTAGAACAAAAATATGGGCTGGTGATTACAGTGATTGTAAAGATGCGAGATTAGTCGTCATTACAGCTGGTGCAGCTCAAAAGCCTGGAGAAACTCGTTTAGATTTAGTTGCAAAAAATTGCGCTATTTTTAAAGGGATTGTTGGAGAAATTATGGCTTCAGGATTTGACGGTATCTTTTTAATTGCCACAAATCCGGTAGATATTTTAACTTATGCAACTTGGAAATTTTCAGGATTACCAAAAGAAAGAGTAATCGGATCTGGAACAAGTTTAGATACTGCTCGTTTTAGATATATGCTTGGGGATTATTTTAATGTTGATGCAAGAAATATCCATGGGTATATTATCGGTGAACATGGTGATAGTGAACTACCAGTATGGTCTACAACAACTGTTGGTACGTCCCCTGTACACCATGTATTAAAGAAGAATCCAAAATACAGTCAAAGAGAGCTTGATGAAATCTTCTTAAATACACGTGACGCCGCATATCACATTATAAAGAAAAAAGGCGCAACATACTATGGAATTGGAATGGGCTTAGTTAGATTAACTAAAGCGATTCTAAAAAATGAAAATAGTATTATTACGGTTTCTGCATATTTAGATGGACAATATGGAGAACACGATATATATATTGGCGTACCAGCAGTAATTAATCGTGGTGGAATTCGAGAGGTTGTTGAACTAGATTTAAATGAATTAGAGCAACGTCAGTTTAAAAACTCCGTAGACACATTAAGAAAAACGATGGAACCTGTTTTGGGTAAAGAAAATTAAGTGATGATTTTTTTCAGAAGTTAAATCATGAGTTAATAAGACCTCTTTCTATTTGAAAGAGGTCTTATTGTATAGAATATTTGAAAAATGTGCCAACTTTTTATATTGTAAAAGTAACAAAAAGAATTATGGAGGTAATTTTGAAAAAAATAAATAGTAAGTACTCATGGGTATTAATAATAATATTCATTATTGGACTAGCTCTATTTTTTGGAAACCAAAGTTTTTTTAATAATCATCTAATAAAGACTAATGAGACTTCATTGAAATTTCCTAATTACGATGAAACAGCGATCGAAGCTGAAAATGGATTATTAGCTGTGACGAATCCTACATCTAATTTAGTATTAGTTAATAAAGAAAGAAAGCTACCAGATGGGTATGAACCGCAAGATCTAGTTTATCCGGTCGTTCCTTTACATGGAGTAAACAAAGATAAGACATTAATGAGGAAAGAGGCAGCTCATGCTTTAGAAAAATTATTTGAAAGAGCAGAAGCAGATGGCATAAAGCTGACTCCAGTTTCTGCATATCGCTCTTTTGATCGCCAAAAAAGCTTGTATAATTATTATGTACAAATTCATGGTGAAGATTGGACTCAATCTTTTAGTGCTGTTCCTGGTACAAGCGAACATCAAACAGGTTTAGCAATAGATGTATCATCTCCAAACTTCGGTAACAAGCTTGAACAAGGATTTGGAGAAACGAAAGAAGGAACTTGGCTTGCAGACCATGCACATGATTTTGGATTTATCATTCGTTATCCAGAGGACAAAGTCGATATTACTGAATACAATTATGAACCATGGCATATAAGATATCTCGGGATAAAATACGCTACATATTTATATAAAAATGATTTAGCTTTAGAAGAAGTAATGAAGCCTAAAAAATAATTAAAAATGCCTACAAAATAAATGGTTTGTTTGGTATTTCACATTGACGAGTAATCGTTTCCAACTTATACTTATTACATGTTTAGAAAGATAAAATAATAGGAGTTAAGTATGAAATCCGTATATGATATTCAACAATTTCTAAAGAACTATGGGACCATTATTTATACAGGTGATCGATTAGCAGACTTGATGTTAATGCAAGATGAGCTAAAAGAATTATTTTTAGCGAATATACTTGAAAGTAAAGATTTACAAATTGCGACCATGATATTAAAAAAAGAGATGGATGAAATAAAAAATAAAACGGTTTGAAGAAATCGTTTTTTTTAGAATCTATTGCAAACGATTTCACTGCGAAGGGAGAAGACATTATGGCTAAAATGATTGTAGGTGTCGATTTAGGTGGTACAAGCATTAAATTGGCATTATTAACAAATAACGGGGAATTCATCGATAAATGGGAAGTACCAACAGATAAATCTGATAGTGGTAAGCATATTCCTAAAACAATTACAATTGCAATTGAAGAAAAGCTTAAACAGATGGATAAAACAAAGGAAGATATCGCTGGAATCGGTATTGGAGCTCCAGGTTCGGTTCGATTAGAAGATGGACTTATATTTGCAGCAGTAAATTTAGGGTGGGTTAATTTTCCTCTAAAAGAAATTCTAGAAAAGGAATCAGGAATTCCTGTAATCGTTGATAATGATGCAAATATAGCAGCTGTTGGCGAAATGTGGAAAGGTGCTGGAAATGGAGCAAAAGATGTAGTAATGGTTACGCTTGGAACAGGAGTGGGCGGAGGCGTAATTGTAAATGGGGACGTTGCACATGGAATTAGTGGATCTGCTGGTGAAATTGGCCATATTACAGTACAACTTGAAAATGGAGTATTATGTAACTGTGGAAAAAGAGGATGCTTAGAAACTATCTCTTCAGCTACAGGAATTGCAAGAATAGCAAATGAAAAATTACAAAATACGACAAAAGAGACGGTTTTAAAAGAAATGTCGAATGGTTCACCAGTTACTACAAAGGATGTTTTTGAAGCTTATTCCAATGGTGATGAAGTTGCAGAAGAAATCGTTAATCATGTAATGAGATATCTAGCTTTAGTTTTAGCCGGAGTTGGAAATACTTTAAATCCTGAAAATATCATTATTGGTGGCGGAGTCTCAAATGCAGGTGAACTGTTATTAAAACCTCTAAAGAAATATTTTGACGAATTTGCTTTTACAACAGTGCGAGATTCGACAAAACTTTCAATTGCAAAATTAGGGAACGATGCAGGAGCAATTGGAGCAGCTTATTTAGTAAAAAAATTTATTACTAATGAAATTTAACTTAAATTTAAGGTACTTCTAATTGAAGTACCTTATTATGTTTATTGTATCGAATTGAAAAAAAAATTAGTTATTTGACGACGGAACTAGTTTATGATAAATTGAATGACGTTAGAAAAAAACTAAGGCAACGTCAAATAAATTATTTAGATTCATTCATCTAGTAGCTAATAATTGTATGAATCATTTTGAAAATTCTTGGTATTTAAATGCCAATAAAATAGATATGTGAAATGCCAAACATTGTATTATTATAGATAAAATAGATTAATAGTCTAAACAAGAGGAGGAACAGAATATGTGGAAAAAGTTTATTAAAAACTTTGGATTCCCGTTACTTGCTGTATTCCTTTTATGGATTAAAGCAACGATTCTAAGCCAATTTTATTTTGATTTAGAAATTGAAAATTCAATGCAAGAATTTATTTTAATTATTGCTCCTATATCTTCATTATTAATATTTATAGGTATAGCTCTTTTTGCAAAAGGACCAAAACGAAATAGAGCAGTTATATGGATTACTGTAATTATGTCCTTTATTTTAGTAGCTGATACGGCTTATTATTCATTCTTTGACGATTTCGTAACGATTCCAGTGTTATTTATGACTCGAAACTTTGGGGATTTAGGTTCAAGTGTTAAAGCAATGATCAGCTATAAAACAATCTTAGCTTTTTCTGATATTTTTATCTTAATTGCTGTTAATTATTTCTGGGGTAAAAAATTCTTTACTACTGGTAACATTAAAGGGAAAGCTAGAACAGCGTATTTCTTAGCAGCGGTTGCTATATTCTTAGTTAACCTTGGATTAGCAGAAACTGAACGTCCACAATTATTAACACGTTCATTTGATAGAGAATACATTGTTAAATTCTTAGGATTATACAATTACCACATATATGATATGGTTATTCAATCAAAAACATCTGCTCAAAAAGCGATGGCTGATGATAGTCAATTAGCAGGAATCGAAAACTTTATACGTGCTAACGATACAGGTGTGAATGCACAATTACATGGTAAATATAAAGGTAAAAACGTAGTAGTAGTTTCATTAGAATCATTACAAAATTTCGTAATTGGACGAAAAATTGATGGACAAGAAATTACACCTTTCTTAAATAAATTTACGAAAGAAAGCTATTATTTTGATAATTTTTACCACCAAACTGGACAAGGTAAAACATCTGATGCTGAATTCTTAATTGATAATAGTTTATTCCCATTAGATCGTGGTGCGGTTTACTTTACAAACAGTGGTAATACGTTTACTGCAACACCAGCAATCCTTAAACAGGATCAAAATTATTACACTTCAGTAATGCATTCAAATAATAAATCGTTCTGGAACCGTGACATGATGTATCCAAGTCTAGGTTACGATCGTTATTATAATGAAGTTGACTTTAAAGTATCTGCAGCTACTTCAATTGGCTGGGGACTAAAAGATAAATATTTCGTAGAACAAGCAGTAGACAAAATGGTAGCAGAGCCTAAACCGTTCTATAACCGTATGATTACACTAACTAACCATTATCCATTCGAATTAAATGATGAAGATTTAATGATTCCACGTTTAAAAACTGGAGACCAAACTGTTGATAATTATGTAACAACTGTACGTTATTTAGATGAATCAATTAAACATTTCGTTGAAGAAATGAAAGCAAAAGGTTTATATAATAATACAATCATTGTTATGTATGGTGACCACTATGGTATTTCTGAAAACCATAACCGTGCAATGAGTGAAGTATTAGGACAAGAAATTACACCTGCAGAACATGTTAAATTACAAAAAGTACCTTTCTTTATCCACTTACCTGGACAAACTAAGGGTGAAACAGTTCATAAAGTTGCAGGTCAAATTGATGTTAAACCGACAATTTTAAACTTATTAGGTGAAGATCCAAATAAAACATCTATCAACTTTGGTAATGATATTTTCTCTCCAAAACACAAAAACTTTGTAGTTTTCCGTGATGGAACAATTGTTACTGATAAATATATTTACACTGGTGAGAAGATGTATGATCCAAATACAGGTGAAGAATTAAAAGGACAAAAACCACCTAAAGAAGACTTAGCAAAAGCAAATAAATCACTTGAGTATTCAAACTCGATTATTTATAAAGATTTACTTCGTTTCTATGAAGTTAAATATAAAAAAGCTGATACAAAGTTTGAATAAATATGAAAAGCACTTCCTTAATGGGAGTGCTTTTTTACGCTGTTGAAAAAAACTTGTCAATTAAATTACCAAATTTTCGTAAAAGGAGTAGAAGTGATGTTGATTTCCACTACAGGATGCTCGCTTTCCATGGGGCGAGATTCTTTCGCCTCCTCGGCAAGCCTGCGGGGTCTCAGCCTTCCCGCTTATCCCATAGGAGTCGAGCACCCCTTTTGTTCCAATCAACTTATTCATAAAAAAAGTCTTTAATAAATCCTAATCAAATATCCTTTACTTAGAGTAACATAACCGTTGTTTATTAATTAGTTAATAGGTCAATTAATATGGAACATTAATTAAACCAAAACTAATCAATTGAATTTGTTTTTCTAAAAGTTAGCTTATAATTTTTTAACTTCTGAAAAAAACATTTCTAGTGTTATTGTAATCATAAAATTGCTCAAAAAAAGAAATATCATGTTACTTTCCACTACAGGATGCTTGCCTTTAAGTGTAGAGAGATTTTGTAGCTACCTTGCCACATTTGTCCTGCAAGTCTTTTAGTCCCATCTCTCAGCCATTCTGCTAATCCCACAAGAGCCCGAAACTTACGAAGCTTTAATAATTTAATATGACTATGTTAAAACGCTAAATAAAGCACTTCCTAAACGAAAGTGCTTTTCTTTATTTTAATTACATACAATTAACTAGAAAATAACTGATGAGGTGAAAATTTTGTATAAAAACAATCGGCCATTATCCTTTCATCCAAGAAGATACGATTTTAATGAACTTTCAAAAGATATTAGTTTATTAGTACAAGAATTTCCTTTTCTTCGTCTAAATACGATTGGAAACAGCGTTTTAAATCAGCCTATATATGAGATTCAAATTGGAAATGGACATAGAAAGGTACATTGGAATGGATCGTTTCATGCAAATGAATGGATTACAACTTGTGTAATCATGAAAATGCTATTTTGGATATGTAACACTTTAACAACTGAGGAGTTGCCATTTCATAAAGAATTAGTAGCTTTATTTAATGAGAATACGTTGTCGATTGTCCCTATGGTGAATCCTGATGGGGTAAATTTAGTTATAAATGGAACTGTTGAACATAGTGATTATATGGAATTTGTTCATAAAATTAACGAAGGAAATGATGGGTTTACTGGATGGAAAGCAAATATAAGAGGTGTTGATTTAAACAATCAATTTCCTGCACATTGGGAGTTTGAAAAAGAAAGAAAGAAACAAAAAACATTCTCTCCTAGAGACTACCCAGGAGATGCTCCATTAACTGAACCAGAAACAATCGCTATGAGTAATTTAGCAGTTGAAAGGAAATTTGATCTTCTTTTGGCTTTGCATACTCAAGGTAAAGAATTTTATTGGGGCTATGACAATCTTGAACCGCCTATCTCGGAAGTCTATGCCAATTATTTTTCTAGAATCAGTCCGTATAAGGCAGTAAAAACAATTGATAGCCATGCAGGTTATAAAGATTGGTATATACAAGAATTTAGAAAACCAGGATTTACACTTGAATTAGGTAAAGGAATAAACCCATTGCCACTTTCTATGTTTGAATCCATTTTTTCCGAGACGTTTCCAATTCTGTTAGCATCATTATTTAATTTAGAAAATATCCAAGCATCTCTTAAATAAAAAAGCTGACAATTTTGTCAGCTTTTTTATTTAAGTAACATGTTTTCTATATGTAGAAAATAGTCCGTTACATAAAGAAATAAATATTATAAGTGCGCTGGTGGATAACCGTTATGTAAAATTGTCATAATGGCAAACCAACCAAATAAAACTAATGTAGCGCCAGACCAAAAAACGGCTAAAAAGTTCTTCTTCTTTAATGATCCTAATAAAGCAGGAACACTTAGAATAGCTACTAGTATAAAAATAATAACTGTACCCATTGTAAACCCCCTATAAATTTCGTCAAGCAACCCCTGTTTGCTATCACATCATTATTATTGTAAAACTTTTGCGAACAATTGTCTATTTGAAATTAAGTGCTAAAACAAAATTATGATATAGTATTATATAGATTAAAAAGAAAGCAGGGTATGAATATGAATGTTTTACAATTACCACTAGGTCCATTACAAACTAATTGTTATATCTTAAGTAATGATATGAATGAAGCAGTTATTTTTGATCCGGGCGAAGAAGCACATGTTATCTTTAATGTTATTGAAGAAAATAAATTAAAGCCATTAGCAATTCTTTTAACCCACGCTCATTTTGATCATATTGGGGCTGTTGATGATGTGCGTGATGAATATAATATACCCGTTTATATTCATAAATATGAAGCAGATTGGCTAACAGATGGACAAAAAAATGGTTCTGAGTTATTTATGAGAAATCAATCAATTTTTGCAAGGGAAGCAGATCACTTGATTGAAAAAGAAGGTAAAATGGAAATTGGTCCTTTCTTATTTTCAATTTTTGAAACTCCAGGCCATTCACCAGGCAGTGTTTCATTTTATTGTAAAGAAATAAAGACAGTATTTTCTGGTGATGCATTATTTGAAGGAAGCATTGGACGAACTGATTTACCTGGAGGGGATCACGATCAGTTGATTAGAAGTATAAAGGGTAAGCTTCTTTCTTTACCGGATGATGTCGTTGTATGTAGTGGTCATGGAGAATCTACAACGATTGGTGATGAGAAAAGATATAATCCATTTTTATAATAGGTAATTTGATGAAAAACATAATTATTAATGCAATAAATAACAGAAAAAAAGGTTTTATTACATACGAACAATTTATTTCTTTAGTGCTGTATGATCATGAAAAAGGTTATTATCAAATGGCAAATGAAAAAATTGGACGAAAAGGTGATTTCTATACTACAAGCTCAGTAGGTTCAGTATATGGAGAAGTAATTGCAGCATCATTTTGTCGGTTTGTTAAGAATAACCTAATCCAACCTTTTTTTATTGAAGTTGGTGGTGGAAATGGCAGATTCGCCGCAGCCTTCCTTTCGTACTGTGAAAAAAAAGAGCCTGAAATTTATCATAATTTAACTTACTATCTTATCGATGCAAGTAGGTATCATCGTAAATTACAAAAAGAATTATTGGCGAACCATTTGAATTGTAAATACTTCTCAAATATAGTAGAAATTGGGCAAATCAAAAATGGAATGATATTTTCAAATGAATTGTTTGATGCTTTGCCTGTTCGAGTAGTTGAATTTAATCAAAACGAATGGCATGAGGTAGTAATTGTAATTGATGGACAAAATAATCTGAAAGAAAATCTTGTTAATATTCAAGATCGTGAAATTAGTGATTTTCTAAGTAGATACAAATTTGTTGGTATGGATGGGCAAAGAGTTGAAATTCCTGTTGGTATGGAAAAAGTTTATGACCATTTACAATCGAAAATTAGTAAAGGAATCATTTTAACTGTTGATTATGGTTTTACGAGAGAAGAATGGGATGCACCTCATCGAATTAAGGGAAGCTTGCGCGGTTATTACAAGCATGAAATGAAATCAAATATACTAGAGCATTTAGGGCATATGGACATTACAACTCATATTCATTGGGATGAATTAAAAAAGTTCGGATTACAAAATCATATCGAAAATCTATACTTTTCTAATCAAAGAGATGCAATATTAGATTTTGGTATTTTAAATTGGCTTATCCCGCATGCTCAGTCAAATCCATTTTCAAGCGAATATAAACAAAATAGGGCTGTACAATCTTTAATTATGCCTGGGGGAATAAGCGATTCCTTCCAATGGCTATTACAAACAAAAGGTATGTCAACAAACGATCTTACTAAGTTGATTGAATTGATTTCATTAAATGAATACAAATAAAAAAACCAGTCATATGACTGGTTTTTCTATTACTCACTAAAGCCTGGTACTAATAAGAAAGTACTATAATATGTAAATCCAATAAAGAACACAGTTAAGTATGCGCCAAAGATATAGATGTACATACGCTCAGAAAGCTTTAGATAGCCTAATACTACGAAAAATGCTGTTTGACATGCAAAAATAAGTGCAGCTGCTGACATATGTCCAACATAGAACATTACCGTAAATATAGCTGTCCAGAATCCTAGAACGCGGAACATTCGATCCATCCTAAATCCCCCCATAAAAAATTTCTACCCATTCATTATTATAAAATAAGAAAGTTACAATTGTAAACAATGTATTAATACAATTCTAAATTGATTCTAGAGATAATGAAATAAACCATATCTGATATTATTTTTCTTATTTAATAATTTTCTATACATTGATTTGAAAATATACTTTTTGTTTTATGTTATAAATTTGATTTTCTTGTACGTTATTTCGGTAAATTAACTTTAGTTTGTAAAAAAAATTTAGCTAAATTTAATATTTGCGCTTAGTTAGCAAATTTTTAAGATTTGATAGCTGAGGGAAACAAAAATATAATTACTCATATAGAAAGGGGGACTAAAAATGGTATCAGTAGAAACAATGGTCGAAGAACTTCTAAAAAAAGCTTGCCATTTTGGGGCATCGGATATTCATTTATTACCAAAAAAGGATGATGTACAAATTTTTTTTCGTGTGGATGGTGAGTTGAAACTGATTCAACGAATAAATAAAGAGGAGTCTAAGAGGATCATCATGCATTTGAAGTTTTTAGGAAGTATGGATATAGGAGAAATTAGACGACCACAGACTGGAATTTTAGTTGTTAACATTAATGAAATTTTATTATCACTTCGCTTGGCCACTTTACCAACGATTATTGATGAATCTATGGTTATTCGTATTCATCCCCAACAAAAAATTGCTCCAATAGAAAGTCTTTCTTTATTCCCATCTACAACTCGTAAGCTTTTGTCTTTATTACATCATTCACATGGGCTAATGATGTTTACAGGTCCAACAGGCTGCGGGAAAACAACAACGCTATATTCCTTATTACAGTCAGCTAAAAAAGACATAGCAAGAAATATTATCACTTTAGAGGATCCGATTGAAAGGAAATCTGACGAATATTTTCAAGTCCAAGTTAATGAAAAAGCAGGTTTAACATATGCAACTGGATTAAAAGCTATTCTTCGGTCTGATCCAGATATAGTAATGGTAGGAGAGATTAGGGATGAAGAAACTGCGAAAATTGCCGTTCGGGCAGCATTGACCGGTCATTTAGTATTAACGACAATTCATTCTAATAATACAAAAGGTGCATTATATCGAATGTTAGAGCTTGGAATTCCAAAGGAGGAACTATTTCAGGCAATGGTTGCTATCGTTTCACAAAGATTAGTTCCAATAAAATGCCGTTTTTGTGAAGGGGATTGTGAACCAAATTGTTTTGTAAATCGAAATCACAGAAGATTAGGGGTATATGAATTGCTATATGGGAATGCTCTAAATTCGGTTATTAATGAATTTAGAGGGATACAAGAAGAAGTTCAATTATCTACTTTAAATGATCAACTCATAAAAGGTTATGCATTAGGTTTTATTGATAACAAACATTTGGACCGAAGTATAATCTATGGTTAAATTTTTTAATAAAAGAAAATTAACTTATATTGAACAGGCTAAGTTATTAAAAATATTAGGAGAACTTTTACAAAAAGGTTATCCTTTAATTCAAGCAATTGAATTCTTAACGATTCAATTCCCAGATGACCTAAAAGAATTGATTTATAAAGCTAAAATAGCCTTGGTGGAAGGAGGAACTTTCATCGATTTTGCTAAAATGCTTGGCCTTCATCAAGATGTGCTCGTTTACTTGTATTATGCAGAAAAGCATGGTGATTTGTCCTTAGCGCTAGGTGAAGGCAGTTATATGCTTACAAAAAAGATTCAACATAGAGCTTACATAAGAAAAATCATGGGATATCCTATTTTTTTAATCACAATATTGTTGCTAATTTTGTTTTTGTTTAGAAATATAATCATTCCTCAATATGAAATGCTATTTTCAACATTCCATTCTAATCAGAACTCTTTTATTTTCATCTATCTTCAAGTTATAAAAAAATTACCTTCAATTATGTTTTCTTCCCTTTTCCTAATTGGTTTGACCGTCTATGGATACTTATTTGCAATTAATAAATTAAATTCAATCGAGAGGATGGATAAATTAATTCAAATCCCGTTGGTTAGGAAGTATTTAATTACGATGAATACTTATGAATTTTCAATGCAGTTAAGCATATTATTACATGCTGGTTTTCCCATAGTTGATGCACTAAAAACAATGCAGAATAATGATAGTAGGGCATTTATTAAAGAAAAAGCAGTAGTTTTCTACAATCAAATATTAAACGGAATTTCTATGCAAGAAGCATTTAAAAATGAACGTGCATTCCATAGAGATATAATATTTGTGATTGAACATGGGATGAACAATAGTACCCTTAGTAAAGAACTTGCTGATTATGCTGATTATTTAAAGGAGAGTATAGAAGCTTATTTTCACAGATCGATAAGGATCATTCAACCAATTATTTTAATCTTAATTTCAACAAGTATTCTATCACTGTATATAGCCATCTTGTTTCCTATGTTTCAATTGATGAACAATATCTAGGAGGAGTTAGTTTGAATGAAAAAGGATTTACGCTAATTGAAATGTTAATTGTTTTATTTATCATTTCACTTCTTTTATTACTAGTGATACCAAATTTAGGAAAACAGCAACAATCGATTCAAACGAAAGGATGCTCTGCACTTCAAAAAATGGTTCAGTCAAGTGTTGAATCATATCGATTAGAAAATGAACAATTACCTGAGAGTTTATCAGTCTTAAAAGAACAGGGCTATATAACATCATATAAATGCAATAATAAAGTTGAATTATCGTATGACAAAGCAACTGGAACCGTATCAATACCTTAAAAAAAGGGTGGATAATTCGTTTGGTTTTACATTTGTTGAGATGTTATTAGTCCTTTCAATAATGATATTGTTATTAATTTTACCGATCAATCAAGTTAGGAAGATTGAGGATGAACAAAAGTTAACATTATTTATTCAAATGCTTCAAAATGATATTTTTCTTGCACAAAGGAACGCAATAATAAAACAAATTCCTACTAGGATTATCTTTTATCAAAATAAATATGAAATGGAAGATAATTTACTAAATCCTCCTGTAGTCATTCGGAATTTTGACAAATCAATTAAGATAACTAACCTTACGTTAAAACCTCCATTAAGATTTAACTCCGATGGTAATATCTCAAGCTCTGGAACGATTTCAATTAAATATAAAAAAGCTGAATATATCGTTACTTTTTATTTAGGAAGTGGTCGATTTAAATATGATCGGAAATGAAAAAGGATTTACATTTATAGAAGCAGTTATTTCTTTAAACTTACTAATTATTTTTTGTATTATGATCGTTCCTTCAATGTCATCATTTTTACAAGAAAAAGATAACATAACGATTAGCCATATGGCAGATGACTTATTAACAGATATGGTTCATCTTTATTTTATGAACAGAGAAGATTTTAAAGAGGGCTTCTATACAAAGAATGGCAGAGAGTTTTTCGTAATAATAAACGCTAGAAATAATTTTAATTCGATTTGTGTTACTTGGACTGATCGAAAAAAGGAAAGTGAAATATGTGAAGAAATTAAAGAATGAAAAAGGGTTTACTTTACTCGAAACACTTTTTTCACTTGTTTTATTTTTAATGATTATTTCTATATCCACTTCAAGTATAAAAAGCTTTGTTAAACGAAATTACAGTTATGAATCCGTAAATAGGTTAGAATTAGATAATTTTATAAAAGAAGTTCAAAAAGAGGCAAACAAAAGTATAGGTTTTACAGTTCATTCCGACCTTCTTCTTTTTGAAGAGTTTAATCAAGTTACTGTTAGTTATCGAAAATATGCAACGATTATTCGGCGACAAAGGCTTGGATTAGGACATGAAATCGTACTTCAGAATATAAGGGATATAAAGTTTGAACAAATAAGTGAAAGGCAAATCCTAGTAAAAGTAATTGATTTAAATGGTGGAATTTATGAAAAAACTATTCGGATGTTTATCAATTAAATTTAAAATACTTGGTGAAAATGGAGTGTATTTACCTTACACGATCTTTATGATAAATATTTTACTAATTTTTTTTCTAATACAAATAGATATTTTTCATTCGTTCAATACCTTTTATTCTTATACGAGAAATCAAAACAAACTAGACCGGGTACATTCACAAGCAATTTACGATTTAAAACATGGTAATTTACCACTTCAAGGAAATACAGTAAAGTATTATAATAATACAAAAATTATATTGAATACTTATTTAGTTGCAAATGATGAATATCATGTAACTTTAACTAGTAGTAATTCAAAAATAAAAAAATATGTAGTTCAATTTAAATATAATAAAAGTACAAATCAAGTATCGGATTGGATCGATTAATTTGGAGGATGAAATGGAATCAATTTATTTAGTAGGATTTATGGGGTGTGGTAAGACGACTGTTGGAAAGGAATTAGCTAAAAGAGTAAATAAAAAATTTATTGATTTAGACGAGGAGATTGTTTCTCAAACAGGCAAAAGCATACCAGAATTGTTTAATGAGTTTGGTGAAAGCGGTTTTCGCGATATAGAAACACAAGTATTAAAAAATTTACCATCAAAAAAAATGATCACTTCAACAGGTGGTGGAATCATTCTTCGTGATGAAAACATTGGATATATGAAAGAAACTGGCAAAATAATTTATCTTGAAACTCCAATTGACATAATATACGAAAGAATCCATTTGGATTCTAACCGACCAAATGCTGTAAATCGAACGATTGAAGAACTAAAGGAACTGTTTCAAAAGAGAGAATCACAATATAAAAAAGCAGATTATGAAATTTCAACGAATAATTTAACACCATTTGAAATTGCGTTGGAAATCATTGACTGTTTAAATTATTCAAAAGGAGGAGATAGTAGAAATAAGTGATAAGAAAGTAAGGTGATTTCTATTGAAAACAAATGATTATGTAAAATATATGACAGAACAATTTATTAATTATATCGATCAACCAAAAGAAAAACGTGATTCAATAAAACAAGAAAAAGAAGACTTGAAGGCCCCATTTTCTACTAACATGTTTGGAATGTTACCATTAAGTCTAGCTTTATTAATGAAAAAAGTTCAAAATCGTAAAGACAAAGAAAAGAAAAGTATTTAGTTAATAAGACTGATTTCAAATAAAGAAGTCAGTCTTTATTTTTTTTAGTAGAAAGAAAAGGAGAGAGGAACAATCTCTTAGATATCCCTCTTTCCCTAATCCCCACATAAAAGCCTCTTTTAATTTAACTTATTCATTGTGTTTGGTGATAGATAAAAAAGCCCACCATTAATTGCATCAACATGAATAATTGGTTCGTAAAGTTCTTTCAGTGCATTGAATTCAACATGGTAATTTTCAGGTTTTTCTTCATCAGCTTCATAAAATTGATTTAATAAATCTAAATCATGTTGCCATCTATTCCTTGCTTCTTCAGCCCATAACGTATCTTCTTTTTCAATTATGTTTCGAAGTAATTGTTCCATTCGATTTAAACCACTTATTGGTTTTATCAAAGGTGACATGGAATAACAAAAATCAGGTATTTTAGAGTTGAATTGGATTTTTTCAAGTTTTGTATGAAAATCTTCAATAATTCTTCCGGAAATTAAATGGATTCCAAAAGAATATAAATAATCTTTTTTATGATCACAAGTAAAAGAAACCTGATAGTTAACAGCTAACCAAGGGTGTAATGCAATTTGTTGGCCCATAGGTGCTTTTGTGTCTTCATAAAGTCTAATTGACTGTCCTAGATCATTAACGATTGAGAAAATTTGGTGAAGGCGGGGCGAACCAAAATGAATTTGTTCACCTTTAAGATCTTCAGGTGCATTATCACTATCTGTAATCAGTGTTAACTTCATAGGATTTGGGATACCGCCTGTTTTTTCTAAATAATGCCAATAGAAAGGGCGATTCATTAATTTTTTATCCATCTCAATTGTCAATTGTATTTCTAAATATGTTGGTGTTTTCTGTAGAATTTCACAATCATTATGTCTGAAAAAGTATTCGATATAATCATGGATTTCATGTTGCTGCATAACTATCACCTGCTTGTTTATGTTGCTGTAATTGAATGATTGATGTTAAATTTTCCATTTTAATTTTCATTTCGCCTTCAGTTTTAGAGTGAATAAATATTTCATTCATATGAGCTTCAAAATCTTTATAAGGAATTCTAGTTAGAATATCATCCAGTTCACCAATGACACGCTCAAATAAATTGATTTTTTCATAAAGTAGTCTTAGTATGTGTTCTTCAATTGAGCCAACGGTCGCAAAGTTATAAATACTTACATCCTCTGTTTGTCCAAGTCGATGTATACGTCCTATTCTTTGTTCTAGCCTCATAGGATTCCAAGGAAGGTCATAATTAATCATATTTGAACAAAATTGTAAGTTAATACCTTCACCACCAGCTTCGGTTGCTATTAGCACCTGTACACGATTTTTAAATAATTCTTTCATCCAATCTTTCTTACCTCGTTTAAAACCACCCCGAAATGGTACAGATGTAATACCGTTTTGCTTTAATAACCATTGCAAATACAACTGTGTTGCACGATATTCAGTAAAAATAATTACTTTATCATTTATTTTTTTAATTAGTTCAATTACTTTATTTGCTTTTGAATTAGACGTAATTTGATTAATTTGATGAAAAATTTTCTCGATATAAGGATCGTTAATATCAATATTTTCTTTTTCAAATCTTTGAAGCATTTTTTTCATTGATACATAAACAGCTTCACGACTACTACAAGCCTCACGCTTAAATGTTAAAAAGGAGAATGCTGAGGTTACCCCAGTATATTGTGATTTCTGCCATTCATCGATTAAATCATAAAGCTTTTGTTCTTCTTCATTAAAATTAATTAATACTGTTTCTACCTTTCGCTTTGTCCACTCGATGCCTGTATCTTGTCTACGATTTCGAACCATTACTTTTCCAATTAGTTCTCGTAATAAGTCTTCATGCTCTAGTGAGCGGTTCTTAGCAGAAAAATATTCTTCAAAACTAGATTTATTACCTAAATGGCCAGGTTTTAATAAAGAAACTAAATGGAAAATTTCTTCTATGTTATTTTGAACTGGTGTAGCAGTAAGCAGTAAACAATATTTCTTTTTAAGATGTTGTACAAACTCATAGTTTTTTGTTTTATTATTTTTAAGTTTATGAGCTTCATCGATAATGACGAGATCATAGTTGATACCTAATATTTTTTCTCGATGAGGATCTCTTTTTGCGGTATCAATAGATGATACAACAACATCACAGCTATCCCAGACATAGTTCTTTTTTTGTTGTGCGATTGCTGGAATATGAAATTTTGTATTTAATTCAAAGGTCCACTGTGATACAAGTGATGCAGGAACTAGTATAAGTACCTTATTAACTAAACCACGAATCATGTATTCTTTTAAAATTAAACCTGCCTCAACTGTTTTACCTAATCCTACTTCGTCAGCTAAAATTGCTTTTCCATTCATTTTTTCAATTACAGTCGTAGCTACATCTAATTGATGAGGAAGTGGCGTTAAATTTGGTAAATGAGTAGGAGCAATCATACCTGTAAAAGATGGAATTGCTAATTTTGTAGAAGTATGATAGGCAAGCTTATAATTCTCCCAATTTGACCATGGTCCATCATTCTCAAGCTTATCTATGAACTCTTCTTGCCATTCTGTATGGAATTTAATCTCAATTGACATGTAAACCTCACCTATTTCATTTTTATATTGGTTAATCATGAACGTTATAGTGAAATAACTGCTATAATGTTCGTTGTTTTATTTATAAAAAAATTCACTTTGATATTGCTGAAACTTGTCGTTTAATGTTAGGATAATAGTGTAGAAAAAAGTAAAAATTTATTATTCTTTTATTAAACAAAAAACTCTTATTGTTAAGAAAAAACAGTTAACTAATATAGTTTGATAATATTTTCTTGTTTTCTACTAGTTTTTCCGAAAATATACAAAATATGTAAATTATTTAATGGTTAGCTGGACGAACTATTAATTTAGTTTTCCAACATGCTAGCATGTAGATAAGGGGGAAATGGCTACATGACGACTTTATTACGCACACCATTGTTTGAAGATTACAAAGTTTTAGGTGGTAAAACAATTGATTTTGGTGGCTGGGAGCTACCTGTGCAATTTTCGAGCATTAAAGATGAACACGAAGCTGTTCGTACAGCAGCTGGTTTATTTGATGTTTCACACATGGGAGAAATTGAAGTAACTGGTAAAGATAGTCTTAAATATTTACAAAAAATGATGACAAATGATATTTCAAAATTAAATGAAGAAGGCGCATTATATACAGCAATGTGCTATGAAAATGCTGGAACGGTAGACGACTTACTAGTTTATAAGTATAACGATGAACACTATTTATTAGTTGTAAATGCGTCTAATATTGAAAAAGATTTCGCATGGTTAATTTCACATGTTGAAGGTGATGTAAAAGTAGTTAATAAAAGTAATGAAGTTGCACAATTAGCTCTTCAAGGGCCAAAATCTGTTGCAATTTTACAACGTTTAACGAATGAGAACGTTGCTGATATTAAATATTTTACTTTCAAAGATAATGTATTAATTGGTGATTTAAATGTTTTAGTTTCACGTACAGGCTACACAGGTGAAGATGGATACGAATTATACTTAGCTGCAGAAGATGCTTCTAAGCTTTGGACTTTACTTTTAGAAGCAGGTAAGGAAGACGGTTTAAAACCATGTGGATTAGGTGCTCGTGATACACTTCGTTTCGAAGCAGCTCTAGCATTATATGGTCAAGAACTAACTAAAGACATTACTCCATTAGAAGCTGGTATCGGCTTTGCTGTGAAATTAAATAAAGAAGAAGATTTCTTCGGTAAAGAAGTTCTGAAAAATCAAAAAGAGCAAGGTGTACCTCGTAAACTTGTTGGAATTGAAATGATTGACAAAGGTATTCCAAGAACTCACTATCCTGTATATGTAAACGGGGAAGTAATTGGTGAAGTAACAAGTGGTACGCAATCTCCAACATTAAAGAAAAATATTGGACTTGCATTAATCAAATCTGAATTTTCTGCTTTAGGTACTGAACTTGAAGTTGAAATTCGAAATAAAAAATTAAAAGCAGTAGTAGTTTCAAAACCATTTTACAAAAGAGAGAAGAAGTAACTAGGGGGAGAAAGGGGATTACCTTAATGCATCGTTATTTACCAACGACAGAGCAAGATCGTCAAGAGATGTTAAAAGTAGTAGGTGTTTCATCAGTTGATGAATTATTTAGTGATATTCCTGAAAAAGTTCGATTTAATGGATTATTAAATATTAAAAAAGCAAAATCTGAATCTGATTTATTAAAAGAATTAACTGAATTAGCTAATAAAAATGCCAATTTAAAAGAGTATGTATCTTTCTTAGGAGCGGGTGTTTATGATCATTACTTACCAACTGTTGTAGATCATGTAATTTCACGTTCAGAGTTCTATACAGCTTACACTCCATATCAACCTGAGATTTCTCAAGGTGAACTTCAAGCAATTTTTGAATTCCAAACAATGATTTGTGAATTAACAGGGATGGATGTAGCAAACTCGTCAATGTATGACGGTGGTACTTCTTTAGCAGAAGCAACTACTTTAGCAGCAGGTCACAATGGTAAAAAACGTATTTTAGTATCAAAAGGTGTTCATCCACAATCACGTGAAGTTATCTTATCTTATGCTAAAGGTCAACACTTAGAGGTTGTTGAAATTGGCATTAAAGATGGAAGAACTGATATTGAAGAATTAAAAAATGAAATGAATGACAATGTAGCATGTGTTGTTGTTCAATATCCTAACTTCTATGGACAAGTAGAAGAATTAGCTGAAATCGAACCAATTGCACATACTGGTAAAAGTTTATTCGTTGTTTCAAGTAACCCATTAGCATTAGCAGCTTTAACTCCTCCAGGAGAATTTGGAGCAGATATCGTTGCTGGTGACGCGCAAACATTTGGTATTCCTACTCAATTTGGTGGACCTCACTGCGGATACTTTGCAACTACTACTAAATTAATGCGTAAAATGCCAGGTCGCTTAGTTGGTCAAACTGTTGATGGTGAAGGTCGTCGCGGATTTGTATTAACACTTCAAGCTCGTGAACAACATATCCGTCGTGATAAAGCAACTTCAAATATTTGTTCTAACCAAGCGCTTAATGCATTAGCAGCTTCAGTTGCAATGACAGCTCTTGGAAAAAATGGTGCTGTAGAAATGGCAATGCAAAATATTGTTCGTACTCAATATATGAAGAAAAAATTAATTGAAAACGGTATCTCAGTTGTATTCCAAGGTGCTGCATTCAACGAACTTGTAATTGACGTAAAACAAAACGTATCTGAAGTCAATAAACAATTATTTACTAAGAAAATTATCGGTGGTTATGACTTAGCTAAAGTTGAACCTACTATGGCAAATCACATGCTAATCGCAGTAACTGAATTACGTTCTAAACAACATATTGATACATTTGTAGAAGAATTAGCATTATTAGTAGACGGAAAGGGGATTCAACATGCTGAAGGATCAACCGTTAGTTTTTGAGATAAGTAAAGAAGGTCGTATAGCATATAGTCTTCCTACAATGGATGTAGAAGAAATTGATATTAATGAAGTTATTCCAAGTGCGTATATTCGTAAAGAAAAAGCGGAATTACCAGAGGTTTCTGAATTAGATTTAATGCGCCATTATACTGCGTTATCTAAACGTAATCATGGTTTAGATTCAGGGTTCTATCCACTTGGGTCATGTACGATGAAATACAATCCAAAAATCAATGAAGCTGTAGCACGTTTCGCAGGTTTTGCACATATTCATCCACTTCAAGATGAATATACAGTGCAAGGTGCTCTTGAATTAATGCATGAGCTTCAACAAGAATTAAAAGAAATTACTGGTATGGATGAAGTAACGTTACAGCCAGCTGCTGGTGCACATGGTGAGTGGACTGGATTAATGATTATCCGTGCTTATCACGAAAGCCGCGGTGACTTCAACCGTACTAAAGTAATCGTACCTGACTCTGCTCACGGTACAAACCCAGCATCAGCTACTGTAGCAGGCTTTGAAACAATCACTGTTAAATCTAATGAAAAAGGTTTAGTTGACCTTGACGATTTACGTCGTGTAGTTGATGAGAATGTTGCAGCATTAATGCTTACAAACCCTAATACATTAGGTCTTTTCGAAGAAGATATTTATGAAATCTCTGAGATCATCCACGCTGCTGGTGGTAAAGTTTACTATGATGGAGCAAACTTAAATGCTGTATTAAGTAAAGCTCGCCCAGGAGACATGGGATTTGACGTAGTTCACTTAAATCTTCATAAAACATTCACTGGTCCTCACGGTGGAGGTGGTCCTGGTTCTGGTCCTGTTGGAGTTAAAGCAGATTTAATTCCTTACTTACCAGCACCAATTGTTGAGAAGGTTGGAGATGAGTACGTATTAAATTCAGACCGTCCAGAAACAATTGGTCGTGTTAAACCTTTCTTCGGAAACTTTGGAATTAATGTAAGAGCATATACTTATATTCGTTCAATGGGTCCTGAAGGATTAAAACAAGTAACTGAAGATGCGGTACTAAACGCTAACTACATGATGCGTCGTTTAGAGCCTCATTTCGATCTACCATTCGATCGTCATTGTAAGCATGAGTTCGTTTTAAGTGGAAAACGTCAAAAGAAATTAGGTGTTCGTACTTTAGATATTGCTAAACGCCTATTAGACTTTGGTTACCACCCACCAACAATCTACTTCCCATTAAACGTGGAAGAGTGTATCATGATTGAACCAACTGAAACAGAATCGAAAGAAACTTTAGATGCGTTCATCGATGCAATGATTACAATTGCTAAAGAAGCTGAAGAAAATCCAGAAATCGTTCAAGAGGCTCCACATACAACTGTTGTAAGTCGTCTTGACGAAACTTTAGCAGCTCGTAGACCTGTATTACGTTATATTAAAGCATAAATCAAAAAGTTCCCTCATCGAAGGGAACTTTTTTTATGGATATATTTCTGAATAGTAATATAGAATCTAATCAAAAAGAAACCGTGTTTTTGGACCTTCTTAAAATCTATTTAATCCGATTAATCCGACCATCAAATGCCTGGATCAATGGTTGCTTTTGTTCCTTCACATAATCTTCAAATGCATCAAAGTCTGTTGGACCTACTACTTTATCTTTACCTGATAGAAATATCGAGAAATTGTCACCGCCATTAGCAAGATAGCTATTAGTAGTGACAGTATAACTAGTTTGTGGGTTAATTGGGGTACCATCTGTTCGCTTGATATTAATTACTTTTTGACCAGAATCTTTTGTATTATCCCAAGTATATTTTAAACCTGATATTTGTAGAATCCGAACACTATCATGTTCCTGCCATTGCTGATTGAGAAGTTCCCGGATTTGTTCACCAGTTAATGTCATTTTAACGAGTTTAATTTTAAATGGTTGGATCGTGATCAATTCATTCAAAGTTACATCCCCTTTTGGAAGATCAGCACGTATTCCACTAAAGTTCATAAATGCGAAATCAGACTTCATTGCAAGTCGTTGTGAATCTGCAATCATATTTCCTAAACTAGATTCTCCATTATGATTCTTCTTACTTAAAATGTCGCTTGCAGCTTTTCCAACGACTTTATTTACGATCGATTCAATTTTAGATACATAATTTTGTATCATTTTTTTTATTTCATGATCTGGTTTAATAACATCTTGGTAGACCATTTTTATACGTGCCTTTTTGTCTACAATATCTTTCGTATTAGGATCAATTGTTAACTGAATATCGGAGAAAGATATTCCATAAGAGTAGGATTGAACAATCAGCTTTCCGTCTACTTCTTTGTTAAGATAAGTATGTGTATGTCCAGAAATTATAACGTCAACTTCATCATCCATTTTTTTTGCCATTCTAACGATTTCACCTGTCGCATTTCCATTTGCTTTGGACTGATTTCCACCATTATGTGCCAGCACTACAATCGTTTTTACACCTTGTTTTTTAAGTGTTTTTACTGAATGATTGATTGCTTTTACTTCATCAATAAACTTTACGCCATCTGTTTTATTTGGTGGTGCAATTTTTGGAGTATCTTTAATTACGACGCCTATAAATCCAATCGGTACGCCATTAATATTTTTTATACCGTATGGAGGCAGAAGGGTCTTACCAGTTTTAACGTCGATAACGTTGGCACATATATACGGAAAATTTGCCCCAGTAAAATAACCAGTTTTTTGATTGTTTCCGCCTCGGATCAACCTCAACATTTCATTCACACCACGATCGAATTCATGATTTCCTAGAGTCCCATAGTCAAAACCCATCTTGTTTAATACATCAATTGTAGGTTCATCCTGAAGAAATGAAGAGATTGGAGGACTACCACCAACCATGTCACCAGCATGAACTAAAATAGTATTTTTATTTTCTTTTTTCTTTTGATTCAAATATGCGGAAAGATATGCTACTCCGCCAACATTTCTGCCGTTAAATTTTCGAGTCGTATCTAATTGTCCATGAAAATCATTAATGCCAAGTAATTGTACTTGAATGAAACGGTTCTTATCTTTCTTGGTGTTAATAGGAATGTTTCTTGCAGCCGGATTACCAGAAACCATAAATACTCCTGCAGATACTGTAGTCGTAAGAACAAAAGCAAGAACTGCTTTTTTCAATACGTTCCAATTCAATATATTCTCCCTCCTAAATCGCTAGTAGGTTACTTACTAAGAATAGGGAAGAATTGTTAAAGTTACTTTGCTCTAGTGTGAATTTTCAGTTAAATTTAAAAACTGGCTATTACTACGCACCTAAGAAAAATTAAATATTTTTAATATTATTTATAATTGCATTTTTATACAATATTAAAATGGATAAAAAGTAATATAAGGCATAAAGGAAGAACTGGGGAGGAGGAGGGGCTAAAGAGTAATAGAGTCTTTAAAAACTACTAGTATACCTTTACCCTTGCTTTCTCCATTATCTACATTTAATTCCTTGCTTTAATAAACCTAAACTTTACCCTAAAGAATCTATAATTTCTTATTGCCATTCTTTTCACTTGATTGAATAAAAACCCACAACAATATCAAATTCTTTTTGTAACATACTAAAATTTCCCAAAAAACTTATTAATTGGTGTTGATTTTTTCTCGCATAAGGAGGATAATTGTAACATTATTTTTAACTGAAAATTAACTAAATTAGGGGTAATAAAAATGAAAATCGTAAAGTTTGGTGGGTCTTCATTAGCCACTTCGGGACAAATTGAAAAAGTATTTCAGATTGTTACATCAGATGTTGAGCGTAAAATTATCGTTGTATCTGCACCAGGTAAAAGATTTCCAGATGATATCAAAGTTACCGATTTACTAATTAGTTGCGCACAACTTGCTCTACAGGGAAAGGATTATTCGAAAGAATTCCATCAAATTATTCAAAGGTATTCCGAAATTGCAAGTGGATTAGGTTTATCTGAGGATATTATGAATGAAATTTCACTAGGTATCGAACTTTCTTTAAGTAGTGAAAAGGATCATCCTGCAAGATATATGGATGCTGTTATGGCATGTGGGGAAGATAATTGTGCTAGATTAGTAGCGTCATATTTTCAGTTAAAAGAACTTGAGGCAAGTTATATTAATCCAAAAGAAGCAGGTTTATTTGTTACAAATGAACCAGGACATGCCCAAGTTTTAGCGAAAAGCTATGAGAACTTATTTGAATTGAGAAAAAAATCTGGAATTCTTATTTTCCCAGGATTTTTTGGCTATTCAGAAGATGGACATATCGTTACATTTTCTCGCAGTGGCTCAGATATTACTGGTTCTGTTGTTGCCAACGGAGTTAAAGCTACTTTATATGAAAACTTTACTGATGTTGATGCAGTTTTTTCTGTAAATCCTACGATTATTCGTAATCCAAAGGAGATTAAGGAATTAACTTATCGAGAAATGAGAGAGTTATCATATGCAGGCTTTAACGTATTTCATGACGAAGCATTGATCCCTGCCTTTCAAGCTGGAATTCCAGTAAACATTAAAAATACGAATAATCCAATAGCTCCCGGTACACGAATCGTTAAGGAACGTACGTTATCAAACGGTCCTTTAATTGGGATCGCGAGTGATAATGGATTTTGTAGTATATATATAAGCAAGTATTTAATGAACAGAGAAGTAGGATTTGGGCGTAAATTATTGCAAATACTTGAGGATTATCAGATTTCATATGAGCATCAGCCAAGTGGAATTGACGATATATCGATTATTATTCGTCAAAATCAATTACCAGTTGAATTAGAATTTCAAATTATTAATCGGATCCAAGATGAATTAGATGCTGACCATGTGGTCGTTGAAAGAGACCTTGCTTTGATCATGTTAGTAGGTGAGGGGATGCGTCATAATGTTGGTACTACTGCAAGAGCAAGTATAGCGTTAGCAAATGCGGGAATAAATATTGAAATGATAAACCAAGGTTCTTCAGAAGTAAGTATGATGTTTGGAGTAAAATCATATGACGAGAAAAATGCAGTACAAGTTATTTATGAAGAATTCTTCTCAAAAGTGTCATCTAACTAATTTAATTAAATATAGATGAATAGAATGAACATTTAACGTAATTCCATAAAATGGAATACATAAGGAGTATAAGAATATGACAGAAAAAGAAATACAATTACTTCAGTGTATTGAACAAAATGGACGCTTAAGTAATGACGTGATAGCAAAAATGATTGGAGCTACAGAAGAAGAGGTAGCTGATATATTAACAAAATTTGAAAACGATCGTATTATTCTTCAATATATTACGCTTATTGATTGGGGAAAAGTTCCAGTTCAAGAAAGTATAACTGCTATGATTGATGTAAAAGTAGCTCCAAAACGTGGCGTAGGGTTTGATGAGATTGCTGAAAAAATCTATTTATACCCAGAAGTTAAATCAGTTTATTTAATGTCCGGAACATATGACCTATCGGTTGTAGTTGAAGGGAAAACAATGACATCAATTGCATCATTTGTATCCCAAAAACTATCGACTTTAGAATCTATCTTATCAACGACTACCCATTTTATTTTAAAACGTTATAAACATGATAGTATCGTATACGGTCAAAAACAAAGCGATAAGCGCATGGTGATCACGCCATGAGTAAATTTAATTTATCAAATACAGTAACTACACTACAACCATCTGGGATTCGAAAGTTTTTTGATTTAGCGGCTAGTATGGATAATGTCATTTCACTTGGAGTAGGTGAACCTGATTTTGTCACGCCTTGGAATGTTAGGGAAGCTAGTATTCATTCGTTAGAAACAGGACATACGGCATATACTTCAAATGCTGGACTGCTAGAATTACGCCAGGAAGTAAGTCGTTATTTTGCTAAGAAATTTGATGTGCATTATAGTCCAGAAGATGAATTAATTATAACAGTAGGGGCAAGTCAAGGGATTGATATTGCTTTAAGAACAATTTTAAATCCTGGGGACGAAGTAATCGTTATTGATCCATGCTTTGTTTCATATGCTCCTTTAGTTTCACTAGCAGGCGGTGTTCCAGTGCATTTATCAACGACGGGAGAAGAAGAGTTTAAAATCAATCTTCAAGCGTTGAAAAAGAAACTTACACCGAAAACAAAAGCGATCTTACTTTGTAATCCTAATAATCCAACAGGTACTCTACTAGAAAAAGAATTATTAGAGGATTTAGCCGTATTTGTTAAAAAACATAATTTAATTGTCATTTCTGATGAAATTTATGCTGAGCTTGTTTATGATGGCCAATATACAAGCTTTGCAAATATCGAAGGAATGCGAGACCATACAATTTTAATTTCTGGATTTTCTAAAACATTTGCAATGACAGGCTGGAGACTTGGAATTGTTGCAGCACCTTCGGACATTATTTCTCATATGCTTAAAGTTCATCAATATGCAATTATGTGTGCACCAACTATGTCACAGCATGCTGCAGTTGAAGCACTTCGAAATGGAGATCATGATGTAGAAGCAATGCGACGCAGTTATATGCAACGTCGTAATTTTCTTGTGCAATCTCTTCAGGAAATTGGATTATCATGTCATCTTCCTGGTGGAGCTTTTTATGTATTCCCATCAATACAGAATACGGGCTTAACATCAGAGGAGTTCGCTGAACAATTATTATTAAAAGAGAGAGTAGCGGTCGTCCCGGGAAATGTTTTTGGAGATTGTGGTGAAGGGTATATTCGATGTTCTTATGCAACTTCATTAAATCAATTAATTGAAGCTACAAAAAGGATTAATCGATTCTTACAGACTCTTCCAACTTACCAACCAACAAATTTTATTAAAGTTGAAAGTAAATAAATGAAAAATAAAAGCTCTTGTTTTCTATTTGAGGAAACAAGAGCTTTTATTTTATTGCAGTATATAATTCCTTTGTTTGAGCTTCAAGTATTCTTTCAGTAAAAATTGATGTAATTAAGTGATCGTACCCTAAGGTTTCACATAATATCCAGTTATATTGCATTTCTAGAGGTAACGAATTAATTTTTTCTTTTAATTCATTCATAAGAGTTCCTGAAAAAAATAAATACGGAACGATTATTACTTGATGATTTTTTTCTGTCAATAGTTGATTCCATGCTTCGTGAATCGACGGCTTTGAAACGGCCATAAAAGCGGGGAGAATAGGATGCTTTAAATTTGCTTCAAGGAGTTTAACGATTGAATTGAAATCATTTATCGTTAATGGATCACTACTTCCTCGTCCAACTAGTAGTATTTTAGTTGGCTTTATTAAATGCTTAACCTTTTCATTTATTCGCTTTTGGATTAATTCGATCATATTTTTGTGTATTCCGATTGGAGTGGCAATTTTTATTTTTATGTGTGGATATTCCTTTTGAAATTTCGCGATTTCAAGAGGAATATCCACCTTTGCATGATTTGCAGAAAGGAGTAAAACCGGCAATACTGTTACCGATTTTGCTCCTTTACGCAAACAATTCTCTAATCCTACTGAAATTGATGGTTCTGCGAGTTCAATAAAACTAATTTCTTGAACAGGGCAATCGATTTGTTTTTGTACTTTTTTAACAAATTGTATGGCTGAATGGACAGCCGATTTTACACGGCTTCCATGACATACATATAAGATTGCATCCATTCTAAAGCACCTCATTCCATTTTAAGGGAGAATTTATAGACTAGAATAATTAATGTTTTTCTGTTCAGTGATCACGTTATAGTTAGTCTCAAACCATTGTAATTGATGGTGTAATTTAACGACTTCTCCTACGATAATCATACTAGGATTAGTTATTTTTTCTTTTTCAACGTCTGTTATTACATTTTTTAATGTACTAATGACAGTTCGCTGTTGTTCAGTAGTACCATAGTGAATCAGGGCAACGGGTGTGTCTTGATGTTTTCCATTTGAAATTAGTTGGTGACGAATATACGGTAAGTTATTAACCCCCATATAAATTGCTAGTGTGTCAATGCCTTTTGCTAAAGAGGCCCATTTAACTGTATCCTCTTCTTTGCAATGACCTGTTACAAAAGCAAAGGAACTACTATAATCACGATGTGTGACAGGTATACCAGCATAAGCTGGAGCTGCTATACCTGATGTAATGCCAGGAACGATTTCAAAGGAGACACCACGTTCTACAAGATAAGTTGCTTCTTCCCCACCACGACCAAAAATGAAAGGATCTCCACCTTTTAATCGAACTACGTTTTTTCCTTTTTTTGCATACTTCACTAAGAAAGCATTTATTGTTTCTTGTTTTAATGCATGGTAGTTTGGGAGTTTACCAGCGTATATTAATTCGACGGATTCTTTTGCATACTCTAATAGTCCCTTATTAACTAGTCGGTCATATATAATGACATCTGCATTTTGAATGCACTTTAGTCCTTTTACAGTAATTAGATCAACATCTCCTGGTCCAGCACCAACTAAATAAACTTTTCCAATCATTCCACACACCTCATCATCATCGTTTACTTAAAACTTCTAAATCTAAAACAAATCCACCACTTTGACTAACTTTCTTTTTTTCATACATCAGTAGTTCTTTAACGTCCGGTTTCTTAACATAAAACTTTTCAAGTTCTGTATCAACTAGTTTAAATGCTTTTTCATCATCGCTTGCTAATATAACAATAGGAACGATACGGCTTTCGATTGTTGCCTCAAATCGATATAAAAACATAGGTCACCGACTTTCTTTAAGATGCATTGACAGTTTCAAGAATGGAAGTTAAATAGGTTTGTAATTCTTCAATTCCAACTCTTGAAACATAATCTAAAAAGGTTTCTGAAGGTAGTTTATTTTCGCTAAAGTGCTGCAAGAATTTTTCTAATACTAGGTGGAGGGCAGGGGATTCAACCTTCCCTTTTAATTTTTCATTTAATTTCCCACCGTTGGCTAATGTTCCACCTACATAGATTTCAAAAGCCTCTACTAATTCTTTTTTATCATTACGAGCCTTAATTCCTTGAAGTCCGATATCAGCGATTGCTCTTTGACCACAAGAGTTAGGGCAACCAACCATATGAATTCTAACAGGTACATCCAAAGTAATTTTTTCATCTAAATAAGCAGCTGTATCCTTCATACGAGCTTTCGTTTCGACTAAAGCTAAATTGCAGTATTCACTTCCGGTACAAGCAACAGAGTAACCAATAAATTTTGGCGGTATTGGTGTGAATTTTTCAAGTATTGGTTCTTTCAATAATTCATCAATATTTTCAGTTGGAATATTTGGCAGAATTAAATTTTGTGAATTACAATTACGTATTTCACCATTACCGTATTTTTTAACAATTCTAGCTAACTCAAAAACTTCCTTAGAATGCAATCTTCCAACAGGTATACTTAATCCAACATAATTTAATCCTTCTTGCTTTTGTGGTTGAACTCCATAAAAATATCCTGCATTCCATGACTCTTCAAAGCCAGTTCCTTTTGTTAATAGCTTACCTGTATATCCTTCTAAAACTTCTTTAAACTTTTCAACGCCCCAATCAGCGACTAAAAACTTTAAACGAGAGTGATGGCGTTTCTCACGGTACCCATAATCTCTAAAGATTGTAGTAACGGCGATTGCAATTTCCTTCACTTGATGTGGTAACAAGAAAACATCTAGTTCTTGAGCTAAATGTGGAGCGGAAGAAAGCCCTCCACCAACTTTTAAATGGAAACCAGAAGTTTCTTTGCCGTCAATTTCTTTAATAGCCGGAATAAATGAAATGCAGTTAATTTCTGCATTTGATGCATTATTTTTATTAGTACTGATCGACATTTTATATTTTCTAGGTAGATTGGAGAACTCCTCATTAAACTGAAAGAATTCATAAATTTCCTTTACGATTGGTGTAGTATCAAATAATTCATTCGGATCGATCCCTGCAAGTGGATTTCCTACGATATTACGTGTAATATCACCACATGCACCAGCACTAGATAGCCCAACTTTTTCTAAACGAGTGAAAATATCTGGTATTTGATCAATTGTTAACCAATGAAATTGGATCGCTTGTCGGGTTGTAATATCATATACATCTCGACCATAATCACGAGCGATTTCTGCTAATGTTATAAGCTGTTCATTTGTTAATATGCCAGACGGAACATTAACTCGCATCATAAAATATCCGGCTTCCTTTGGTTTTTGTAAATAGCATCCAGCCCACTTGAATAAATCCCATTGATCTTTTGGAATTGATTCAAACCCATTTTCAGCATAGTAGGGGATGTCATCATAAATTTTAAGTCCATCTTTAACGAGTTTCTTTTTTTCAGTTTCATTTAGCTTAAGATTATCTTTCCAAATTTTTTCAAATGCCATCCAACATCACCTTACCCAATATAATTTTTACTCTTTAAAAATTGTATTATTGTTTCAACACATTCTTGTACAGATTGCTTATCAGTATTTAATGTAATTTCTGGATTTATTGGTGCCTCATACGGAGAACTGATGCCCGTAAAGTTTTGAATTTCACCATTTTTTGCTTTTTTATAAAGTCCTTTCGGATCTCTACTCTCACAAGTTTCAACGGAGCATTCTACGTAAACTTCAATAAACTCGTCTTGTTCGACTAATGACCGAACGATATTTCGATCAGCAATAAAAGGGGAGATAAAAGCCGTTAAGACAATTTGCCCGTTATCAACAAAAAGTTTTGCTACTTCACCAATTCGTCTTATGTTTTCAGTTCTGTCAAAATCAGTGAAACCTAGATCTTTGTTTAAGCCGTGACGAATATTATCACCATCTAATACGTATTGTTGAACATTTAGATGGTATAAGGCTTTTGCTATCTCGTTAGCAATCGTCGATTTACCTGAAGCAGATAAACCAGTAAACCATAAAATACAGCTGTGGTGTTTGTTTTTTTGTCGACGATCTTCTTTTGAAATACTAGCCTGATGCCAAACGATATTTTTAGACATTCAACTTTTCTCCTATTCTACAGAAATTGATTCAGGTTCTTTTAAACCTTCAATTAGTACTTCAACAACTTCTTTTCTACTAAAAGCAGAAGGAGGAAGTTCACCTTTTTTTAGCATTTCACGAACCTTCGTACCTGATAATGTTACGTGATGCTCGCTACCATGCGGGCATGTTTTGGTTGATGCCATATTCTCGCACTTTGTGCAATAGAAACTATTTTCAAAGAATAGGAGAGAGATTCCTAATTCATCTTGCGAAAAATTTTGAAAGATTTTTTGTGCATCATAAGTTCCGTAGTAATTGCCAACGCCAGCATGATCACGCCCAACAATAAAATGTGTACAGCCATAATTTTTTCTAACAATCGAATGGAACACAGCTTCTCTCGGTCCCGCATATCGCATAGCGGCAGGGAATACGGCTAAAAATACGCGATCAGAAGGATAATAGCTTTGAAGTAAGACTTTATAGCTTTTCATTCGGACTTCTGCAGGAATATCGTCCGATTTTGTCTCTCCAACTAATGGGTTTAAGAACAAACCATCTACAATTTCTAGTGCGGTTTTCTGAATATATTCATGGGCACGATGAACTGGATTACGAGTTTGAAACCCAACTATTTTCTTCCAATTTAATGATGCAAAATTTTCTCTCGTTTCTTTTGGACTTAAATAATGTTCAGTAAATTGAGTACGATTAATTTGTCTATTAACAGTTACTTCGCCACCTAAATAAACATCGCCACGGGAATACATTTTTGCTACTCCAGGGTGGTTTGTGTCAGTAGTACCATAAACAAACTGTGCCTCAAGTAATTTGTTAGGTGTATAAATATCATCAATCTTTAACAATCCATACACATTATTTTCAAAAGTTAGTTTAACTTGTTCTCCTAGTTTTAGATTGCTAGCTATTTGTCCACTCACAGGAAGGGTAATTGGAATACTCCATACAGTCCCGTCTTTTAATCTCATTGTGCTTACGACTTGCTCATAATCATCCTTTCCTAAATAACCAGTAAGGGGACTATAAGCTCCATTTCCAATTAATTCTAGATCACTTAACGCAATTAAATCTAAAGGAATTTCCTTCAAACCATCCTTAACAGTAACTTCTGGATTAAATCGATTAATTAAGACTCCGCCATGTGGGGGTAAACTCATTTCTAAACACTCCTTAAAATTTCCTATTTTAATAGTTAGTAAGAATAAACCTTCATTTTTTAGCATCTAATATAGACAACTAATCATGTAATCCACATTCAGTTTTCTGTGAACCAGACCAACGACCAGATCGGCTATCTGAAGAATTTGAAGCGGGTAATGTACATACCTCGCAACCAATACTTGGGTACCCTATATCGTGTAATGGATTGTATGGGAGATTTTTGTAATATACATATCGCCAAACTTCCTTCCAAGTCCAATGGATTAAGGGGCAAATTTTAATTGAACTGAACTTATTATCAAGATTAAGAAATTCTGTTTTTTGTCTTGAAGGAGATTGTTCCCTTCTTAAGCCTGACACCCAGGCTGGAGCACCTTTTAGAGCTTCTTGAAGTGGTAAGATTTTGCGAATATTACAGCACTTATTTGGTTCACGCTTCCATAACTCATCTCCATGAATACTAGCTTGCTCTTCTAAAGTTAGACTTGGTGTTTTCTTTTCTATTTGTAAGCTTGGATATTTAGCTTGCACGCGGTCTATTAATTCATAAGTTTCCTTGAAATGTAGGCCGGTCTCTAAGAAAACAACCTTTGCATCAGGTTTTACTTTTGAAATTAAATCAATTAATAAGATTCCCTCAACTCCAAAGCTACAAGCATAAACTAAATCATCACCATAGGTTTTGTAAGCCCATTCGAGTACTTCAAGTGCACCTTTTGTTTCATTATCAATCGAAAAGTCAGGTATACTTTTCTCATTCCAATTTTCAAATCTCATTTACTTTTCCTCCAATTGACATAAGAAGCCAAGTTATCCTAAAAAGAAAAGGCAGCTCAAATCTACATTTTTCATACGTAGACTTGAGCTGCCTCTAGTTTTTCTAGTCAGCAGGAACCCTATTTACTTTAATCGAATTTTTTCTTGTTTTTCTACTTGAATAATTCTCCCATCTTGAACGACTAATGTGATTGTTCCAAATCTTAAACCATTAAGTAATGATTCCACGACCTCAATGATGGGTGTTAAGTCGTTGGTTTGGCTCATGAGCTTCCTCCTAGATTTTAATTACAACTAAGTCTATCAGAATTATATGGATTGTCAATTTCAAAAATGATAATTTATTAAAAATTTATATATTTCATAATCTTGTATTATGTGATTAAAATTCTCCATTATATGTCAACTATTAAATAAAAATAATAAGTAAAAAACATAATAATATTGATACAAAAGTAAATCTGCTTTACATTTTAATATTTAACAAAAATAATTTTGTTCTTATAAGCTATTAATGAATATACAATTATTTAAGAAAGATAATAATGGAATAACAATTAGTTACACTTAAAGGAGGTTCCTTTTGACAATTCTACATAACGAGCCATTAATTTCAGCTATTATAGCGTGGTTTATTGCGCAGTTTTTAAAGGTCATTATCCATTTATTTAAAGAAAAAGAATTTGATATATCTAAGTTTTTTGCTTCAGGTGGTATGCCAAGTTCACATTCCTCAACAGTTACTGGATTAGCATTAAGTGTTGGATTAACACAAGGTTTTGGAAATGTTACTTTCGCAATCTCAGCAATTTTTGCGACGATTATTATGTATGATGCTTCAGGTGTAAGATTGGCAGTTAGTAAACATGCAAAGTTATTAAATGATTTTTTTCATGGAAGAATTAAAAATTATAAAGCATTAAATGAACTAGTAGGTCATACTTCATATGAAGTTGTTGTTGGAGCATTAATTGGAATCATCATTGCCATCATAGTTTCAAAATTTTAACGCTCTAATATAAATCATTTGATTTATATTATGGGCGTTTTTTTACACATTGATAAAAGATTAATGGCAACGAGGCAGACTTTACGACGGGGTGGCAAATACCCTCTGCGTCTTCGCTTTAAGACTTTAATCGAGAGAGTTTTCTTTCTCTATTTTCTGACTCAAAATATAAATCAATAGGCGAATTTACATCAGTTTGATAAGATATTGGTAGGATATGTAAATAAGGAGTGGAAGAATGAAAAGTACAGTAAGTGAAAATAGTGCTTGGAAAAAGGTGGGTCGATCGATTTATCAATTCCGGTATATTGTTATTGCAATTTTAGCTATATTTTCAATCATTCTAGGTATTTATTCGAAGCATTTACCTGGCATTTTAGATGGAGATGGTTTTAGGACACCTGGAGAGTATGAAAAAGCTAAGAATGTGCTAGAAAAAGAATTTGAACAATCGCCAGATTCACTCATCATTATTCTCGAGCGAAAAAAGGGTGCCACAAGCGTCGAATTTCAATCTGATATTGAACGGATTGTGAAGGAAGTTCAAAAGGAAAAGAATATAAAACAATTTCATCATCCTCTAATAAATCCGGGAATGAAAAACGATAATATTGCCTACTTATCTCTTTTATTTAATGAGAAGGATCACGATAAGCTTGTTGATCTAAACAATAAATTCGCAAAAAAAGTAGAGTCTTTTTCAAATGATACTGTAAAGGTAGGGACAACTGGATTTACAATCATTAGTGATGTAATGAATAAAACTAGTCAAGAAGACTTAAAGAAAGCAGAAATGATCGGTGTACCGATTGCGTTTATCGTCCTATTTTTTGCATTTGGAAGTTTAGTTGCATCTGCAATTCCAATTATAATCGGTATGATAAGTATTTTAAGTACATTTGGAATTTTATTTTTTATAGGTAAGCATGTTGATTTATCAATCTTTGTCTTAAATGTTGCACCGATGATTGGCTTAGCATTATCAATCGATTTTGCCTTATTATTCGTAAGCCGTTATAAGACTGAATTACAGAACCATTCAACAGTGAAAGAAGCAATTAGTATAACGTTTGCAACTGCAGGTAGAGCGATTATATTTTCTGGTATTTGCGTATTTATAGGGTTATCAGCTCTGTATTTCATAAATATTGATTTATTTAGAAGTGTCGCAATAAGTGGTGCAGTTGTTGTATTAGTTAGTTTATTTTTATCTTTAACTCTTTTACCAGCAGTCCTTTCAGCTCTTGGTAAAAATATTAATAAAGGTACGTTAAAATCCATTGCGAATCGAAGCCAAGACCAACAACAAGCAGTTTGGAGAAAATTTGCAAATTTCGTTATGAAAAGACCAATCATCATGGCACTAACATCATTAATCATTTTAGGTCTTTTCGTCATTCCAATTAGGGATGTGCACTTAAATATCCCTACAATTGATGCATTACCAAAGGATGCAGCGTCGAGAATTAATTATGAAAAATATCAAAAAGCTTTTCTTCCGGAAGCTCAAAAACATGGAACAATCTCAATTGTACTAGAATCTAATACGGACTTTTTAAAGCAAAATAATGTAAATGCATTAGATAAAATACAGAAAAAGCTTGAAGATGACAAAAATGTTTATGAAGTTAAAAGTGTGTTGAATGCAGTTAATTTAAACGCTCAGCAATTATTACCTGCTTTAAAATCTCCAAACGCATCAAAAATTCAGCCTGCGATTGATGCCTATATTAAAAAGAATAAAACTTATATTCAAGTATTCTTGAATTCTGATCCAAAATCAGAAAAAGGGAAGCAATGGGTAAGAGATTTTGAAGATAAATACAATGGGAAAATTGAAGGACTTGACTATACTATAGGTGGTCAAGTGAAATTTGAACAAGAATTATTTGATGAAATTACAGATAATATTGTATACGGTTTACTTGTAATAATGGTTAGTACTTTTATCATATTAATGATTGCATTTAGGTCCATTATCATTCCAATCAAAGCGATCTTAATGAATGTATTATCTTTAAGTGCAACGTTTGGAATCATTACTTGGCTATTCCAAGGTGGTAATTTTGGCTTACCTCAATCTGATATCATGTTGATTTTGCCAGTGTTTGTCTTTGGATTAGTTTTCGGTTTAAGTATGGACTATGAAGTATTTTTAATGTCGAGAATGCAAGAGCTATACTATGAATCGGGAGATAATACTTATTCAACAAGAGAAGGGTTAGTATCGACGAGCCGTATTATCACATCAGCGGCATCCATTATGATTGTTATTACAGGGGCATTTGCTTTTACTGATATGGTACCCGTTAAACAGATGGGAATCGGGATTGCTATAGCCATTTTCTTGGATGCTACAATCGTTCGTTTAGTTTTAGTTCCTAGCTTAATGCAGTTATTTGGAAAATGGAATTGGTGGTTTCCATTTACAAAAAATAAAATCGATGAACCATCTAGACGAGTTGGATAAATCAATTAAAGAAACTGTTATTCATTTCATATTTGAGTAGCAGTTTTTTATTTAAGTGAACTAACTTGTTCTGTGTAAAAATTCCCAATTTTTCGAAACTATAGAAAATACATGGTCAAATTTGGTAAACTAAAAATGAAAGAGGAGGAGTAGTAAAAATGTTAAAAAGATCAATAAGGGCAATTTTAATAAGCTGTCTTGTATTAACAATCAGCTTATTAGCAGCATGTGGTAGCAATAATGAAAAATCTGCAAATGGTAAAAAACATGGGAAATTACCAATTGCAACAATAAAGGTAAAGGATTACGGTGTCATTAAAGCTGAATTATATCCTAATATTGCACCAAATACAGTAGATAATTTTATATCACTAGCAAACAAAGGCTTTTATAATGGATTAACATTCCATCGAGTTGTTAGAGACTTCGTAATTCAAGGTGGCGATCCTGAGGGAACTGGTGGCGGTGGCCCAGGATATGCAATTGATGGAGAATTTACATCAAACGGCTTTAAAAATAACTTGAAACATACAACAGGTGTACTATCTATGGCACGAACTGGTGATCCAAATAGTGCTGGAAGTCAATTTTTCATAATGGCAAACGATACACCTGACCTAGATGGGCAATATGCTTCATTTGGTAAAGTGACAGAAGGAATCGATATTGTTAAGAAAATTGACGCAGTTGAAGTGGATTCAATGGAAAAACCTGTTACTCCAGTAATCATCGAGTCGATAAAGGTAGATACAAAAGGTGAGAAATACGCTAAACCAAAAACTCATAAAGAATAAAATCGTCCTTGAGCTTGGTTTTAATGACTTCTACATAAAACTAAAAAAAACTACTTCAAAAAAATGAAGTAGTTTTTTCATTATTAAATGGATTATAAACCTTTTTTAATTTTACCAGACCAAAGTTTGTAGCCGCCTTTAAGTTGGTAAAGTTCTGTTACACCTTGTTTACGTAAAATACGTGCAGCTTGTCCTGGACGAACACCCATTTGATCATATAAATAGACTGCCTGATCTTTACGAATTTCTTTTGAACGCGTTTTTAATTGTGCGAACGGAATATTTCGAGCACCTAATATATGGCCGTTCTTAAAATCTTCTTGATCACGTAAGTCAATTAGCTGAGCTTTACGGTAGCCAGCACGAAATTCTTCCTCAGATAACGTTTTTATTAAACGTTTTTGGTAGAAATACATAACTGTTGAGTATACAATGATACCTAGTACGACAAAAATTATTGGTAAAAACTGACTCAAATTTTTCAACACCTTTCAATTACCTACTTATCTTATTATAATTCTCTAGTAGGATTGTGCAAGAAACTTTCATTAAAAAAGTAAAAATTTATCGAAAAATGAGGAGATTTTCAACATGACAAAGACAAAGTGGTATTTTATTAATAGCGGAGTAAAATCAGGTAGCTATAATATGGCTCTTGATGAATGCTTAATCAAGTGGCAAAGTGAAGAAGGTTTTCTTCCAACACTGCGTTTCTATGAATGGGAAAATCCTACTGTAACAATCGGATATTTCCAAAAAAACCAAGAAATAAGCTTAGAAGCATTAAAAAAATACAATGGTGATTTCGTAAGACGCCAAACCGGTGGAAGAAGCGTGCTTCATCACGATGAATTAACTTATAGCGTAATTGTCCCAGAAAGCTACCCAAATATGCCAGTATCTGTTACAGAAGCATATCGAGTGATTTCAATGGGGATTTTAGAAGGGTACAAGCTACTTGGTTTAGATGCTTCTTTTTCTGTACCAAAAACTGCTGAAGAAAAAAATGAATTAAAAAACCCAGCAAGTGCCGTTTGCTTTGATGCGCCATCATGGTATGAAGTTGTTGTAAATGATAAAAAAATTGCTGGAAGTGCTCAAACGAGACAAAAGGGCTCAATTCTTCAGCACGGTTCAATTCCTTTAAATATTGATGTTGATATGTTATATGACTTATATATTTTCTCTTCAGACGCTGTGAGAGAGAGAATGAAAAAACGATTCTTAGATCGTGCAACTTGGATCAATGCAGAAAGTTCTACTCCTAAAACAATGGCTGACCTGTATGAAGCATTTGAAAAAGGCTTCGAAATTGGTTTAGATATTGAGTTAGTATCTTATGAATTAACAGAGGCTCAAGAGAAGGAAGTACAGGATTTAGCTGCTACTAAATATGGTACTGAGGAATGGAATTTACGTAAGTAGTTTTTTATTGAAAGCCTTTATGGCTTTCTTTTTTTTGCATTGAGTTTTGGGGGAGCAAATAAAAGAAGTAAGGGTGCAAATAAATGAGGTGAGAATGCAAAAAAATTAGAAGTGCAAATAAAAATGGTCAAAGTACAATTAAAATTCAATAATCGCAAATAAAAAAGGCAAAAGTGCAATTACATTTCGAAAACCGCAAATAAATATACGGAAACTGCAAATACATCAAAGATACACTGATACGGCTAAGGGTATCCCAACGGGGTTTAAGCATAATACATTTCATCTTTAACACAAAATTTTAGTGGAACCCCTAAAATGTAGTGCAATTCTATAAAAAGTTAACCCTTTTTTTAATAAATTGATCCGATTTTTTTAAAAAATTGCAAATCCAGCATTAAATTACCCTCAATCCATTCAAATTTAGGCATCAACGAAAAAATAAAGGAGCATCAAAAGAGAAACTTCCTACCTTTTCCACTGTTTTAATTCATATCAAGGTTAATACTAAACAAAAAAGTTGAGAAGGAGTAGATTATATGAAGCCTTTTATACCAAAGCTTGTTTATTTCGAGCCCCAAGCTTTAGAGTATCCGTTAGGAAAGGAATTAAAGGAGAAATTTGAGCAGATGGGTTTAGAAATAAGAGAAACAACATCGCATAATCAAATTCGAAATTTACCTGGTGAAAATGATGTGGAAAAATACCGGATTGCTAAGTCTACTTTAGTAGTTGGGTTGCGTAAGACTTTAAAGTTTGAAACATCTAAACCTTCAGCGGAATATGCAATTCCACTTGCTACTGGCTGTATGGGGCATTGTCATTATTGCTACTTACAAACAACGCTTGGTTCCAAGCCTTATATTCGGGTATATGTAAATTTAGAGGATATTTTTGAGCAAGCCCAGAAATATATAAAGGAACGCGAGCCTGAGATTACACGGTTTGAGGCTGCGTGTACTTCTGATATAGTTGGCATAGATTATTTAACACATTCTCTAAAGAAAACGATTGAATTTATTGGTGAAACAGAATACGGTCGTTTACGATTTGTAACGAAATTTCCACATGTAGATCATTTACTTGATGCAAAACATAATGGAAAAACAACATTCAGATTCAGTATTAATTCTAGGTATGTTATCAAAAACTTCGAACCCGGAACTGGTTCATTTGATGAGAGAATAGAAGCCGCGAAAAAAGTTGCATATGCAGGATATCCATTTGGGTTTATTGTTGCACCGATTTATATGCATGAAGATTGGGAAGAGGGCTATGAGGAGCTTTTTATTCGATTAAAGGATGCATTAGGTGAATTGGCAAATGAGAAGATGACATTTGAGCTTATACAGCATCGGTTTACTAAGCCTGCCAAAAAGGTGATTTTAGAGAGGTATCCTAATACTAAACTTGAAATGGATGAAGAGAAAAGGAAATATAAATGGGGTAAATATGGAATTGGAAAATATGTTTATCAAAAGGAAGAGGCTGCTTCAATTGAAGAGACCATTTCGGGTTATATAAAAAAGTATTTTCCAAATGGAGAAGTTCAATATTTTACTTAATGAAGTGTATCTATTTTCTAGGTACACTCTTATTATTTTCATCATACTCTTATACAATGAAGATCTATTATCATTTAAATGTGTTCATGTTAATTGCACTTTTGGTTTATGTGTTGTATCATTTTATTGATGCTTATTGTAACGGAATAAAGTTTGAATAAGTGTATTGGAGGAAGAACATGCCCACACCTAGTATGGAAGATTATATCGAACAAATTTACCTTTTAATTGAAGATAAAGGGTATGCTCGTGTATCTGATATTGCTGAAGCATTATCAGTACACCCATCGTCAGTAACCAAAATGGTGCAAAAACTAGATAAAGACGATTACTTAATTTATGAAAAATATAGAGGGTTAATCCTAACCGAAAAAGGTAAAAAAATGGGAAAAAAACTTGTCTATCGCCATGTATTACTAGAGCAATTCTTAAGAATTATTGGTGTGGATGAAAACTTAATTTATCAAGATGTTGAAGGAATGGAACATCATATGAGTTGGGAAGCAATTGATCGAATAGGAGAACTTGTACAATTCTTTGAAGAAGATAAAAATCGAATTGAAGCATTAAAATATATTCAAAAATCGAATGAAGAGCAATCGAATTCAAAAAAATAAGAAGACTGTGTTTCGAAATAGAGCACAGTCTTTTTCTTTCAAATTAATGGTGTTTAGATTGATTGAATTGTCCAAAAAGAAAGACCGTGCTTAGTAGGAAGCACGGTCTTTCTTTTTGCCCTTTTCACCCTCAATCACAGTTAAGTGACTTGCATCCTTTGATCGTTTTTTTAACAAAGGCGTGGAGGTACTTTTTCTTGAAGTGGGCTTTGATTTGTTAATCGATTTTTTAAACGAGCTAGATTTTTGAGTGTTATATTTTTTTATTGTTTGTTTTGCAGCCTTACGATAGGAGTCTTGATGGCTTCTTTGACTATTTGAAGATGAAAAAACTCTATAAATAAAATAAATAATTAAAAGGATTAATCCAATAAACAAAAATCGTTGTAATAATTTTGCTGGATCGTTTATCAACTGAGCAATTAAGCCAAAAAGTGCTAATGCTATTATTCCATAAAATATTGATGTGTACACTTTTTGATTCACTTTAAGCACCTCCTATGGTGAAGAGTAGATAATGTGTTAGAAAAATATTGTTTCTTATAGTTTATTACATTTTATCCAATAAGTTGATATTTTTTATAAAATTCTGTCAATTAATTCTTGTTATTTTTTTCCACTTCTAAAAGTCGGTTAAATGAAGCGATTGAAACTTCAACTTGATCATCAGATGGTTCTTTAGTTGTTAATAATTGAAGCCATAATCCAGGGTAACCTACCCATCTTAATATAGGAATATTTCGAACTTTATTTGTTAATTGAAGAACTTCGAACGAAACACCTATAACGACTGGAATTAATAAAAGTCGATCGACAATTCTTAGCCATAGTGGGCTTGTTGGAACTAAGAAGTATATGAACATACCAACAATTACAGTAAATAGGATAAAGCTGCTTCCACAACGATAATGAAGTCGAGATTGTGATTGGACTCCTTCAATCGTTAAAGGAATATTGTTTTCATATGCATTAATCACTTTATGCTCGGCACCGTGATACATAAACACTCTTTTTATAAATGGAGTCAATGAAACTAAGTAAATATAAATTAATAAAAAACCTAGTTTTAAGATACTTTCTATTACGACTTGTTGAAAATCGGTTTCAAATATTGGTTTCAGTGTTGCTGCTAGTAGTACTGGTACAAGTGTAAAAATAACTTTTCCAACTAAAAATGATAAAACGGCTAGTAAAGAGAGTCCGAGATAAGCTGCAAGCGTACCTTTTTGTTTTTCACGCTCAATTGCAATTTTCTCATCATCTTTTGGATCAATTCCGTATCTTTCAGTTGAGTAATTTAAATGCTTGGATCCATTAATACTTGCTTGTATAATCGCGACTACACCACGGACTAAAGGAATTTTCTTTAATTTTTGCATTGTCCGATTTATATGTATCGGTTCTTCATAATATTGAATTTCTTCATTTGTCCTGCGGATAGCAGAGACTGTATGTGTTTTGCCACCAAACATTACGCCCTCTACGATTGCTTGACCCCCATAAACTGCTTTATTTTTCTCTCTCATGTTGCACCAACCTAAACTTGTTTTTTATCTATTACTATCTATTGTAAATGTAAGCATAATAATGGTGCAAGTAAGAAGTAGGAAAATCTAAATAATAATCATAATATTTTTAATTTTCTAATAAAAAATCGGAATCACATTAAAAATTTCTTTGTTGGACATAATACTCAGAGATATTTAGCAATGTATGGAAAGGGAAATGTTAAATGCAGGAAAAAGATAAAGAACAAGAAAAAAAGCAAGGTCAGGATCAAGAACAAGAAAAGGATATGCAGGTTCAAGAAAATAATCAAAACCAAGATCAAAATCAGAGTAAAAGTCAAAATGAATACCTAGTCCAAGGTGGCGATGGTGATTCAAAAGGGAATAAGAACTTTAATAAGATTGCAAGTATTGGGTTTTTTGGTGGCATATTTTGGTCTTCTGTTTTGTTAGTACTAAGTTATTTTGACTTTACTCAAATTGGTCCAAATTTTGTTTTAGAAAGAATTAAACTTGGAAAATGGGCAAATGGTTATATTGAAAACTTAATTTCTATAGTTGGTATTGGGATTATATCAATCATTATTGCTTTTATTTTTTATTTTATCGGTAGAAAATTTAACGGAATTCTGCCAGGTATATTTTTTGGATTACTCCTATGGGTTATTGTTTTTATTCTTCTTGGTAAAATAGCATTCGATTTAAAAGCAATTAAGGATTACTCGTCTGATACGACAGTTACTACAATCTGTTTATTCATTTTATACGGAACTTTTATTGCATATTCTGTTTCTTTTGCATTTCAAGAGCAAAAGGCATATTTGCGTGGCTATTCAAAATAGTCTGGCCTATGATAAAATAAACCTTGGGTATTCCAAGATATGTGTATTTGGGATAAATATGCGAAAAATGATGGGTGGAGACTTTTAAAATGGCTAAGTTTTTATTATTGAATGGACCTAATCTAAATATGCTCGGTCAGAGAGAAGTTTCTATCTATGGTTCAACTACATTAAAGGATATTGAGGATCATTTATCATCGCTTGCACATGAAGATGGGGACACGATTGATTGTTTTCAATCGAATCATGAAGGTGAATTAATCGATCAACTGCATGCGGCAAATAATGTCTATGATGGGATTCTGTTTAATCCTGGCGCATTTACTCATTACAGTTATGCAATTCGTGATGCAATTGCAAGTATTACCGTACCAACTATTGAAGTACACATTTCAAATATACATAAAAGAGAAGAGTTCCGACATACTTCAGTTCTAGCTGCTGTAACTGTAGGGCAAATCGTTGGTTTAGGTGTGTATGGATATGATCTAGGGTTAAGTGCGTTAAAAAAGATTAGTAGGGGAGAGAAAAACAATGGAAAAAATTAAAAAGTTACGTGAAGCTTTAGTAGAAAAAGGATTAGACGCATTATTAGTTACTAGTACATACAACAGACGTTACATGACGAACTTCACAGGTTCTGCTGGTGTTGCATTAATTACACAGGACAAAGCTTTATTCATTACTGATTTCCGCTATATTGAACAAGCTACTAGCCAATGTGAAGGTTATGAGATAGTTAAACATGAAGGTTCAATCCCAGCTGAAGTTGCAGCTTTAACTGAGAAATTTGGCGTAGCAAAACTAGGATTTGAACAAGATCATGTTACGTTTACAGAATTTGGTTCTTACCGCAAAGTAGTAAAAGCAGAATTAGTTCCTGTAAGTGGATTAATTGAAAAATTACGCTTAATTAAAACGGATGCAGAGATTTCAATCATTAAAGAAGCTGCTAAAATTGCAGAATCTGCTTTTGATCATATTTTAGGATTTATCCGTCCAGGTGTTACTGAATTAGAAGTATCGAATGAGTTAGAATTTTTTATGCGTAAATTAGGTGCTACTTCATCATCATTTGATACAATCGTAGCTTCTGGTACTCGTTCTGCGCTTCCTCACGGTGTAGCATCAGAAAAAGTAATTGAAACAGGTGATTTTGTAACGTTAGATTTTGGTGCATACTATAAAGGTTATGTATCAGATATGACTAGAACAGTTTCTGTAGGTGAGCCTCATTCTGATTTGAAGAAAATTTATGATATCGTTCTTGAAGCTCAATTACGTGGTGTTAATGGGATTAAAGCAGGTATTACAGGTAAAGAAGCTGATGCTTTAACTCGTGATTATATTACGGAAAAAGGTTATGGAGAATATTATGGACATGGAACTGGCCATGGTATTGGTCTAGAAGTTCATGAGGGACCTGGCGTATCATTCCGTTCTGATACAGTATTAGAGCCAAATATGATCGTAACTTGTGAACCAGGTATTTATATTCCAAATCTAGGTGGAGTTCGTATAGAAGATGATTTAATCGTTAAAACTGGTGGTAACGAAAACTTAATGTCTTCACCAAAAAATCTAATTATTTTATAAGATTTCATTAGATTAGAAATTAGAACTACACAAAAAGCGTATTTTACTTTATGATATAAAGTTGTAAAAGAAATTCATGGTAAGAGAAATGGTTCTTTTTTACACAATACATACTTATAGAACCATTTCATTTTTTAGGAGGATATTTAATGATTTCAGTAAATGATTTTCGTACAGGTTTAACAATTGAAACTGACGGTGGACTTTGGCAAGTAATTGATTTCCAACACGTTAAACCAGGTAAAGGTGCTGCATTCGTACGTTCAAAACTTCGTAACCTACGTACAGGTGCTGTACAAGAAAAAACATTCCGTGCTGGTGAGAAAGTAGCAAAAGCACATATTCAAAACCGTAAAATGCAATATTTATATGCTAATGGTAACCAACATGTATTCATGGACAATGAGTCTTATGAGCAAATTGAATTACCAGAAGCAAATATTGAACGTGAATTAAAATTCCTTAAAGAAAATATGGAAGTTTATATCATGACTTTTGAAAGTGAAATTTTAGGTGTTGAATTACCAAACACTGTTGATCTAAAAGTAGTTGAAACTGAACCAGGTATTAAAGGTGATACTGCTTCTAACGTTACAAAACCAGCTACAATGGAAACTGGTTTAGTAGTACAAGTACCAATCTTCATTAATGAAGGCGAAGTATTAATTATTAACACAACTGAAGCTAGCTACGTTTCACGTTCAAAAGCTTAATTAAATGTAAAAATGGAGGCACTTATTTAAAAGAGTGTCTCTTTTTTCTTATTATCAAATTTAAATAAGTAAGGGTGATTAAATGGTTACATCAATAGTTCTTTGGACATTGATTATCATTTGTTTTGCATTGGCGTTTATTGCGCTAATCAAACCAATAATTCCAGGTGTACCAGTATTATGGGTAGGGTTTTTAATTTATTACTTTGGTATAAATAAAACTAATTTAAATAGATCGTTTTGGATTATTATGCTGATTTTTACAGCTGTTATTTTTCTAGCGGATATTCTAGCTAATAAATATTTTCTTAAAAAATACGGCAGTACAAAAACTGGTGAAAGAGTAGGGTGTTTAGCTGTAATCGTTGGATCGTTTGTTTTTCCTCCCTTTGGCTTAATTATTGTCCCTTTCATATCTGTTTTTATTGCTGAGAAATTACAAGGGAAGAATACGAAAGAGTCAATAAAATCTGCATGGGCGACAGTTGTCTCTTTTATTAGTAGTTCATTAGCAAAAGCGGTATTGCAAGTTATTATGGTAATAATCTTTTTTGTTTATATGATATTTTAATTTTGTTTGAGAATCTTATCGTAAGACAATGAAGATATAAGTCATGTTGATTTCTATTACGGCCTGTCATGAGTAAGTTATTTTTCTTTATTTAGCTTTAATAGTTACTCATGAACCTGGTATAAGAATGTAAGATTCAAGAATCTGCGTTAAAAGTAACTCATGACCCCTTTATGAGTAAGTAAGATTCAAGATTCTGCTTAAATAGTAATTCATGAACCCTTTATGAGTAAGTAAAATTAAAGAATCTGCGTTAAAAGTAACTCATGAACCTCTCATAGGTCTGTCATGAGTAAGTTATTTCATATTTACTTTTTCAGATACACACCAACCATTCATAAGCAAGTCTAAAGAGAGAAGTTATACGACTTCTCTCTTTTTTGTGCCTTCGAATTAATGTTTGTCTTCTGAAATGGACATGTTCAGCATATTAGTAATAAAAAAGAATGAAAAAAGGTGTGTAGCTATGAAGGATTGGATTGATTCAATGGATCGAGCTGTTCTAAGTATGGGAATGCTTAGAGTTTTTGGTGGAAGTGTAGAATTGATTGCTGCTTTTACAATTTTGTATTTAAACGACATTAAGAAAGCCTTGGCAGTAAATAGTGTTTTGGCAACTGTCGGACCTATAATTCTCATTTCAACAATGGCTATTGGAATTATAGGGGTTGCTTCTAAATTGGATCCTATTCGATTAGTTTTAGTAGTTTGTGGTGTGTTTTTAATATTGTTGGCAGTTTTTAAATGATAGGATGTGACCTTTTATGGAAGAGGTTTTCAACGTATTACCTACATTAATTAAAGAAAAGTTACAGCGTTCATATGGAGACTTACATCAAGTCGAGGAATTAAGGTTAAGAATTGGGCGTCCAGTTGAAGTGATTTCTAATAATCAGTCAAATTTTATTCCTTATATCCTAACAGAAGAAGAAGGCGGGCAGATTCTTGGAAAGTTAAGTCAATTTTCAATTTATACGATTGAGGAAGAATTGAAAAAAGGATATATCACAATTAAAGGTGGGCATCGAGTCGGGTTAGCTGGTCGCGTTGTAACCGAAAATGGAATGGTTAAAATGATTCGAGATATTAGTTCTTATAATTTTCGGATTGCAAAAGAAAAAGTAGGAATAGCTAGTCCTTTTGTAAAGTATGTTTATGAAGGAAGATGGAAAAACACTATGCTGATTGGCCCGCCACAAGCAGGGAAAACAACATTACTTAGGGATTTTGCTAGAGTGGTGAGTCAAGGCGATGCCATAAGGAGAATAAGGCCTGGGAAAGTAGGCATAGTTGACGAGCGTTCTGAGATAGCAGGTTCAGTTAAAGGGGTTCCTCAATATACATTTGGTGAAAGAATCGATGTATTAGATGCATGTCCAAAGGCTGAAGGAATGATGATGCTTGTAAGGTCGATGAGTCCTCATGTCATTCTTGTAGACGAAATTGGAAAAAAGGAAGATGTTGATGCAATTTTAGAAGCGATCTTTGCCGGAGTTCAATTAATAGTAACCGTCCATGGCTATTCTCTTGAGGAAATTAGAAAACGCCCTTCTCTTTTGCCTTTGTTTCAAAATGGGACATTTGAACGATTTATTGAAATTTCAAATTTTCCGTCACCTGGTACTGTTACGGATATTAAAAATAAGGATTTCACTAGTTTATTTCATCCGAGGGCGGTGCTTTAGATGAGGTGGATTGGAGCACTTATTATCATTTTTTCAACAAGCTGGCTTGGATTTTATTTTGCCGGTAGATTATCAGAACGAACAAAAGAATTAAGGGGCTGGAAGTTGGCTCTCCAATCACTTGAAGCAGAGGTAATGTATAGTCAATTGCCACTGCAAGAAGCGTTTAGAAGAATTTCGAGTCAATTGAAAGGACCGATTAATAGTTGTTTAAAGGATTTTGCAATTCAACTTGAAACGAGCGCATTATCAGCGAAAGAAGCTTGGGAAAATTCATTAATGAAATATGCAAAAACTGTCTCGATTAAAGAGTCAGACATACAAGTGTTATTACAATTTGGTGAGACGATTGGTATGCATGATAAATATTCTCAACAAAAACAAATCATTTTAGCACTAAAACATTTGGAAAGAGAAGAGCAAGAAGCAATCGATTCACAGGGCAGTTATGAACGAATGTCTAAAATGTTAGGCGTTTTAAGTGGAATATTAATCGTTATATTACTCTTGTAGGAGGAATTTAAATTGATTACAAATTATGCACTGATGTTTCAGATAGCTGGGATTGGAGTAATTGCTGCCATTATCCATGCGGTCTTAAAGAAAGCCGGACAGGAAGAGTTTGCTACTTGGACGATTATAACTGCATTCATTATCGTATTTCTTCAAGTAATCACTAAAGCTGGTGATCTATTTAATAAAGTTAGGGATGTATTTCTATTTCATTAGATTAGGGGTGAGAGTCTTTGGAAATCATCCAAATTGTTGGCATTGGTTTAGCTGCGACATTTGTCATTCTTCTATTAAATCAATTTAAAATGAATAATTTTACGTTAGCAATAACTGTTTTTATAAGCTGTGTATTGTTTTTATTTTTATTAGATAAAGTGCAATTTTTATTAGATCAAATTCAAAAGCTAGCAAATCAAGCGAGTATTAAAAATGTGTATGTTGAAACTTTATTAAAAATAATTGGGATCGCATACATAGCTGAATTTGGCGTTCAAATTACGAAAGATGCAGGCCAAGGGGCAATTGCTTCCAAGATTGAACTAGGGGGCAAAGTACTCATTTTGGTTCTTGCAGTACCGATTTTAACAGCTTTAATTGAAACAATTTTAAGTTTTTTACCAAAAATTTCTTAGATGTAAGGGAAGGAGGACATTATGTCAAAAAGGATGAAAGTTTTTCTTCTTTTCTTTACTCTCTTTTTTTTAGTACCAAGAATTGTACAAGCTGCTCCTCCACCTGCTGAGATAGTAAATGAACAAATACAAAGGTTAGGGATCGATGAAGTTCAACAATATTGGGATGAAGTTGTTCATCAATATGGTGGCTTTTTACCAGAAAGTCAAAAAGGGGACTTTATCCAATTTATAAAGGGAGAAAAGAAATTTTCATTGCAAGAATGGTTTATTGCATTTGCTAAATATATATTTTTTGAGTTAATAAGTAATGGAAAAATATTAGGGATCTTAATTATGTTAGTTATTTTTAGCTCTTTACTCCAATCATTACAAAATGCATTTGAGAAGAGTACGGTTAGTAAGATTGCTGATAATGTGGTTTTTCTAGTATTAGTCGTTTTTGCATTAAATAGTTTCTATGTTGCCACGCAGGCCACCCAAGATGCAATTACAGTCATGATTGATTTTTTACGAGCACTAATACCTATTTTACTAGCTTTGATTGCGACATCAGGTGGTGTCATATCCGTTGGTGTTTTCCATCCAATCTTAATTTTTTTAATGCACACCAGTGGATTACTAGTGACGTATTTTGTACTACCTTTAATTCTTGTATCAACAATTTTAAGTATTGTAAGCATTATAAATGATGAGTTAAAGGTGACAAAACTTGCTTCATTAATAAGAAATGTTGCTGTAGGTGTACTAGGAATCTTTTTAACTATTTTTTTAGGGGTATTAAGTGTACAAGGTTTGACGACTGCCGTTTCGGACGGGGTAGCAGTAAAAACAGCTAAATTTGTAACAAGTAATTTTGTTCCGGTTGTTGGTAAAGTTTTTGCAGACGTTACAGATACAGTTATTAGTGCGTCTTTATTATTAAAAAATACAGTTGGGATTGTAGGTTTAGTTACTTTATTGGCAATCGTTGTATTCCCAGCTATTAAAATATTAGTTTTAGCTTTAATTTATAAATTCTCAGCGGCGATTTTACAACCAGTTGGAAGTAAAAATATCATTAGCACGATTGATACGATCGGAAAAAGTGTAACTTATTTATTTGTTTGTTTATCAATTGTTTCATTAATGTTTTTCTTAAGTATGACTTTAATAATAGCGGCAGGAAACATTGTCGTCATGTTTAGGTAGGTGAAAAAATGGAATTCTTTATACACTGGGTTTCAAATATTATCGTCTATATACTAGTTGCAACCGTCATTATGATGTTAATTCCAAATACCGGCTTAGCAAAATATGTACGATTTGTAGCCAGTCTATTATTAATTGTCATGATGCTCCAACCAATTTTTCAATTATTCAGAGTAAATATAAAAGAAGTGCTAGCTGGGTACCAGTCTAAAACGTATGAAGCAAATGGCGAAATAAAAAATGAAATAAATAATAAGAAAAATGAAATACAAGAAGCAGAACGTGCATATATATTAAAACAAATGGCTGTCCAAATGAAAAAGGACGTTGAAAAAAGCTTTACAAAAGAATTTGAACAGGTCATTACAAATGTGGATTTACAAGTAAAAGATGGAGTTAATAATGTCAAAACAGCTCAGGATCTTTCTAAAGTAATCGTTTACGTTGGCCCTAAAAAAGATGAGACAAGCAATGTAGAACCTGTTCAAGAAGTATCAATTAATACCGATCAGCCAGTTCAGACAGACGATGAAAAAATTAAACAACAAGAGTTACAAACTTTTTTAGCAAATAAATGGGAGCTTGAGGACAAGCAAATCGAAGTCAAAATGGAAGGAGGGGAGTAATGACAAATGAAGAAAAAGATTCCACCAATAAAATTAGCAGACTTTCTAAAAGGAAATGGCGATGACAAAACCTCTTCTGACAAAGAAAAAAGTCCATTTAAACTGACGAGAAAATATGTACTAGCTCTACTGGGACTCGGGGTTTGTTGGATGATTGCAAGCAGTCTATTTACTAATACAAATCAAAAAACGAATTCAATGCTTTCACCTATTTCCACAGAAACGAGTGGAAAACCAAAAAATAATGAACAAGCTGTTGAGACTCTTGGAAGTGATGGTGGAAAATCATCATCAAACAAAATGGAAGAATATGAAACAAAATACGAGCAGCAGCTAACAGAGACATTAAATAATATGGCTGGTGTAAGTAATGTAAAAGTAGTAGTAAATCTTGAAGGTAGTGGAAAGAACGTTTATCAAACAAATAAAACGAATCGTTCTCAAGAAACTGAGGAAACAGATAAACAAGGTGGGAAACGAAATATTGATGATCAATCACAAGAAGAGCAAGTAGTCATTATTGATAACGGTGATAAACAAGAACCTGTTATAGCCGAAACTCAAATGCCAAGAATTAGAGGTGTACTCATTATTGCAAAAGGTGCAGATAACCTAGAAGTTAAACAAATGATTAGAGAAGCTGTTACACGATTACTTGATGTACCAAGCTATCGTGTCTCTGTACAACCAAAAAAATAAGAGGAAGAAGGTAAAAGTTAAATGAAAAAACAAACAATTTGGTTATTAACAATGTTAAGTTTAGTAGTTGTATTATCAGTTTATTATGTTACAACACCTGATAATTTAAAAACAACAAGTTTTATGAACATGAATAATAGCACAAATACAGATTCATTAGACTCAACTCCTAAAGATACTAAGAAAACGGATTCTAAAACAGATACTTCTAAACAAAACTCAGATACTTCTAAACAAAACTCAGATACTTCTAAACAAAACGATAAAGAAACAGCTTCCAAAGAAAATTCTACTAGTGAAGTATTCTTAAAACAACGTATGGAACAAGAAGATCAAAGAAGTCAATTAATTGATGAATATAAATCTACTGTTGACTCAGCAACTGCATCAGCAAAAGAGAAGAGTGATGCATTCACTAATATGAATGAACTTCAAAAATTAACTGCATTAGAATCAGATGTAGAAACTATGATTAAAGAAGCTGGCTATAAAGATGCACTAGTTCGTTCTGACAAAGATGAAGTAAAAGTAGATGTAACATCTGCAAAACCAAGCAGAAAAGCAGCGAATGACATTATTCAAATGACAAGAAGTGTCTTAGGTGAAAAATTAGTAGTTGTAAAATTCCAAGTTAAATAATTTGTTGAACAAAGCCAGTAGAATTCATTCTACTGGCTATCATTTTGTATAAAAGGTTTGACCAATTTTCCAAAATAAATGAAGCCCCCGTGAGGTTATTTACATCCTGTAACGAAAAATCAACTAAGTACTTATTTAGAAGAACATAATGTACGTAATAGCCAAAATAAAAGGCTTCCCATTGTTTAAATCGCCTGTTGCCAGCGGGATTAACTACTGGCTCTTCATTTTTTTTAATAAGCATATAAATAATTAATGTGAATTTTAGGATTATTCCTAATTCCTGTGCACTTTCTGTCTTTGGTTTTCCCTGTTATAATAGTTTATATTGAATTATTTTTGGTAAGGAATAATATATAAATATTCCTTGTAAAATAGCTAAAAATAATTAGGCATTACTTTGGTTAAAATAATTTGTTGAAAAGTTTAGTATTAGGTTATAAGATTAGACTATATGTCTTAAGGGGTGAACAGAATGAAAATTCATGAAATTAGAGAATTAATTAAGTTAATCGATCAATCAACAATAAATGAATTCGAATTTGAGGATAATGGTGCTATCGTTAAAATTAAAAAAGGTGGACAAACAACTGTTGTTACATCTGCTCCAGTTGTACACCACGAGGTAGCTCCTGTTGTTACATCTGCTCCAGTTGCAACTTTAGAAAGACCAGTTGCTGCAGAAGTTGCTGCACCTGTAGTGGAAAAAGAAGATACAAGTAACTTACATAAAATTACATCACCGATGGTAGGTACTTTCTACGCATCTCCATCTCCTGATGCAAAAGAATACGTATCTATAGGTGATCGTATTAAAAACGATTCAATCGTTTGTATCGTTGAAGCAATGAAGTTATTTAATGAAATTGAAGCTGAAATTGAAGGCGAAATCGTTGAAGTACTAGCTAAAAATGGTCAATTAGTAGAATACGGTCAACCATTATTCTTGGTAAAGGCCTAATATCTACAAAATTAACAGTACTTTACTAGAGAAGGTGAAGAAATGAAAAAGGTTTTAATAGCGAATCGAGGAGAAATCGCCATTCGTATTATTCGAGCATGTAAAGAATTAAACATTGAAACAGTTGCTATTTACTCTGAAGGAGATAAAGAAGCATTACATGTTCAAATGGCTGATGAAGCTTATTGTGTCGGACCTAAATTATCAAAAGATAGTTATTTAAATATGACTAATATCATTAGTATTGCAAAACTAACTGGCTGTGACGGAATCCATCCTGGTTATGGTTTCTTATCAGAAAATGCTAGTTTTGCAGAATTATGTACAGAGTGCAATGTGAAATTCATTGGACCAACGGCTGATTCTATTTCTAAAATGGGTACAAAAGACGTTGCTCGTGAAACAATGAAAGAAGCAGGAGTACCAGTAGTACCTGGTTCACAAGGTATTATTCAAAGTGTTGAAGATGGTAAAAAGATTGCTGCAGAAATCGGTTATCCAGTTATTATCAAAGCTACAGCTGGTGGCGGAGGTAAAGGGATCCGTGTAGCAAAAGATGAAACCGAACTTGAAAAAGGTATACAAATTACTCAACAAGAAGCTCAAACAGCTTTCGGTAATCCGGGTGTATATCTTGAAAGATACATTACAGATTTTAGACATGTTGAAATTCAAGTTTTAGCAGATGAACATGGTAATACGATTCATCTTGGAGAACGTGATTGCACAATTCAACGTCGTCTTCAAAAATTAGTAGAAGAAGCGCCATCTCCTGTTTTAGACGAAGAAACTCGTCAAAAAATGGGTCAAGCAGCTGTTCGTGCAGCTGAAGCAGTAAATTACTGGGGTGCAGGTACTGTTGAGTTTATTTATGAACCACATACTAAAAACTTCTTCTTTATGGAGATGAACACACGTATTCAAGTTGAGCATCCTGTAACTGAATATATTTCTGGTATTGATCTTATTAAGCAACAATTATTAATTGCTAAAGGTCATCCATTAAAAATTACTCAATCAGACGTGACTTTAAAAGGATGGTCTATTGAATGTCGTATTAATGCAGAAAATCCAGATAAAAACTTCATGCCGTCTCCTGGTAAAATCAATTCGTATTTACCACCAGGTGGTCCGAATGTTCGTGTTGATTCTGCTGTATATACCGGGTACACAATTCCGCCATATTATGATTCAATGATTGCGAAAGTTATCGTGCATGGCAAGACAAGAGAAGAAGCAATTGCTATAATGATAAGAGCACTTGAAGAATTTGTGGTAGAAGGAATTTACACAACAATTCCATTCCATTTAAATTTATTGCAAAATGAAATCTTCGTAAAAGGGAAGTATAATACTAAATTCCTTGAGGAGCATGCGCTTGTTAAAGGATAAAGTGGAGGGATCTGTATGAACGAAAATCAAATTTTAGAAATGGGTACTGCGACATTAGGTCGAGTAGAAATCGCACCTGAAGTAATCGAAGTAATTGCTGGTATTGCAGCTGCTGAAGTTGAAGGTGTTTCAAGCATGCGTGGAAACCTAGCATCTGGTATTTCTGAAATTATCGGTAAGAAATATCACGGTAAAGGTGTCCGAGTTGATTTATCAGAAGATCGAATTACAATCGATGTATACATTCTAGTTAAATTTGGTAAGTCAATCCCAACTGTAGCAGGAAATGTACAAGACAATATTCGTCAAGCATTACTAACGATGACAGGTCTTGAATTATCTGAAGTAAATGTTCACGTAGTAGGAGTTCAATTCGATACGAAACCTGAGCAAGAAGCTCCAATTGAACTTTAATCTTATAAAAAGAGTCTCTATCTAATAGAGGCTCTTTTTTTGTTTTGCTAGATAAGAAGTAAGGACAGTCTTTTCAGTTCTTTCATTTTGGTGCATCCTTTGTCAGGTTCTTGTGAACTAATTTAATATTTTGAAATGTGTTAAAATTAATTTGTAAATGAAATAGAAAAAGGTGACAATATGATCTTAAATTTGAGCACAAATCGAACAAACTTACGTGAATTTGTTGAAAGTGATTGGCAGCAAGTACATAAATATGCATCACAATTAGTTGTATGTCAATTTCAGCCATGGGGTCCAAATACGGAGAGTGAGACTAAAGAATTCATTCATAAAATACTAGAAGATATGAAGCAAATAAATAGGACTAGATTTGCATTTGCAATAATAGAAAAGAAATCCGATGAATTAATCGGATCAATCGAGTTTAATATTAGGGATGAAATTAATCAAATAGGTGAAATAGGGTATATAATTCATCCGAACTATTGGGGCATGGGTTTTGCTAGTGAAGCTACTAAAGAAGTCATTTCATTCGGATTTAAAAATTTTAAGCTTCATCGAATATTTGCGACATGTGATGTTAGAAATATTGCTTCAGCTAAAGTACTTGAAAAATGCGGATTAAATTTGGAAGGTAAAATGCGTGAAAATCTATTATTAAGAGACGGATGGAGAGACACTTATTTATACAGCATACTGGAACATGAATGGCTTAGGAATCAGGAAGGACAGGAAAGAGCATAAAATCTGGTATTAGTTGGAAAGTTTTTTTATTTCCTGAAAATCTTTTGTACCCCCTTTAATTCCGCATTTTCGTAATCTATCTATTTGAATGTTCGTGTTTTCGTGTGTAAATATTATTTTAAAGTAAGAAAAAGGAATATTTTTTAAAAAAACACAAACATTAATCTGTTATTTTATTGGATTTTAAGTTAAAATGTAGAAAATAGTTTAAAGTATTGAGTTTGCTTAGAAACGTTAATAATAATAAAAATTAGAGTTAATACAGACAGTCGTTGGAACTTATTAAAAAAAATGGTAAAATAACGTGTTACTATACAAAATTAGAATTCGTTATTACCTATGCAACGAATGATGAATTTAGCTTAAAGGAGTTTATTATTTTGATGAAACGTAGAAAAGCAAGGGAACTTGCATTACAAACATTATTCCAAATGGATTTAAGTGAAGCGAATGCTTCAGAGGCATTAGAGCATGTATTAGAAGAAGCTGAAGAAAAACAAGATGCTTTTTTAGAGGCAATTGTAACAAATTTTGTTAGTCATAAAGAAGTGATTGACGAACAATTAGCTTCAAATATCGAAAGCTGGACGATGGATCGTTTAGGCAACGTTGATCGCAATATCCTTAGAATTGCTCTAGTAGAAATTACTTACTTAGAGGATGTTCCAAAAAGTGTAGCAATCAATGAAGCGATTGAAATTGCTAAAGTTTACGGTGATGATGATTCTAGTAAATTTATCAATGCGGTATTATCAAAATTCTAAATAGATAGATTGTTTATATGCATAGGGGGAAACTAAAATGGTAGCAACATTAATTAATGGTAAAGAAGTTTCAGTATCAATTCGTGAGGAATTAAAGAATGGTGTTTCAGAATTAAAAAATCAAGGTGTTACACCAGGTTTAGCAGTTGTTTTAGTTGGAAATAATTCTGCTTCAAGAACATATGTGAATTCGAAGCATAAAGCATGTAATGAATTAGGAATGTACTCTGAAGTAATTGAATTACCTGAATCAGTTACTGAAGATGAGTTATTATCCGTTGTAAACAAAATAAACGATGATGAGTCAATTCATGGTATTTTAGTTCAGTTGCCATTACCTGCTCATATCTCAGAAAAGAAAGTAATTGAAACAATTTCTCCATTAAAAGATGTTGATGGATTTCATCCAATTAATATTGGAAGAATGATGACGAATCAAGATTCATTACTACCTTGTACTCCTTTTGGTATATTAAAATTAATAGAAAATACAAATATTCCGATTAGTGGAAAACATGTCGTTGTTATTGGACGTAGTAATATTGTAGGGAAACCAGTTGGACAACTATTCTTAAATGAAAATGCAACTGTTACTTATACACATTCACGTACAACTAATCTAAAAAATATTACAAAGCAGGCTGATATTTTAATCGTTGCGATTGGTGTAGCGAAATTAATTACAGCTGATTATGTTAAAGAGGGAGCAATTGTGATTGACGTCGGAATGAATAGAGACGAAAATGGCAAATTATGCGGAGACGTAAATTTTGAAGATGTAAAAAATGTTGCTGGTTATATTACGCCTGTACCAGGTGGAGTAGGTCCAATGACAATTACAATGCTACTTCATAATACGTTAAAAGCAGCTTCTCAAATTGATCGTAAATTAAATTTGAGTACTAAACTTTAATCTTATTGCTTTGTAAGAATGAAAGAAGGGCTATGCATGACGGAAAAGCTACCAGTTACTGTTACCGCATTAACTAAATATTTAAAAGCAAAATTTCAAGCGGATCGTAATTTGCAAAATATACTTCTCCGTGGAGAAATCTCAAATTTTAAACGTCATTCATCTAGCGGTCATTATTATTTTACGTTAAAAGATGATGGTGCTAGAATTGCAGCGGTCATGTTTCAATCCTATAATGCAAATATTGCATTTCAACCAACCGATGGTATGCAGGTTATTGTACAAGGTGAAATAAATGTATACCCAGGATCTGGTAGCTATCAAATCTACATAAGAGACATGCAACCTGATGGGGTTGGCGGTCTCTTTGTAGCTTATGAACAATTGAAGAAAAAACTATTAGAAGAAGGACTCTTTGATCAGAAATTCAAGAAAAAGATTCCTTCTTTTCCTAGTGTAATCGGGGTTGTTACTTCACCAACCGGTGCTGCTGTTCGCGATATCATTACAACGATTCAACGAAGATACCCGATTGGGAAAATAGTTGTAATTCCGACCCTTGTACAAGGTGAAGGGGCGAAAGCGTCGATTGTGAAATCAATTGAAACAGCAGGTAAAATGAAGGAAATAGATGTGTTAATAGTCGGACGTGGCGGAGGATCAATTGAGGAACTCTGGGCATTTAACGAAGAAATAGTAGCGAGAGCGATCTTTGAATCAAAAATCCCAATCATTTCCGCAGTGGGTCATGAAACGGATACGACAATTGCTGATTATGTCGCTGATCTAAGGGCGCCTACACCTACTGCAGCAGCAGAATTAGTTTCGTTAAGCCAAAGAGAAATACTTGAGCAATTTACAGTTCGAAAATCAAGACTCAATAAAGCGATGGATACGATTATTGAACGAAAACAAACGCAATTAAAGGCTGTTCAAGATGCTTATGTTTTTAGATATCCAAATTCACTTTTCCATCCAAAACAAGAGCAATTTGACCGCATTAATGAACGTTTACATACATCAATAAATGAAATTATTAAGTCTAAAATAAACAAGCATAAAGAACTAAATTCGTCTCTACTTATTCATCATCCAAGTAATAGAGTTCAGCTTGAAAAGCAAAAGCACCAGCAATTACATAATGCTTTACAAAAAGAATTTAATCGCCTAATTACCCAAAAGAAATTTGAAATGGAAAGAGTAGTTCATACACTAGATGCACTTAGCCCATTAAAAGTTATGGCCAGAGGTTATTCATTAGCATATAAAAATGATAACGAATTAATGAAATCGGTTAAACAAGCAAAAAGCGGAGACCGATTCCAATTACAAATGACCGATGGGAAATTAAATTGTGAAGTACTTGAAGTAAAAGGAGAGTGAATCAATTGTCACAAAATGAGCGTTCTTTTGAAGAAGCAATAAAAGAAATTGAAATGATCGTACAAAAATTAGAGCAAGGTGACGTACCTCTTGAAAAAGCGATCGAATACTTTCAAGAAGGTATAAAACTATCTCAAATTTGTCAAGAGAAGCTTACTAAAGTTGAAAAACAAATGACTTCTATATTAAATGAACAGGGTGAACAAACTCCTTTTACTGTTGAGGAGGAATAATATGAACACTTTCAAAGATTTTATGGAGTATTCCAGTAGACTAGTAAATGATGAAATGATTAAATCGGTTGAAAGATTAAAAGCACCAGAAAAATTAAAAGAATCTATGTCCTATTCATTACAAGGTGGAGGGAAAAGAATTAGACCTCTTTTACTTTTCGCAACGCTAGATGCATTTGGTAATGACCCATTAATGGGGATAAAACCTGCATGTGCTTTAGAAATGATTCATACTTATTCATTAATTCATGATGATTTACCATGTATGGATGATGATGATTTTCGAAGAGGAAAACCGACTAATCATAAAGTATTTGGCGAAGATCTTGCGGTATTAGCAGGTGATGGTTTATTGACATACGCATTTAAATTAATTACGGAAATGAATGATTTTCATGTGTCTGATCAAGTGAAACTACAATTAATTAGTGAATTAGCGATAGCTGCAGGTCCGGAAGGTATGGTTGCTGGTCAGGTAGCAGATATGGAAGGTGAAAGTAAAGAGCTTAGTGGAGAAGAATTGCAATATATCCATGAAAGAAAAACGGGGAAAATGCTAATGTATCCAGTTATTGCAGGTGCAATTATTTCAAAAGCAACAGCCGAACAATTATCTCACCTAACGCAATTTGCTTATAAACTCGGTATCGCATTTCAAATACAAGATGATATTTTAGACGTAATAGGTGATGAAGAAGTACTTGGTAAGCCAGTTGGTAGTGATATAGAAAATGATAAAACTACTTATGTTAAGCTGTATTCAGTAGAGGGTGCTAAAGAAAGGCTTCATACATTTATTACTGAAGCTAAACAACATGTTCGAGCATGTGGGATTAAAGATGACTACTTAATCTCAATTTGTGATTTTGTTGAAAATCGCAGTTTTTAATCTTTGATTATGTAATTAATTCCATGTCCATTGAATAGATTTATTCATTTATGTATAATGTAACTACTTAATAATCGTTAATGATGTTAATAAAATATACAGAAATGTAGGCCGTTAACACATATGTGCTAGCGGCTTTCTTTTCATTTTGCAAAAAAAATTATTCATAATTTTATTCTATAAAAATAAAAAACATTAAACAGATTTTAATAAAAATGGTATTATGATACATGGTGTTAAGAGTTAGTCATTTAAGAAACTAGCGTTTAACTACAAGTATGGTAAAATCATTTTATAGATAAAATTACATAATAATGAATTATTTATATAGATTTAACATCTAGGAAGGTGAGTGATCCAAGATGGATCTTACGACAATTGAAAATCCGAGCTTTTTAAAAAATAAAACGAACGGTGAATTAGAAGTATTAAGTGAAGAAATTCGTAAATTTCTTATTCAACAGCTTTCTGAGACAGGTGGTCATATTGCGCCAAATTTAGGAGTTGTTGAATTAACGATTGCATTACATAAAGTCTTTAATTCGCCTAAAGACAAATTTTTATGGGATGTAGGACATCAATCGTATGTTCATAAAATATTAACTGGTCGCGCAAAAGAATTTACAACACTTAGACAATTTAAAGGATTATGTGGCTTTCCTAAGCGAAATGAAAGTGAGCATGATGTATGGGAAACTGGACACAGCTCGACTTCACTATCTGCGGCAATGGGGATGGCTATTGCTAGAGATATTAAAAAAACTGGTGAATACATTATTCCAATTATCGGAGATGGTGCATTAACTGGTGGGATGGCTCTTGAAGCAATGAATCACATTGGACATGAACAAAAAGATGTCATCGTTATTTTAAATGATAATGAAATGTCTATAGCTCCGAACGTAGGTGCTTTACATAGCATTTTAGGAAGATTGAGAACAACTGGGAAATACCGTTGGGCTAAAGGTGAACTTGAAGGCGTGATCAAAAAAATTCCTGGAATCGGGGACAAACTATCAAGTACATCAAAAAAATTAAAAGATAGCCTTAAATACTTAGTTACACAAGGAATGTTTTTTGAGGAGATGGGTTTCACTTATTTTGGACCAGTTGATGGTCATAATTTTGAAGACTTATTTGAATCCCTTGAATATGCTAAGAAAACTAAAGGCCCGGTAATAGTACATGTACTAACGAAAAAAGGAAAAGGATATAAGCCAGCAGAAAGTGATGATATTGGAACTTGGCATGGTACAGGTCCTTATAAAGTAGAATCTGGGAAGTTAATTAAGCCGGATAAAGCACCACCAGCTTGGAGTAAACTTGTTAGTGATACTGTATTAAAGTTAGCTCTAAAAGATGAGCGAATCGTAGCGATTACTCCTGCAATGCCAGTCGGTTCAAAATTGGAAAATTTCCAAGCTCAATTACCTGACCGAATTTTTGATGTCGGTATTGCAGAGCAGCATGCGGCAACAGTTGCAGCTGGTTTAGCAACGCAAGGAATGAAGCCGTTTTTAGCAATTTATTCAACATTCCTTCAAAGAGCATACGACCAAGTTTTACATGATATTTGTAGACAAAATTTAAATGTATTCATTGGAATCGATCGTGCAGGATTAGTAGGAGCTGACGGTGAAACTCATCAAGGTGTGTTTGATATTGCCTTCCTACGTCATATACCAAACTTAGTTTTAATGATGCCTAAAGATGAGAATGAAGGCCAACATATGGTAAACACTGCAATTCAATACGACGATGGTCCAATTGCGCTGCGTTTCCCTAGAGGGAATGGTATCGGCGTACCAATGGATGAGCAATTAAAAGAAATTCCGATTGGATCATGGGAAGTATTAAGAGAAGGTTCAGATGCAGTTATCTTAACGTTTGGTACAACAATTAAAATGGCATTAGATGCAGCGGATGATTTAGAGAAAGAAAATATTTCTGTTAAAGTAGTAAACGCAAGATTTATTAAACCAATGGATACTGCAATGTTAAATGATATCTTTAAGAACGGAAAACCGATCTTAACGATTGAAGAGGCAGTATTACAAGGTGGTTTTGGAAGTGCTGTTTTAGAATTTGCAAGTTCAAATAATTTTCAAAACGTCCGCGTAGAACGCATAGGTATACCGGATTTATTTGTTGAACACGGTGATGTTGATAAATTACTTGATGAAATTCATTTAACAAAAGATGAATCGGTTAAGAAAATCCGTGAAATGGTTTGTAATAAATAAGAGGATGACATTTAAATGGCAAAAAAGGAACGAGTAGACGTACTTTTAGTAGATCGTGGTTTAATCGAAACACGCGAAAAAGCTAAACGAGCAATTATGGCAGGACTTGTCTATACAAACGAACAAAGATTAGATAAGCCTGGAGAAAAAATAGATATTGAACTCCCATTACAAATTAAAGGTGAAGTTATGCCTTATGTGAGCCGTGGAGGATACAAATTAGAAAAAGCTATAAACACATTCGATCTATCAGTTAAAGATAAAATTATGATTGATATTGGATCTTCGACAGGTGGATTTACGGATTGTGCTCTTCAAAATGGGGCAAAAAAATCATATGCACTTGATGTTGGATACAATCAACTTGCTTGGAAATTAAGGCAAGATGAACGTGTTATTGTAATGGAACGAACAAATTTTCGTTATGTTAAACCAGAAGATTTAATTGAAGGTTTACCTCAATTTGCTTCAATTGACGTATCCTTTATTTCGTTACGTTTGATTTTACCAGTCTTAAAAACATTATTAGTACCTTCAAGTGATGTTGTCGCGTTAATAAAACCACAATTTGAAGCTGGTAGAGAGCAAGTTGGTAAAAAGGGTATTGTACGCGATCCAAAAGTTCATGAACAAGTGATCGAAATGATGAGCGATTTTGCGCTTCGCCAAGGATATGATATAAAAGCTTTAACTTTTTCTCCTATAACGGGTGGAGAAGGTAATATTGAATTTTTAATTCATCTTCATTGGGAAGGTTCAAAGGAAATTGGAAATAGCGAGTTAAATCGATTACCAATGGAAATTGTAAATGAAGCACATACTGAATTAAAGAAGGTAAAATAATAAAAAGGAAACCAAATAGGTTTCCTTTTTATCCTTTTTTCAAATTAAGGTAAAAAAATTATGCTAAAAAATGCATTTTATGAAAACGTTTAAAAAAATATATACAATAACGAGTAGATTAGATAAGATATTCTTTAAGTAAGATATTTGTCGGAATTTGCAAAGAGGTGTATTATGAATAAAGGTCAGCGTCATATAAAAATACGAGAAATTATCGCAAAAAATGAAGTAGAAACACAAGATGAATTAGTACAATCACTAAGAGACTTAGGGTTTAAAGTAACCCAAGCAACGATTTCACGTGATATAAAAGAACTACATTTAGTAAAAGTACCGTTATCTGATGGTCGATATAAATATAGCTTACCTGCAGATCAACGATTTAATCCTTTACAAAAATTAAAAAGACTTTTAATTGATTCATTTATTAAAATTGATAGTTCAAGTCATTTAATTGTAATGAAAACATTGCCTGGTAATGCAAATGCAGTTGGTGCATTAATTGATCATTTAGATTGGTCAGAAATTATGGGTACAATCTGTGGTGATGATACGATCTTAATCATTTGTCGTACACCTGTAGATGCTGAGGATTTAAAAGAAAAATTTATTGACATGCTTCAATAGGAGAATGGTTTTAAAAAGAGGAGAGAAACTCATTGTTATCTGAAATTATCATTAAAAATTTTGCAATCATTGAGGAAGTTTCCATTTCATTTGAAAAGGGTTTAACTGTACTAAGTGGTGAAACAGGAGCGGGGAAGTCAATTATTATTGACGCTATCGGTCTGTTACTTGGTGGTCGTGGGTCTGCAGAATTCGTAAGATATGATACTGAAAAAGCAGAAATTGAAGGCTTATTTCATATCGAAAATGAGAATCATCTAATTTATTCAAGATGCAGAGAATTAGGCTTTGACATTGAAGATGAAATGATTATTTTAAAAAGAGATATTACTTCATCTGGTAAAAGTGTATGCCGTATCAATGGGAAATTAGTGACAACTTCTATACTTAAGGAAATTGGTGGTTTACTTGTTGATATTCATGGGCAACATGAGAGCCAAGATTTAATGGACCAAGAACATCATTTACCGATGTTACAACAATATGATGAAAAAGCAATCGCTCATTTGTTTACTGAATATCAAAATATTTTTAATAACTATACAGACTTAAAAAAACAGTTAAAGCAATTAACTGAAAATGAACAACAAATGGCTCATAGGTTGGATTTAATTCAATTCCAGCTAACTGAAATACAAAATGCGAATTTGCAAGAAAATGAAGACGATCAGTTGATGGAAGAAAGACTCAAAATTTCTAATTTTGAACGTATTTATAAGTCTTTAGTTGAAGCATATCAAGGTTTATCCCAGGATGGATCAGGATTAGATTCGGTCAGGTCGAGTATGTATTCTTTAGAGTCAGTAACGAATATCGATAATGACATTAAAGAAATGCATGAAGGAATCAGTAGTAGCTATTACTTATTAGAGGATATATCGTATCGATTACGTGATTCTATCGAACAAATGGAATATGATCCAAATAGATTAAACGAAATTGAAACTCGTTTAAGTGAGATCTCTATGTTAAAAAAGAAATATGGGCACAGTGTTGCTGATATCTTAAAATACGCAGAAGGTATCGAACAAGAGTTGGATACTATTCAGCATAAAGATATGCATATCGAGAAGTTACAAAAAGACTTAGATAATGTGAAAATCAAGCTAATTAAAGCTGGTAAGACTCTTTCAAATAAAAGAAAAGAATTAGCAATCAAATTAACTGCTGATATACATAAAGAATTAAAAGAGCTTTATATGGAAAAAACAACCTTTGAAATTATGTTTGATGTTGAAGAAGGACAAGAATCAGATCCAATTATAGATGAACAACATATTAAGTTTAAAAAAGATGGCTTTGATATTGTAGAGTTTTATATTTCAACAAACCCAGGTGAGCCTTTAAAGCCATTAGCAAAGGTTGCATCGGGTGGAGAACTGTCAAGGATGTTCCTAGCCTTAAAGAGCATTTTCACGAAGCATCAGGGGATTACGTCAATTATATTTGATGAAGTTGATACAGGGGTTAGTGGAAGAGTAGCGCAAGCAATAGCGGAAAAAATACACAAGGTATCCATTGATTCTCAAGTTCTGTGTATAACTCATTTACCACAAGTTGCTTCTATGGCAGATACGCATTTATTTATCGCCAAATTAATTGATGGAAATCGAACGAAAACTTCTGTTACACCATTACGAAATGATCAAAAAATTAATGAAATTGCAAGGATGATCGCTGGAGTTGAAATTACAGATGTAACGATTCAACACGCTAAAGAATTGATCGATCAGGCAGCTTCTGCAAAATACCAATCTCAATGAACATAAAGAGAATGTTTAATGATGGAAATTTTTTTCTATACATTAAATATTCTCTTTTTTTTATGGGAATTATTGATAAATTAGTAATTGGAAAATGCTAAATGAAACATACTAATACAACATTATACGTTAAAGAATCTATCATATTTTTACAATCATATTTTGCTTTTGCAAAGCTAACATTAACTACATAGCCACGAATTAAAAAAATGAAATTTGGCGCTAAGGAGAGTGATTCGCTTGTGAAAAATATAAATGTTCATCGAATAATAAAAATTCTTCTCCTTTTATTTATAGTTGGTATTGGCGTGTTTAATATAAATCAAAATAATGTGTTTTCATCTACCATAAAAAATAAGAATCAACAAGAAATTGTTAATGTAGCACTTGGTATGAATGAATTACCAAGTAAAAAGGTAGATGTTAAAGTATTAAACAGTTTAAGAATAATACCAGGGGGACAGTCAATAGGAGTAAAACTTAACTCAGTAGGTGTCTTAGTCGTTGGACATCATTTAGTAAATACTAGTTCGGGACAAAAGTCTCCAGGCGAAATTGCCGGAATTAAAGTTGGAGACATGATAATAAAAATGAATGGTAAACAAATCGAAAAAATGTCAGATGTATTACCGTTTATTCAAAAAGCAGGAAAGTATGGTAAACCTATAAAAATCACTGTAAAACGCGAGGGTAAGTATTACACAAAAATGTTACAACCTATTCGGGACCAAGGTCATAATAGCTATCGAATTGGATTATATATAAGGGATTCTGCTTCTGGTATTGGCACGATGACATTCATTGAACCTAATTCATTAAAATATGGTGCACTAGGACATGTTATCTCTGATAGCGATACGAGAAAAGCCATTGAAGTAGAAGATGGACATATCGTCTATTCAACAGTGACTGCAATTGAAAAAGGTGCAGATGGCTCACCAGGAGAAAAAATAGCGCATTTTGCTTTAGATCGTGGAACGATTGGTAATATCACTTCAAATAGTCCATTTGGCATATTCGGTAAAGTTAACAATAAAATAGACAATGGGATCATGTCACAACCATTACCAATTGCATTATCAAATGAAGTGAAAAAAGGTCCTGCTAAAATACTAACCGTAATACATGATAATAAAGTAGAAGCATTTGACATAGAAATAGTAAGCAGTATTCAACAAAAATTCCCTTCCACTAAAGGAATTATTTTAAAGGTTACTGATAAACGTTTACTTAAAGAAACTGGCGGTATTGTACAAGGAATGAGCGGCTCACCAATCATTCAAAATGGAAAATTAATCGGAGCAGTTACACATGTTTTTGTAAATGATTCGACTAGTGGATATGGGGTTCATATTGAGTGGATGCTTGATGAGGCTAAAGTCCCGATTTATGATTATCATAATAAAAAGGCTTCTTGATTTAAAAAATACACCTATCAAATTATGTAGGTGTATTTTTTATGTTTATTTACACTTCAGAATGCTCGATTTTTGTAATGAGTTATCATCCTACTCGTTACTTCTTTAATAGAGCTCAAAGGGCTACATTGCATCTCTCATAAGGATTAAGTATCTTAAGTATCCTTTGGAAGTAAAACTCATTATATGGATAGCACAGAAAATACTCAAAAATACCCTTTCCCTTTATGAATTGATTCCAACACTGATAATACAATTATTAAATATTTTGTAGTGTATTTTGTTAAAAATAAGTCAAAAAAGGAAAAAAATGGTAGTATACTATTAGCAACATCGAAAGATTAAAAAAATTTTAATGTGGAGGATGGTTGATATGACGCTTAATGTTACAGAATTGTAAATTTATATTAAAAATTATAAATTTACATACTATTTCATTTTTTATATAATGAATTATATGTATAATTCGACTTAATACATAGTAGTTTTTAACGCAATAGTCGAATGCTAGAAGAAATTGAAGAAAACTATCTATATTAATAAAAATATTCAGAATTTATAATAAAAACAGGAAATAAATTTTTATTGTCGAAATTATCGGTAATAAGTAATGAAAATTCACTATAGAGGATGTAGGGAGGAACGGGCGTGGAGAAAATTAAAGTATTATTAGTTGATGATAATAAAGAACTTGTTATTATGTTAGAAAACTACATTAACGCACAAACAGATATGGAAGTGGTTGGGGTTGCGTTTAATGGACAAGACTGCTTACCTCTAGTGAAGGATAAAAAGCCAGATGTACTAGTCCTAGATATTATTATGCCACATTTAGATGGATTAGCGGTTTTAGATCGTTTACGCGCTGGCTTAGTTGAAAAAATTCCAAACGTTATTATGCTAACAGCATTTGGTCAAGAGGATGTTACTAAAAAAGCTGTTGACCTTGGTGCATCATATTTTATCTTAAAACCATTTGATATGGAGCATTTAATCAGCAATATCCGTCAAGTAGTTGGAAAGGGTAGTGCGGTAACTAAACGTAATGCACCTTCTTTAGTTTCTAATTACGAAAGCAAGCCACGTAACTTAGATGCTAGTATCACAAGTATCATCCATGAAATTGGGGTACCTGCTCATATTAAAGGATATATGTACTTACGTGAAGCGATTTCAATGGTATATAACGATATTGAGCTTCTAGGTTCAATTACAAAAGTTTTATATCCGGATATCGCTAAAAAGTTTAATACAACAGCTAGCCGAGTTGAACGTGCAATTCGACATGCGATTGAAGTAGCATGGAGCCGTGGAAATATCGATAGTATTTCTACATTATTTGGTTATACAATTTCAATGTCAAAGGCAAAACCAACAAATTCAGAATTTATTGCAATGGTTGCTGATAAATTACGTTTAGAACATAAAGCATCTTAATTTATTTTTATAACTAATTATTCAGAAAATTAAATCCCGATTAACTTCTAATAGTGATTCCACAGACATTTCTCTTAGCGAATAACTTCTTATGAGATCTTCGGTACTTTTTCGCATTAGCAATTATATTATTTGTAAAAAGGAAACGTTGTCTATTGTAGACAACGTTTTCATTTGTTTTTGAAGAACAACCATGTCAATTAAATTACCAATTTTTCGTAAAAGGAGTAGAGTGATGTTGATTTCCACTACAGGATGCTCGCTTTCCATAGGGCGAGATTCTTTAGCCTCCACGGGAAGCCTACGGGGTCTCAGGCTTCCCGCATATCCCATAGGTGTCGAGCATCCCTCCATTCCAATCAACTAATTTTATAAATTTTACTTAAGGACAGTGAAAGCTAGTAGCCGTTGAATTTACACTTTATAAAAAATAGTTTGCCTAATAATTTGTAGTATGCTACAATATTTAATGCGCCACTGATATATTTAGATACACGATATTATTACTACGAAATTTGGGAGAAAATTGGACGTATTCCATGACGCGTCAGCTATTTCAACCTTATTTAAAAATTAGTAGTAGTGTCTGTTAGTGAAGATTGTTGTGAAACAAGCTGCCTAATGGAACGGCCCTGGAGCCGAATTGCGAAAGAGAGGTAGGGCTTTCGCCAATAGACAACAATTTTTAAATTTAAATAACTAACATATATATATATTACAAAGGCTATTCGTATACGTTGTACGAATAGCCTTTTTCCATTTGCAAAATAATCCGATGAATTGAAGGAACAAATAAAAAAAATAGGACATACCAATATGGTTGTCCTATCACTTTGTAGTTTTAATTAAAATATGAATACAATCGTAAACACAATCGCTACAATAAAACGATAAACTGCAAAACCTGTTAGTTTTACTTTCTCTAATAATTTTAGGAAGGAAACGATCGCAAGTAATGCAACTACGAATGCAGTGATAAATCCAGTTGCGAATAATGGTAGATCTGAAGCACTTAAAATATCGATATTTTTAACAAAATCTAATCCACTTGCAGCAATCATCATTGGTACTGCTAAAATAAAAGTAAATTCTGCAGAAGTTTTTCGATCTAATCCAAATAATAATCCCCCAGCTATTGTAGAGCCTGATCGTGAAAATCCTGGCCATAAAGCTAGCATTTGGAAGCAACCAATAATAAAAGCTTGTTTATATGAGATGTGATCTAAATCAGATGATTTAGGATGTTTAGAAACTTTTTCAGCAACAATTAATAAAATACCGCCTGCTACTAATCCGATTACAACAGTTTTAGGTGAGAATAAAACATCTTTAATGAAATCATGGAATATAAGCCCTACAATCCCGGCTGGAATAGCACCGATAATAATATGAATTAAATTGAGGTTCGTTTTTCTATAACCATCTGATTTAACCCCTAGTACTGACCATAGTCGTTTCCAAAAAACAACAACTACTGCTAGAATTGAACCGAGTTGAACAATTACTTCAAAAAATGAAGCTTTCTCTCCAGTGAAATTTAATAAATCAGCAACTAAAATCATATGACCAGTAGAAGAAACTGGTAAAAATTCTGTTAATCCTTCTACCATCCCCATGATCAAACCAATTAACCAATCAGGTAACATTTAAAAATACCTCCATAAATACTTTTCGTTATAAAATATACACAATACATTACATTTTACTTGAAAACTAATTAATATGAAAGGAAGTTTAAATTAAAATTAGCTCATAATTGTTAATTATTTGTGCAATTTTACATAAAAATGTAATTTAGGATTAGAATTAATAAAAAAGGTGCAAAAAAAGAAGTAGAAAAACTACTTCTGCTTACATTTACTATTTAGATTCATTATCCTCAGAAGCTTCTTCGCTTTTAGACAAATCTAGTTCCATCAACTTTTTCATTAATATATGCTGTGGCATATGCATAATTTGTTCTAAAGGAACGTTTAACTTCTTAGAAAGTAAAATTGCCGTTTCAGGCGAAATTTGCAATGGTCGCATAATAGTCCTCCTTAGTTTCGTAAAATTAGTATACAATAAGAAAAAGAAGAAAGTACATATTTTCTCAACAAGGGGGGAATTTGAGTGGTTGATATTATTGGTCATAGAGGTGCTGCAGGAACCTACCCAGAAAATACAATGGTTTCTTTTATGGCATGTGAAGATCTAGGGGCAGACGGAATAGAGTTAGATGTACACTTATCAAAAGATGGTGAAATCGTTGTAATTCATGATGAAACAATAAATCGTACAACTAACGGTAAAGGTTTCGTTAAAGATTATACTTTAGCTGAATTAAAGCAATTTGACGCTAGCTATCGATTTAAACGTCAATTTAAAGGATGCACGATCCCTACCTTAAAAGAAGTATTTGAATGGGCAAAAGGAAATAACTTTAGTATCAATGTTGAATTAAAAAATGATAAAATCGAATACCATGGACTTGAGGAACGAGTAATAAATTTAATCCGTTCATATGAATATGAAAAAAGAATCGTTTTATCTTCCTTTAACCATAAAAGTATGCTTAAATTCCACTTAATGGCGCCGGATATTGAAACAGCAGTTCTGTTTAATAGAAGAAGTAAAGAACCTTGGAAGATTGCTGAAGATTATAAAGCAAATGCAATTCATCCTAATTATCGTATAATTACTGATGAACAAATAGAAGAAACGATGGAACATCACATAGCCGTAAGACCGTATACAATCAATGAACCTGCTGTTATGAAACGATTATTTGAAGTCAAGTGTACAGCGATTATTACTGACTATCCAGAGCTAGCTTTCCAAGTCAGAAGTCAACTTCTTAGTAAATAAAAAAAGTGCTCTCATTAGCACTTTTTTTGTTTTGTTATTTATCTTTTGGTTTTAATGAGACCCTAAGTTAAACTCTCACAAAACTTATCTTTTTAAAAATCTGCCTTGAACTTTGTTTCGTTTACGATCTCTAAATAAGACAAAGCTTCCGACTAAATAAAAACCGACTCCTAATGAAACAAGTCCGATTAATAATTGCAATGGAAGATTTGGAATGCCAAAAGAATGGATTAGAAATACCGTATCACGAAGTAATTTAATTCCGATAACTGCTAAAGCTATTGGTACAACAATCACAACGAATGCTAACATACGTGTAAATGATTCTTTCATGTTTATTAATTCCTCCGTTAAAAGTAACAATAAAGTATAAAATTACGTAATTCTCTTTCTTCATAATCTTATACAAGGATAGTGTTGTCAAGCCTTATAAAACATTTGAAATAGACGAAAGAATGACTTTTTATATATAATAGTCTAATGTGTTTAATAATTTGTTGAAATTAGTAGGTGAACTAAGATGAAACAAAACGTAATGATCGTTGGAATGGGAACAGGAGGCACAGCTGTATTAAAACTTCTATCACATTCTGATTTATTTCATGTTGTTGCAGTAGTAGATATGATAAAAGAGGCTAAAGGTTTAGAATTTGCTAAAAGCTTACACATTCCAATATTAAAGGATTGGAAGTCTAATTTAAACGAAGAGATTGATGTTGTCATAAATACTACTGGAGATGAAACGATATACCAGGAATTAAACGAGTATAAAGCTAAGCATACTTTAGTGATCCCAGGTTCTGTTGCAAAAATGATATCTGATCTTGTTCAAGAAAAAGAATCACTTTTTAATTTAATCGATAATAAAAAAAGACAACAAGAGCTCATTTTGGACAACACTCATGATGGGATGATTGTGGTTGATAAATGGGGAAAAATTCTTTTATTCAATCGCTCTGCAGAAAGAATGTTACATACTGATAAAGATGCTGCAATTGGTAGGTATATATTGGATGTTGTCCCAACTAGTAAATTACCTCGGGTTCTTCAAACGAAAAAGAAGGAAATTAATCAAGAGCATATTTTAATTAATGGAAGTAAGATTTTTACGACTCGAATTCCAATCTTTCGAGAAGATGGTGAACTTGAAGGTGCAATTTCAGTTTTTAAAGATGATACTGAGGTAATCGATTTAGCAGAAGAGGTTACAAATTTAAAAGAAGTTTATAGCATGCTTGAAGCAGTCATTCAAAGTTCGGATGAAGCAATTTCAGTTGTAGATGAAAAAGGAAATGGAATTATTATTAATCCGGCATACACAAGACTGACTGGACTATCAAGTGAACAAGTACTAGGTAAACATGCAACGATTGATATTGCTGAAGGTGAAAGTGTTCATTTAAAAGTGTTGAAAACAAAACAAGCAGTTCGTGGAGTACGCATGAAAGTGGGAAAGCAAAATCGTGATGTACTAGTTAATGTAGCTCCAGTAATTGTAGACGGAAAATTAAAAGGCAGTGTTGGAGTAATTCATGATGTTTCTGAAATTTCACAGTTAACGAATGAATTACATAGAGCACGTCAAATTATTAGAACATTAGAGGCAAAATATTCATTCGAGGATATAGCTGGTGAATCTGAAGGAATCAGTTTAGCGATCATGCAGGCTAAATTAGCTGCGAGCACTCCTGCTACGGTTTTACTACGTGGGGAATCTGGAACAGGAAAAGAATTGTTTGCTCACGCGATTCATAATGAAAGCGATCGCAAATATAATAAATTCGTTCGTGTGAATTGTGCTGCGATTTCTGAAACTTTATTAGAAAGTGAATTATTTGGTTATGAAGAAGGTGCTTTTTCTGGCGCGAAACGTGGTGGGAAAAGAGGACTTTTTGAAGAAGCTAATAATGGTAGTATTTTCTTAGATGAAATTGGAGAATTATCACCTGCGATGCAAGCCAAACTATTAAGGGTCCTACAAGAGAAAGAAATAAGACGTGTAGGTGGGACAAAGTCTATTCCTATTAATGTGCGAGTGATTGCTGCGACGCATGTTCATCTAGAGGAAGCAATCATTGAAGGAAAGTTTCGAGAAGATCTTTATTATCGATTAAATAAACTTCCTATTATTATTCCTGCGCTAAAGGATCGAATTGAAGATATTTTACCAATTGGCGAAAGATTATTAGCAAAAATTAATCAAGACTACGGTCGAAATGTTGAGGGGATCTCATTATCAGCATTAAATAAATTAAAAAGTTACAATTGGCCTGGTAATGTTAGGGAATTGGAAAATGTGCTAGGTAGAGCAGTTATATTTATGAAATTTAATGAAAAGCAAATCCTACCGGAACATTTATCAGCGATTGTACAAGTTAAGCAAGAACAATCTGTTCATCATAACGAAGTTCATACTGAAGAAATAAGCTCCCTTGATGAAATGGTTATAAATTATGAAGGTGAAATTATTGAAAAGATATTAATGAAAAATAATGGCAATAAAACAAGGTCAGCAAAAGAGCTTGGAATATCAGTAAGGAATTTGTATTATAAATTGGAAAAATACCACACTGCAAAAAATAGCACGCAATAATTTGCGTGCTATGAATATTTTTGCATGCAATTACTGTCATTTTTCAAAATATTGTTGTAGAATAGATTTATTGGTGTTACTAGTACCTGGTACTAGAATGTTGGTAATGTAAGGCTTTTCAACTATTTTTAAAATAGTTTTATCCTTTTTGGAAAGTTGGCACGCAAATTGCTTTATATAGTGCAGGGGGATGAAAGGAAGGGCTTTCAATGAATTTAACAGATATAATGTTACGTGCGAAAAATCATTCTAGGCAAACTGTTGCTGTAGCTGTAGCTGAGGACTTCGAAGTAAAAGAAGCAGTTTCAATTGCGTTAGATAATGATTTAGCAAACTTTTTACTTTTCGGAAACGAGCAAGCGATCTTTGAAATGTATGAAGATTTATTAAAAAACGAACAATTTGCAGAAAGACTAAAAATTGTTCATTCTCATTCAAACAAAGAGGCTGCTAAAAATGCAGTTGTAGCTGTTCGCTCTGGTGAAGCTTCAATTGTAATGAAAGGTAATCTTTCATCTTCAGTTCTTCTAAAAGAAGTATTGAACAAAGAATATGGTTTAAGAGATAAAAGTGTTTTATCACATGTTGCAATATTCGACGTACCAGGTAGAGAAAATGCTGTAATCGTAACAGATGCTGCGATGAACATAGCACCTACGTTAGATCAAAAGGTGAAAATTATTGAAAACAGTGTTGAAATTGCAAGGAAAGTAGGAATAGAAACCCCTAAAGTTGCTGTACTGGCAGCTGTTGAAGTAGTAAATCCTGCAATGCAAGCAACACTAGATGCAGCATCATTAACTGTCATGAATACAAGAGGACAAATTAAAAATTGTATTGTTGATGGACCATTAGCGCTTGATAATGCCATTTCTGTTGAAGCAGCTAAACATAAAGGCTTAACTGGAGAAGTTGCTGGGAAAGCTGATATTTTATTAGTACCTACAATAGAAACTGGAAATATTTTATATAAATCATTAGTCTTTATGGCTAACTCAGAAGTGGCTGCACTTATTGCTGGAGCAAAGGCACCGATTGTTTTAACATCGCGTTCTGACTCTGCAATGACAAAATTATATTCATTAGCATTAGCTATATGTAATTCTAAAAACTAAACTTACACATTTTAAGGGAGCTGTTATTACATGGAAATCTTCAAATACTTAGAAACTTATGACTATGAGCAAGTTGTTTTCTGCCAAGATAAAGAATCAGGATTAAAAGCAATTATTGCGATCCACGATACTACATTAGGTCCAGCTTTAGGTGGAACAAGAATGTGGACTTACGAATCAGAAGAAGCTGCAATTGAAGATGCTCTACGTTTAGCAAAAGGTATGACTTATAAAAATGCTGCTGCTGGCTTAAACTTAGGTGGAGGAAAAACTGTAATCATCGGTGATCCACGTAAAGATAAAAACGAAGCAATGTTCCGTGCATTTGGTCGTTATATCCAAGGCTTAAATGGTCGATATATTACTGCTGAGGACGTAGGTACTACTGTTGCAGATATGGATTTAATCCACGAAGAAACTGATTATGTAACTGGTATCTCACCATCATTCGGTTCTTCAGGTAACCCATCTCCAGTTACTGCATTTGGTGTTTACCGTGGTATGAAAGCTGCTGCAAAAGAAGCATTTGGAACTGACAGCTTAGAAGGTAAACAAATTGCAATCCAAGGTGTTGGTAATGTTGCATACAGCCTTTGCGAGTACTTACATGAAGAAGGTGCTCAATTAATCGTAACGGATATTAATAAAGAAGCTGTACAACGTGCAGTAGAAGCATTTGGTGCTACAGCAGTAGATCCAGATGATATTTATGGAGTAGAATGTGATATTTATGCACCATGTGCATTAGGTGCAACAATTAACGATAAAACTATCCCACAATTAAAAGCGCGAGTTATTGCAGGTTCTGCAAATAACCAATTAAAAGAAACTCGTCATGGTGATTTAATCCATGAATTAGGTATCGTTTATGCTCCTGACTATGTAATCAATTCTGGTGGAGTAATCAACGTTGCAGATGAGTTATACGGATACAACTACGACCGTGCAATGAAAAAAGTTGAAGGCTTATACGATAACATTGCAAAAGTAATCGAAATTTCAAAACGTGACGGTATTCCAACTTATTTAGCTGCAGACCGTTTAGCTGAAGAGCGTATTGCTACAATGGCAAAATCTCGTAGCCAATTCTTATCAAATGGTCACAACATCTTAAGCAGAAGATAATTGATTGACTAAATAAATTTTTAGTTAAAAATTCCTTTATTTTTTAGATGGAAAGAAAGAGTGAAGTAATAGTACCTCTTTCTTTCTAGTTATAAAGGTAAGGTAAACTTAGAAGGGAGAGTGTTGACAATGCATCGTATTTTAGTAATTAATCCTGGCAGCACATCCACAAAGGTTGGTGTATTTGATGATGAAAAGCCAATTTTTGAACAAACAATACGCCATGACGATGAAGAATTAAATAAATACAAAACAATAATTGATCAATATGAATTTAGAAAAAATGTTATTTTAGAGGTATTACACAAAGAAGGCATTAACATTTCTAAATTAAGTGCTGTATGTGGTCGAGGTGGACTACTTAGACCAATCGAAGGTGGAACTTATGCAGTAAATGAAATCATGTTAGAAGATTTGAAAATTGGTTATAGTGGTCAGCATGCTTCAAATCTTGGTGGAATCATTGCTAATGAGATTGCACAAGGATTAAACATCCCAGCATTTATCGTTGATCCAGTAGTTGTTGATGAATTAGATCCGGTTGCAAGAATCAGCGGACAATCACTTATGGAAAGAAGAAGTGTTTTCCATGCTTTAAACCAAAAAGCTGTAGCACGAAAAGTGTCAAAACAGTTAGAACAGTCATATAACGATTTAAACCTTATTATCGCCCATATGGGTGGAGGTGTGAGTGTTGGTGCTCATAAAAAAGGACGCGTAATTGACGTAAATAACGGTTTAGATGGTGAAGGACCTTTTAGTCCAGAGCGAGCTGGTACTGTACCAATTGGTGACTTAATAAAACTTTGTTACTCTGGTGACTACTATATTAACGAAGTTCAAAAAATGATGGTTGGTCAAGGTGGATTAGTTAGCTATCTTGGAACAGCAGATGCAATTAAAGTTGAAAACATGATTGAAGATGGTGACGAAAAAGCTGCATTAGTATATGAAGCAATGGCTTACCAAGTCGCAAAAGAAATTGGAAGTGCGGCAGCTGTTATTGAAGGAAATATTGATGCAATTATATTGACAGGTGGAATCGCTTATAGTGATTTTATTGTTAATGAAATAACAAAAAGAGTTAAATGGATGGCACGTGTAATTGTTTTACCAGGTGAAAATGAACTTCAAGCTCTTTGTGAAGGTGCACTTCGCGTACTTCGAGAAGAAGAAGAAGCAAAAATCTATCCTGGAGAATTTGCAGTTAAATCTTTAGTATAAATGTGAGGAGAATTTCATCATGGCAACAGAATATGATTTAGTCGTACTCGGTGGCGGTACAGGCGGCTATGTAGCTGCTATTCGTGCTTCTCAATTAGGATTAAAAGTAGCAGTAGTAGAAAAAAATAAACTAGGTGGAACTTGCTTACATGCAGGCTGTATCCCAAGTAAAGCATTATTACGTAGTGCAGAAGTTTTTTCAACTGCTAAGAAAAGTGAAGAGTTTGGTGTTGAAACATCAGGCGTAACATTAAACTTTAGCAAAGTACAACAAAGAAAAGAAAATATCGTTGCCGGGCTTCATAAAGGTGTTGAACACTTAATGAAACAAGGGAAAATTGATGTATACGACGGTTTAGGACGTATTTTAGGTCCTTCAATCTTCTCTCCAATGCCAGGAACAATTTCAGTAGAAATGAACGATGGTAGCGAGAACGAAATGCTAATTCCTAAGAACGTTTTAGTCGCAACTGGTTCAAGACCAAAGTCTTTACCTGGATTAACTATTGATGGTGAGCATGTAATGTCATCTGATGAGGCGTTAAAAATGGAGTCACTTCCTGCGTCAATTATTATCGTTGGTGGCGGTGTAATTGGTATTGAGTGGGCTTCAATGTTAGCAGATTTTGGTGTTGAGGTAACAGTAATCGAGTATAGTAAAACTATTTTACCTTTAGAAGACGAAGAAATTTCTAAAGAAATGACTAGATTATTAAAGAAAAAAGGTATTAAATTAGTTACTGATGCGAAAGTTTTAGCTGAAACTTTAGTAATCGATAACGGTGTAAGAATTAATGCACTTCACAAAGATACTGAGAAATCTTTCACTGCTGAAAAAATGTTAGTATCTGTAGGCCGTCAAGCGAATGTTGAAGGAATCGGATTAGAAAATACTGAGATTGTAGTTGAAAATGGTTTTATCCAAACAAATGCTAATTACCAAACTAAAGAAACACATATTTATGCGATTGGTGATGTAATTGGTGGCTTACAATTAGCACATGTTGCTTCTAGAGAAGGTACAATTGCAGTTGAGCATATTGTGGGCAATTCACCACTTCCATTAGATCCAACAATGGTTAGTAAGTGTGTTTATAGTAATCCAGAAGTTGCATCTGTTGGTTTAACTGAGCGTGAAGCAAAAGAAAAAGGTTATACAGTTAAAAAAGGTAAATTCTCATTCCGTGCAATCGGTAAAGCTTTAGTTTATGGTGAGCATGATGGATTTGTTAAAATAATTGTTGATGAAGAGACGAATGATCTTCTTGGTGTCCATATGATTGGACCTCATGTAACTGATATGATCTCTGAAGCAGGTTTAGCACGAGTATTAGATGCAACTGCATGGGAAATTTCTCATACAATTCATCCACATCCTTCATTATCAGAAGCTATTGGTGAAGCAGCACTTGCTGTAGAAGGATTAGCAATTCACTCTTAATTTAAAAAATTGAAATGTAGAGAGCAATCTCTACATTACATCACTATAATGATTTAAAACGCTTCCACACATGTATGTGGTAAAAGGGGGATATTTATGGAAAAGGTTACAACTTCAAACCGTCATGAACAGCTTGGTCTATCAAATGATGATGTTCTTAGTATGTATGAAACAATGCTAATGGCACGTCGAATTGATGAGCGTATGTGGTTATTAAATCGTGCTGGTAAAATTCCGTTCGTTATTTCTTGTCAAGGTCAAGAAGCAGCTCAAGTTGGATCAGCTTATGCATTAGATAATACAAAAGATTACGTATTACCATATTACCGTGATATGGGTGTTGTTTTACAATTCGGAATGACAGCAAAAGAATTAATGCTTTCTGGTTTTGCAAAAGCAGAAGATCCAAACTCTGGTGGACGTCAAATGCCAGGTCATTTTGGACAAAAGAAAAATCGTATCGTTACAGGTTCATCTCCAGTTACAACTCAAGTACCTCACGCTGTAGGTGTATCTCTAGCTGCAAAAATGGAAGGTAAAGACATTGTCTCATGGGTTTCATTTGGTGAAGGTTCTTCTAACCAAGGTGATTTCCATGAAGGTGCAAACTTTGCTGGTGTACATAAGTTACCAGTAATTTTCATGTGTGAAAATAACAAATATGCTATCTCAGTACCTATTGAGAAGCAATTAGCATGTGAAAAAGTATCTGATCGTGCAATTGGATACGGTATGCCTGGTTTCACTGTTGATGGAAATGATCCTTTAGAAGTTTATCGTGTAACAAAAGAAGCAGTTGACCGTGCTCGTCGTGGAGAAGGTCCAACATTAATCGAAGCTGTATCTTATCGACTAACTGCACACTCAAGTGATGATGATGATCGTATTTACCGTTCTCGTGAAGAAGTAGAAGAAGCAAAAAGCAAAGATTGCTTGTTTACATTTGCAAAATACCTTCATGAAGTTGGTGTATTAACAGAAGATATAGAAAAAGAATTAGATACAAAAATTCGTGCGATCGTTGATGAAGCAACTGACTACGCAGAAAACGCTCCATATGCAGCACCTGAGCATGCATTGAAGTTTGTTTACGAAGAATAAGAGGGGGTAGGACAATATGGCAGTAATGTCTTATATAGATGCAGTAACTTTAGCGTTAAAAGAGGAAATGGAACGCGATCCAAAGGTATTTGTATTAGGGGAAGACGTTGGATTAAAAGGTGGAGTATTTAAAGCGACTCATGGTCTTTATGATCAATTTGGTGAGGATCGTGTATTAGATACACCACTTGCAGAATCTGCAATTGCTGGTGTTGGTATTGGTGCTGCAATGTACGGACTTAGACCAGTAGCTGAAATGCAATTTGCTGATTTCATTATGCCTGCAGTAAACCAAATTATTTCTGAGGCATCAAGAATTCGTTATCGTTCAAACAATGACTGGACTTGTCCTATTACAATTCGTGCTCCTTATGGAGGCGGTGTACACGGTGCACTTTATCACTCTCAATCTGTTGAGAAGGTATTTGCAGGTCAACCAGGATTAAAAATTGTAATGCCTTCTACTCCTTATGATGTAAAAGGTTTATTAAAAGCAGCAATTCGTGATAACGACCCAGTAATTTTCTTTGAGCATAAACGTGCTTATCGTTTAATTAAAGGTGAAGTACCTGAAACTGATTATGTACTTCCAATTGGAAAAGCTGATGTAAAACGTGAAGGTGAAGATATCACAATCATCACTTACGGATTATGTGTACATTTTGCTCTTCAAGCTGCTGAAAAATTAGCTCAAGATGGTATTTCTGTACATGTTTTAGACTTACGTACAATTTATCCATTAGATAAAGAATCTATTATCGAAGCTGCTTCTAAAACAGGAAAAGTTTTATTAGTAACTGAAGATAATAAAGAAGGAAGTATAATGAGCGAAGTTGCAGCAATTATTGCTGAAAATTGCTTATTTGAATTAGATGCGCCAATCGCACGCCTTGCTGGCCCTGATGTTCCGGCAATGCCTTATTCTCCAACAATGGAAAAATTCTTCATGGTTAATCCAGATAAAGTAGAAAAAGCGGCTAGAGAACTTGCAGCATTTTAATGGCACTGTTTGAAAAAGGGGGACATAATGATGATCGAAAATATTAAAATGCCTCAATTAGGTGAAAGTGTAACGGAGGGTACAATCAGTACTTGGTTAGTAAAAGTAGGAGATCGTGTAAATAAATACGATCCACTTGCTGAAGTTATGACAGATAAAGTTAATGCTGAAGTACCATCTTCATTTTCTGGTGTGATTAAAGAATTAATCGCAAATGAAGGTGAAACTTTAGCTGTTGGTGAAATCATTTGTACGATTGAAGTTGAAGGAGCTTCTAGTGAAGTAGCTGCTACAACAATCGAAGAAACTAAACCAGCTGAAAAAGCAGCACTTGTAGCACCAGCACAAACTCCTGTAGCTGCTGCACCAGTTCAAACTATTGCTAAAACTGATGAGTCTGGTAAAGTACGTTTTTCTCCAGCTGTACTTCGTTTAGCACAAGAAAATAATCTTGATCTTTCATTAATTCCAGGTACAGGAAATGAAGGTCGAGTTACTCGAAAAGACGTTTTAAATGCAATCGCAAATGGTGTACCACAAGCGGCACCAGCACCTGTTGCAGTTGAAGCTCCAGCTCAACCAGTTGTTGCACAAACTGCTCCTGCTGCCCAAGTAGCGACAGCACCTACTGCAGCACCAGCACCTGTTATTCCAACAGCAGTTGGTGATATTGAAATTCCAGTTACAGGCGTACGTAAAGCAATTGCATCAAATATGTTACGTAGTAAACATGAAGCTCCACATGCTTGGATGATGATCGAAGTAGATGTTACAAACTTAGTAAATTACAGAAACAGCCTGAAAGATTCTTTCAAGAAAAAAGAAGGCTTCTCTTTAACATTCTTCGCATTCTTTGTTAAAGCTGTGGCGCAAGCACTTAAAGAATACCCAATGATTAATTCAATGTGGGCTGGAGACAAAATCATCCAAAAGAAAGATATTAACTTATCAATCGCTGTTGCAACAGATGATGCATTATTTGTTCCAGTAATTAAAAATGCTGATGAGAAAACAATCAAAGGTATCGCACGTGAAATTACTGAATTAGCTACAAAAGTTCGTACTGGTAAATTAAAATCAGACGAAATGCAAGGTGGCACATTCACAGTAAATAACACTGGATCATTTGGTAGTGTTCAAAGCGCAGGTATCATTAACTACCCACAAGCTGCAATTTTACAAATTGAAAGCATCGTAAAACGTCCAGCTGTTGTAAACGGAATGATTGGCGTTCGCGATATGGTTAACCTATGCTTATCACTTGATCACCGTGTTCTTGACGGATTCATTTGTGGTAAATTCTTAGGAAGAGTAAAAGAAATCCTAGAAAATACAACAAAAGAAAATACGAACGTATATTAATTTATAAACGAAAGAGGTTGTCATTTGGGCGGCCTCTTTTTTTATGTTTTTTAGATCGTCGTGGGAGGTGCAAATAAAGATAGAGGATCTGAAAATAAAAATAGGGAAACTACAAATAAACTTAGTAAAACAGCAATTAAAAGTATAGGTGCAAATAAAAATAGAGAATCTGCAAATAAAAATAGCAAAACCGCAATTAAATCCCACAGTATCCCAAATAAAATAAGAAATTACCCATACCGGTTATCGTATTTTAACTTAATAATAGTCGAAAATAGATCCATTCAATTAGGTTTATTCTAATTTCTTTCTTCTATGTACAAAAATAGTGATGAATTACGCCAATTATCTATAATAAAGGAAAAATAAAATCACGCATAATGACAAACGCCATCGAGATACCCCATGTAATTAAACAAGTTATTTTTTCAATAACATTGTGCCTCTATCCTGAATTATAAAATAGCTCTTTTTTAGTGATTTATGATAAAATTAATAATTATAAAATTCTGTATTTTTTTAAAAATGGGTGGAGGTGAAATTTATGCTAGTTGAACAAAATGGTTATTACATATCAACGAATAAAGAATTATTAAACAGAGACGTTATTTATAACTTTTTAGACAAAGAATCATATTGGGCAAATGAAATTCCTTACGAATATATTGATCGATTTATCAAAGGATCATTCTGTTTTGGTGTTTACAAGGGGAAACCAGGAGAAAGTGATCTTACCCAAGTAGGCTTCGCAAGAGTAGTATCAGATGGCGTCACATTTGCTTATTTAGCAGACGTATTTATTCTCCCAGAATACCGTAAACAAGGCTTATCAAAATGGCTTATGGAAGAAATCATGGGTTATGAAAAACTATCAACAGTAAGGACATTCATGCTTAAAACAAGAGATGCTCACAACTTATACCGCAAATACGGCTTCGAAGTGATTGATAATAGTAAAAACCGATTCATGGCAATATTAAAAGACAATCTGTATCGAAATATGAAAAACAATAGGAAATAGGATGCCATTCCTCTTCCTTATTATCCTCTTTTTCCAGCCTTCTTGAATACCATTTTCCTTTACTCAACATCCGGCTCACTTTTAGATCTGTGGACTAAAATCTTTACAAACTGTAACATTTGTAAGATAATTTACAAATATGTGACATCTTAGAGAAATAGGGGGGATAAGATGTTTAAAAATTTATCTGCCGTACATCCTGTTGCTTGGAATATCGTTATTGGAACTTTATTCGTTAGGTTTGCTAGCACAGTAAGTATGCCATTTTTAGCTATTTATTTAACTTCAGTTAAACATATCTCGCCTGCAATGGTTGGGCTCATGTTAACGGTTTCATCTTTTTTAGGGGTATTTTTCAGTTTTATTGGAGGAACTCTTTCTGATCGTATTGGAAGGAAAACTATTTTATTATCGAGTATTTTCTTATGGTCTATTACATTAGTTGGTTTTGGACTAGGAAATTCATTTGCCTGGTTTTTTGTGCTGAACTCGATTTTAAATATTTGTTCATCATTTTTTGAACCTTCTTCAAGAGCATTACTTTCTGATCTAACAGACGAGAAATCAAAACTGTTAGTCTTTAACTTGCGGTATGCAGCGATTAATGTTGGAGTTGCAGTAGGTCCTTTAGTTGGTTTATATCTAGGAAGCTCAAAAAGCACATTGCCATTCGTATTATCTGGAATTGTGTACTTTTTTTATGGTTTAACATTATTGTTTATGTTATCAAAGTATAAAATTGGAGAAGGAAAGTCTGCTTCAGCAACTAACAAAGTTTCGATGAAGGCATCGTTTTCAATTTTACGTAAGGATATCATCTTTGCATTGACGATTCTAACAATCTGTTTTTATGGTCTTGGTTATTCACAAAGCTTTTCAACAATGTCTCAATATTTTGCGAATGCACCACAGTTTCATAATGGCATTAAACTGTATGCGTATTTAACAACAATCAATGCAGTAACTGTAGTCATACTTCAATTCCCAATTGTAAGTAGAATGAAGAATTTTTCACCTACTGTATCTATGATGATTGGTAATGTGATTGTTAGTTTAGCTGTTGCTGGATTTGGGTTATTTACTAACTTTTTCTTATTAGCACTCGTAATGATTGTGTTAACTGTAGGAGAAATATTTGCATTTACATTTACAGATGTATTTGTCGATCAGCTTGCTCCTGAAGAATTAAAGGGAACTTATTTTGGGGCAATGGGATTTTCAAAACTCGGTTTTGTTTTCGGTCCTGCGCTAGGTGGTAGTTTATTAGCTTACTTCGGATATGAAAATGGCGGCCGTGGATTTGTTATTATTAGTGCAATCGCTTTTATAAGTTTTCCAATGATGTATTTTGTAAATCGACTTTTTCAAAAAAGAAATGCAGTCAAGGTTGAATCGGATGCAAAATTAACTGTTAATTCTTAAAAGAACGCAAATAAGCGTTCTTTTTTTGTTAGATTAAGTATTTTTTCCGTTTATTTCCAGTAACAAATTGTGATACATTTAATGTAAGAATAAAAATAGCTAGGATGGGGAGTTATATTGAATAAATTTGGTTGGCTTTCTTTAATGATGGTTGGTATCAGTATAGTTATAGCTCTTTTTATTAATGATCACCCTCAACAACTAGGCATATTCCTTTTATGTTTCTTAATCTTATCAGTAACAGGGGTAATTTTTGGATTCCTCTCAAAAAAACTTACAAATATTATTCTTGGCGTAGTCCTAAATATTGTCACATGCATTTTCTTCTTCTTAGTAGTATTGGCGTTCGGTATTGGTGAAGCTTAAATAGTAGAGTTTTTTCATCTCATACTAAAAAAGTATGCTTTCGTTCATTTCCTCATATATTTGTATAAACAAATGATATGGGGGGAGAGATATGGACGAACTTCTTTTTGATCAGCTTAAGTTATTAAGTTGGGACTGTATAATATTAGAAGGTGCTAGTGAGCAAGAAGAAGAGCTAATGAAAAATGTATTATCCACATTACATTCAATCGGATTAAAAAATAAAATTGATGCAAAAGTTTTATTTATTGCAGGAGATGTGGAAAAGATTGATCAGTTTGTCGTAAAAAATCCATTCGTAACTGTCATTCGTGTTGTTGAAGAATTAAATGAAGATTACCAATACGCCATATCTACATTAGCTCATTTACCGAATGTAATTGTAGAGTTAGTGGATGAATAATTAAGGCGTTAAAAGATTCATTAAAAATAATAAAACTAGCAGGTTCAAAAGCTTGAATTAATAGCCGCTATATTGGTAAGATGAAAAAAAGCATGTAAGGAGTAGATGAAATGAATATGAATTTTAATTTTTTTATGAATGATGTTGTCCATACTGCACGTCAAGAAATCGTAGCGGCTGGTTATGCAGAGTTAAAAACACCTGAGGAAGTAGAGCAAGCTCTAGAAAAGAAAGGCACTACACTTGTAATGGTAAACTCAGTATGTGGTTGTGCTGGTGGTATTGCTCGTCCTGCAGCAGCACATTCAGTGCACTATGATGCAAGACCTGACCAATTAGTAACTGTGTTTGCTGGGCAAGATAAAGAAGCTACTGCAAGAGCTCGTGAATTTTTTACTGGTAAAGCACCATCATCTCCGTCATTTGCACTTTTAAAAGACGGTGAGCTTGTAGCAATGGTTGAGCGTCATGAAATTGAAGGTCATGATCCAATGCAAGTCATTCAAAAACTTCAAAATTACTTCGATCAATTTTGTGAAGAAATGTAAATAAAAAAGTACAAAAATTTATGAGGGGAATTCCATAAATTTTTGTACTTTTTTTGTACATAATAATATTATTATGTAAACTGTGTTTTAAATGAAGCGTTTTAGTTAATTATTTTGTAAATAAAATAAAAGATAAAAAAGAAAGATAATACAGCTAAAGAGCATGTAAAAATTAATAACATTAATGCATCTTTATATGCTGTTTCATCAAATTTTACGCGAAAAGCGAAGGATTCTGATCTATGTTTTTTTAATTTTCTATACTGGTTTAAATCGATAATATTTGATTGATCCACAACACACCTCTCCTTTGTAGTTCTAATATATTAATTAAATTTTAAAATATTCTAAATAATTAGTAAAGTTGTTTTGCGAACAAAATACTAGCAAATTATGCCATAATTAATAGGAATAAAATTTACTAATATGCTTGAAAGGTAAGTGGGAATTTGTGAAATATACTTTATGTTTTATCAAACGTAATGATGAACTATTAATGTTAAATCGTATAAATGCTCCTACAATGGGAATTTGGAATGGTGTTGGTGGAAAAATAGAAAAAGGGGAAACAATCGAAAGATCAGTTCAAAGAGAAATTGCAGAAGAAACAGGAATACAGATTGAGCTGAAAGATATAACTTATAAGGGGAAAGTGACCTGGCATGAAGAAAATGTGGATTTCGGAGGTATGTATGTATTCCTGGCCGAGGTTTCTAATAGCTTAAAATATGATACGCCATTAAAAACAGATGAAGGAATTTTAGATTGGAAAAAAATTGATTGGGTAATAGATGAAAAAAATCAAGGAGTAGGAGAGTGTATTCCTTATTTTCTTCCAATACTATTAAATAATGAGCGAAATCATCATTATTCCTTTTATTATAAGGAAAATAAGGTTGTTGATGTAGTAATTCAAGAAGAAATTTTAGTATAATAAAATAATTTATAAATGAATAATGTAATCATTTTTATGATAATACCATTTCCACAATGGTATTTTTTTTATGAACAAGTATGAAAACGCTTAAATTTGGGGGAATTAAAGTGTTCGGTAATAAAAAATGTAGTAATTTGCGAGAATTGTCGAAAACTTTATGAAAGGTTTGAAAAGTCTAATAACAAGGCTCTCATTCGCTTGGATGAATAAATATATAAACGTAATGAATATTAATAAAAATTTTTTTATTATAATATCCCTGTAAAATTAAGCTATGACTAATTTTTTTGTCGAATTACTGAAAAATATATTTGCATATTTATTAGTATGTGTTAAAATTCATTTTGTAGAATAATTATTCATTCGAAAAAAATGGTTGTTTAATAGAATACTAAAAAAGATAATAGAAATAATAAGTTTGAATTTTACAAAAATTAGGGGGAAGCATTTATGAAAAAAATAGTCGGAGTTTTAGCTGCATCAGCATTATCAATTGGAATGTTATCTGCTTGTAACAAGTCAGATGATAAAACCTTAATCTTAGGAACAAGTGCGGATTATAAGCCTTATGAGTTTATTGACACAAAAAATGACAAAATAGTTGGGTTTGATGTTGACTTAGCTAAAGCGCTTGGTAAAAAAACTGGATACACAATTAAAGTAAAAGATATTGATTTTACTTCATTAATTACTGCGATGAATGCAGATAAAGTAGATTTTATAATGGCCGGTATGAAAAAGACACCTGAGCGTGCGAAAAATGCAGATTTCACTGAACCATATTTCACTGATCAAAATGAAATAATTGTAAATAAAGATTCAAATATTAAAAGTGTTGAAGATTTAAAGGGAAAAACAGTCGGAGTACAAGCTGGTTCAATTCAAGAAACAAAAGCAATTGAAGTTTCTAAAAAGGTTGGATTTAAAGTTGAAAACCGTAACCGTATTCCTGAGATGGTAGAAGAATTAAAAGCTGGAAGATTTGATGCTGTTGTTATCGAACAATCTGTAGCAAGTGGCTATTTAAATAAATTACCTCAAATGCAAGGTGAATTAATGCAAGATTTCTTTGAACAATCTGGTTCAGCAGTAGCTCTTCCAAAAGGTAGTAAATTAACTCCTAAATTTGATAAAGCACTAAAAGAATTAAAAGCTGATGGAACTGTTGATAAATTAATTAAAAAATGGTTCGGTGAATTGAAGTAAAACGTAAGATTTTAATAGTTTTAAAGATAACCCAATAGGGTATGGCGGAAGATATAGAAATGATAAGTTTTTGTTGTAATCAGGGGAGGAATTATTGATGGAGAAAGATTGGAGTCACTTATTAGAAAAAATGCCTTTACGTCTTGCACCAAGCATGGCAAAGGATCATCCTAATTTACCAGTTGTAAAGGAAGAAGGCTGTTACTATTATGGTGTAGATGGTAAAGAGTACTTAGACTTTACATCTGGTATTGCTACTACAAATGTTGGACATCGTCATCCAAAAGTAGTACAGGCAATTAAAGATGGCGCAGATTCTTTAGCACATGGTCCATCGGGTGTTATTATTTACGAATCGATTTTAAAGCTAGCAGATGAGTTGGCTGAAATTCTTCCTGGTAATTTAGATACTTTCTTTTTTGGTAATAGTGGAACTGAAGCGATTGAAGGTGCGATTAAGCTAGCTAAACATGCTACTAAACGTCCATATATTGTTTCATTTATTGGTTGTTTCCATGGCCGTTCTATGGGAGCTCTAAGCGTTACGACTTCAAAAAGTAAGTATCGAAAATTTTTACAACCAACAGGCTCTTATCAAATACCTTATGCAAATGTTTCCGAATGCCCTGAAGGTTATGATGAAGAACAATATGTAGTAGAGCAATTAGAAAAAGATTTTAAACGTTTATTTAATCATCAAGTAACACCAGAAGAAGTAGCTGCAGTTATTGTAGAGCCAGTTCTAGGTGAAGGTGGATATATAGTACCACCTAAGGCATGGTTAAAGAAAATACGAGAAATCTGTGATAAAAATAATATTTTACTAATTTTTGATGAAGTTCAAACTGGATTTGGACGTACAGGAGATTGGTTTGCTGCACATACTTTTGATGTAACGCCAGATATTATGGCAATTGCAAAAGGTATTGCAAATGGTATTCCTTTAAGTGCGACTGTAGCATCAAATGAACTAATGAAACAGTGGCCACTAGGTAGTCACGGAACAACATTTGGAGGAAATCCAATAGCTTGTTCAGCTGCGTTGGCTGTTTTAGAAATTATAAAAGAAGAAAAGCTTTTAGAAAATACGAGAGAAGTTGGAGCTTACGCAGTAGAAAAACTGAATGCATTAAAAGAAAAGCATTCAGTAATTGGAAGCATTCGCTCTATTGGTTTAATGATCGGCATTGAAATCATTAATCCAGCTACAAAAGAACCAAACGGTGATGGTTTATTTAAAATTCTTGATCTTGCTTTGGAAAAAGGTGTTTTATTCTACTTCTGTGGTAATAACAGTGAAGTAATTCGAATGATTCCACCATTAACAGTTACGAAGAATCAAATCGATGATGGGCTAGCAATCTTAGATGAAGCATTAACAGAATATGAGCAATCCATTGGATATGAATTATATGAAACAAAGGGCATTGGTTTCTAAACCAGTGCTCTTTATCTAAACAGGCTTTGTCGAATAAACTTTCAATTTAAAGACAAATAGTAAAGGAGTACTACAATATGAACTTAGATTTTTCTCAAATTGTCCCTTCAATTCCATATATATTGGCCGGATTAAAATTAACACTATTAGTAGTTGTTTGTTCAATTTTATTAGGTCTTGTTTTAGCAATTTTACTTGCATTAATGAAAATTAGCCGTGCAAAATGGTTAGTTGTATTAGCTGATTTTTATACTTCAATTTTTCGTGGAACACCGATGGTTTTGCAATTAATGATCATTTATTATGGTTTACCACAATTAATTGGTTTCGATATCGAAAAGTTCCCCGCAGCGGTATTGGCTTTTGGATTGAATTCAGGAGCTTATGTATCAGAGATCATCCGTGCAGGTATACTAGCAGTAGATAAAGGTCAACAAGAAGCTGCTTCAGCTTTAGGTATCCCTTACCGTAAAATGATGTCAAAAATTATTTTACCTCAAGCATTTAAAAATATTTTACCAGCTTTGATGAATGAGTTTATTACATTAACGAAGGAATCAGCAATGGTAACAGTAATTGGTGCATCTGATTTAATGAGAAGAGCATTCTTAGTAGGTGGAGAGACGTACTCATTTATGGAGCCACTTATTTTTGTAGCAGCAATCTATTACATTATCATTATGATCCTATCCCTTCTGGGTAAATCAGTTGAAAGGAGAATGCGTACAAATGATTAGAATTACTAATTTAAATAAAAGCTTTGGAAATGTTCATGTATTAAAAGGAATCACAACTATAATTGAACAAGGGTCTGTAGTTGCTGTAATTGGCCCATCTGGTTCTGGTAAATCTACATTTTTGCGTTGTATGAATTTATTAGAAACTCCTTCAGATGGTGAAATTTGGATGGATGATATTGAAATTACAAATCCTAAAAGTAATATAATGAAAATACGTGAAGAAGTAGGTATGGTATTCCAGCATTTTCATTTGTTCCCACATATGACAGTACTAGAAAATATTACGTATGCCCCGATTAATGTAAAAGGTATGAGTAAGGCTAAAGCAGAAGAAAATGCAAAGGCACTTCTTGAAAAAGTTGGACTTCTTGAAAAAGCAAACGTATATCCACCTAAACTTTCAGGTGGTCAGAAACAACGTGTAGCTATAGCAAGAGCACTTGCAATGGAACCTAAAGTAATGCTATTTGATGAACCAACATCAGCTTTAGATCCAGAGATGGTAAAAGAAGTACTTGAAGTAATGAAATCATTAGCTCATACTGGTATGACAATGGTCATCGTTACACATGAAATGGGTTTTGCAAAGGAAGTTGCAGATCGAATTCTATTCCTAGACGAAGGAAATCTAGTTGAGGATGCAACTCCAATCGAATTATTCACAAGACCAAAAACAAATCGTGCTAAGTTATTCCTTGAGAAAGTTTTATAAGTCATCACTTAAATGTGAAGAATCCCTACTTTTCATCTGAAAAGAGGGATTTTTTTATTGACAAAAAATTCATTGAATTACTAAAAAAATGTCTAATTATGTTTTAGGTATGTAAGTTAGCGTGTGTTTCTTGTATTTCAACTTCAGTTTGTACTCAAATTTTACAAAAAAAAAAATAAATCATTAGAACTTGTTAATTCTTGTCTATCGAAAACATTTATTAAAGTGGATCAAAATGAAATAAAATTATCTTAGTTTCTGAATATTCTTTCATTTTAATTGCAATAATATCTTCAAATTTTTCAAGAAATAAAAACTTGAAAGGAGAGTATGATGATGGAATTGGACAAAAATTCTAGTACGAGTATAACTCAAAGCAAATACTCGGAAGTGGCAAAATCTGATGAGTTTAAGCAGTTATTGAAAGCAAAAAGAAAGTTTATTCTACCAATGTCTTTATTCTTTTTTTGTTTTTACATTGCATTACCATTAATGACTTCTTATTCTAAAGCACTAAATACAAAAGCATTTGGGGAGGTAACATGGGCTTGGATGTTTGCATTTGCTCAATTTGTTATGACATGGGTATTATGTATGATTTACAGTAAGAAAGCTGAATCCTTTGACAAAATGGCTGATGGTGTATTGGAAAAGTTAAATAAAGGAGGGGAGGAAGTTTGAATACGACGGCATTTACATTATTTTTAATTATCGTACTAGGAACGCTAGTTATTACATATTTCGCTTCTAAAAAAACAAAAGATGCGAAAGATTTTTATACAGCAGGCGGTGGATTGACAGGATGGCAAAATGGATTTGCAATTGCAGGTGACTATATGTCAGCAGCATCCTTTTTAGGAATTGCAGGTGCAATCGCTTTAACTGGATTCGATGGATTTTTCTATAGCATCGGATTTTTAGTTGCATATTTAGTCGTTTTATATTTAGTAGCAGAGCCTTTACGAAATCTTGGAAAATACACCTTAGCAGATATGATTGCTGCGCGATTTGATCAAAGAAAAGTAAGAGGGGTAGCCGCGTTAAACACAATGACGATTTCAATCTTTTATATGATTGCACAACTAGTTGGTGCTGGTGCACTGATTAAATTATTACTTGGAATTGATTATACGAAAGCTGTTTTAATAGTAGGTATTTTAATGACTGTATATGTAATATTTGGAGGTATGAGGGCTACTAGTTGGGTTCAAATCGTAAAGGCAATCCTTCTAATGCTTGGAACATTAGTCATTTCAATCATCGTTTTTGCTAAATTTAATTTCAACATTAATGAAATGTTTAGTCAAATGAGAACGGCAACTCCTCTAAAGGACTCGTTTTTAAATCCAGGTGTAAAATACACAAATGGATTAGATACAATTTCATTAAATTTAGCACTTGTTCTTGGAACTGCCGGATTACCTCATATACTGGTCCGCTTCTTTACAGTGCGTGATGCGAAAACGGCACGAAAATCAGTCGTTTATGCAACTTGGTTAATCGGAGCATTTTACATCATGACCATTTTCCTTGGATTTGGGGCAGCTGCATTTGTTGGAAATTCTGAGATTATAAAAGCAAATCCAGCAGGAAATATGGCGGCGCCACTTTTAGCTGAAGTATTAGGTGGCAACTTTTTATTTGCCTTTGTTTCAGCTGTAGCATTTGCAACTATACTTGCAGTAGTAGCAGGGCTAGTATTAACTGCTGCATCTGCCTTTGCACATGATTTTTACAATGAAATCTTAAAACAAGGTAAAGCAACTGAAAAAGAGCAAGTTTCAATGGCTAGATATGCATCGATTGGAGTTGCTTTAATCTCAATCTTACTTGCAATATTTGCACAAACATTAAATGTTGCCTTTTTAGTATCCTTAGCATTTGCTGTTGCTGCAAGTGCGAACTTACCAGTCATACTCTTTACAATCTATTGGAAACGTTTTAATACGACTGGCGCAATTACTGGTATGTTAACTGGATTACTATCTGCAATCATACTAGTAGCGATAAGTCCAAATATTTGGAGTCCTATAGAAGGAAAAGCCATTTTTGTTGGAAATCCATTAATTAATTTAACGAATCCGGGGATTATATCGATTCCTTTAGGATTCATAGCTGCTTATTTAGGTACAATTCTATCAAGTAGGAAAGAAAATGAAGCTAAATTTGATGAAATTCTTGTGAAGTCTAATACTGGCCATGGGGTATCTGGTGTTTCTACGCATTAATCATAATTAGAAAAAAAGAAACTGAAGAAAATTTCTCAGTTTCTTTTTTATTTAGGAACAAATTAATTTACTCATCACTTTGTTTTAATTTTAAAGGTTTTGTAGAGATAATCGATTCAATGTTTTTACTTATTAGTTTATTATTTTTACGATTTTCGATTCTTACTTTTGCTATTTCAGCAAGTTCTCGTTCTTCTTCGGTTTCAAGAATGATCGTTGGAACTGGTACCGTTTTATTATCTTTCATCCCAACAAATGTTAAAAATGAAGCAGCTGCAACGCGGCGATTGCCTGTAATCAAGTTCTCTGCAATCGCTTTTACGAAAATTACCATAGATGAAGTTCCTGTAACGACGACAAAGGATTCATAAGAGATACAATCCTCTTCTGTAACAGGATGTAAGAAGTCTACATGGTCGATCGAAGCAGTGACACATTTCAATCTTGAATGTTTAGAAGCAGTAATTGAAGCAGTCATATCCATGTCAGCAAGAATTTTTCCACCAAATAATGTTTGGTGATTGTTTAGGTCAGTAGGGAAAACTCGAACAGTTAATGCTGAACGCGATTCATGGCAATATTTTGAACTCATAAATTCACACCTTTTATTAGAATAATGATATTTTTACCAATCTATTTTTTATTAAGCGTAATTATGAGATGAAATTTTCATTAGAAATATTAACCTATTGAATGAATCAAATACGACATAAAGTAAAACATAAATAATAGGTGATATTATGTATAGAATTGGTTCAAGGATTGTTAAAACGGCGTTAGGGAGTGCAGTTGCAATTTTTATTGCACAATCGGTGGGAGTTCATTTTTACGCGTCTGCTGGAACATTAACAATATTATGTATACAAACTACTAAAAAACGTTCATTAGATACAGCGTTAAGAAGGTTTTCTGCATGCGTGCTGATCATCCTTTTTTGTATTTTTTTCTTTCATATTTTTGGTTATACACCTTTAGCGATTGGACTATTACTTTTATTTTTTATTCCAAGCTTAGTAAAGCTTAAAATTCAAGAAGGAGTCATTTCTAGTGCAGTGATCATGCTACATCTATATGGTCTAAAAAACATTACATCTTCAATAATAGTAGATGAGTTAACTGTAATTGTAATAGGAATTGGTGTAGCTTTACTTTGTAATTTATATATGCCTAGTTTAGATAATCAAATAAAAAGCTTTAAAGTACAAATTGATTCTAAATTTTGTTTTATTTTTGAGAAGATTTCTATTTATTTAAAAGAACCAGCTAATAAATGTTTTTTAGAAGAATATGATGAAACAGTAAAATTGCTTCAAGAAGCAAAGAGAATTTCTAAATTAGAAATCGATAATCATTATTTTAAATCCTCGAATGATGAAGATTATGAATACTTTTTATTAAGAGAGCGGCAACTTGAAATTATTCACCGTATTATTGACACGGTTTGTGACATTAAAGTGAGTAACGAACAATCTCATATTTTATCCAAATTTTTTAAAGATCTAAGCTTTTCAATTAACCCGATCATAAGTGGAGCTATATGTTTATATCAGTTGGAAGAAATCTATGGTATGTTTCGGGCGATGCCGTTACCACAAACATCTGATGATTTTGAAACTAGAGCATCGGTATTAACAATCATCAATGAAATGGAAAGTTTTTTGATTTTGAAATCGAAGTTTAAGGGGAAATACGCTAAGTGAAATTAAAAAGGGGTTGCTTTATTTGCTTAAACTAGTTCTATCACTACTTTTAGTAATTGGTCCAGTATGGCCACTTGGACAAAATCCAAGGGTAGGCGAACCATTTATTATTATTAATAAAGAAGTAAATAATTTGGCATATATAGAAGATGGTAAAGTTCTAAGGATTTATCGAATTGCTACCGGAAAAACAGCAGATTTAACTCCTGAAGGTATTTTTAATATTACATATAAAGCCAAAAATCCATATTGGCGCAAAAAGAATATTCCAGGAGGGGATCCTAAAAATCCTCTAGGAACTAGATGGATTGGTTTTGACGCATTAGGTACTGATGGTTCGATTTATGGTATTCATGGAAATAATGACCCTTCAACAATTGGTAAATATATATCAAATGGATGTGTAAGAATGTATACAAATGATGTAAATGAACTTTTTGATAAAATCCCATATGGAACGAAAGTGTTAATCACAACATCATCAAGTTCATTTGAACAACTAGCTCGTGAACAAGGTGCAATCAGATAATAAAGAGGATTCACCATCAAAATCTCAAGATCTTGTTGATGAATCCTCTTTTTCCATATTATTTGGCCTTTTATAACATAGCAGCGATACCTGCAAGTAAAGTAGTAGCAAGCATTGAAATTAACATAATCATAACAACTACTTTTTGTGTTTTTTTTCTCATGTGATTACCACCTTATATTAAAGAATTACAATTTATTAATTTTTTATTAGAATCATACAAGTGTTGTCCTATTTTAGCATATGTAGGATATTTTTTACAGTCTAAGCCTCTTTTTTAGTAGCTCCCATCCTTGCCTAATTAATACGCTGTATTATGCCAAAATAAAAAAGGGTCTCATAAGCATTTTTAGCTTACGAGACATCCCTTATTTACTCAAAATGTAATTAAAATTTTACTTAACTCCAACCGCGTCAAATGCTTTATTTACAGTAGTTACTTCAGCGGAGCTGGTACCGTAAAGGTCAGAAGCTGCTTTCACACATGCCGCACGAGCTTGACTGAAAGTAGAGGAAGCTGTTAAGTAAACAGTATTTGCACGATAGAAAATTTGAGCTAGTTTATCATTTCCGATCCCCGTAACAGACACGCCATAAGCAGTTCCACCATTAGCAATTAAGTAAGCAGCTTTATTAATAATACCGCTATTTGTATGAACTCCTCCATTATCAGATGTACCAGTGTAACGATTTGCATAGTTATCTGGATCTCCATATTTAGTTGGGTCACTCATCGAACGAAGTGCATCACCTGCAATTTTTGGTGTATAAATATCTTCACCAATCAGGTAATCAGGATTTTTATTATTATAGAACTCTATTAATGTACCAAAAATATCAGAAATTGCTTCGTTTAGTGCACCAGATTCATTCTGATAAGTTAAATTTGAGCTAGTTTCTGTTACAGCGTGAGTTAACTCATGTGCTACTACGTCAATACCACCTGATAATGGAATAAATGTTGTACCATCACCATCGCCATAAACCATTTGCGTCCCGTTCCAAAACGCATTGTTGTAATTACGGCCATAATGGACACTCGATTTTAGTGCACCGCCTTTATTATCATAGGAATTACGATTAAAAACAGTTTTATAATAATCAAATGTTAATCCAGCAAAATAATGTGCGTCAACTGCAGCTGCATCATAAGTGCTATTTAGCAGATTATCAGGACTTGTCCAAAGTGTACCAGCAAGACGTGTTTTGTTAGCCGCATCATAAGTGAAAATACCACCTGAGGCTCTAGTGTTATCTTGTAAATAATAAGTTGAACCTGATACAGTCATATTTAGTGTTTTTGTATCACCAAGCACGCCAACTCCTGTTCCAGTTGTATTCGTACTACTTGTTGTTCCACCAGGTTTTGTAGGAGGGGCACTACTATCTGCTTCGTCTAAATTATTATAGCTATTTAATATTTTTCCAGTTGATGCATCAATGAAATAATTAAAGTTTCCTGGTTTAGGAGAAAGGAAGTTTAAGTTTACAAGGTAAGCGTAAGTAGCTTCATCACCATTTGTGTAAACAACTAGATCTGCTGTAGGGTCTTTTTCATAGATAGGAGTATAACCAAGGTCGGCTTCTGCAATTTTAATAGATTTGTTGGCATTTACTTTCTTTTCAGATTTAAGTCCTTTTTTCGTATCTAGATTAGGTGCTACCGTACCAGAGAAAGCTGTTAGAACACCATCGTCTGCAACTAATGCTGTTTGAGTAGAGCCCCAAACAGGTACACCATTATATACTTGTTGTAGTCGAAGAGCGGTTCCTAAAATATCTTTATTGCTAGATTTAATAATGAATGATTCATCTGAGGATTTCGAACCGAGTTTAAATTTATCTTTGTTAGCATTGACATAGCCTAGTACAATGCTCTCAGGACTTTGAGTAGATGTCTTTGTCAGCTGACCTGAAACAAATTCAGGTGATCCTACAGATTCATTGTACTTGTAGCTAGATAACACATTTTTTGGTGCAGCATATGTATTTGTTACTGAAAAACTACTTGCTGCTAATCCTAAAGATAACCCAACTGCTAAAACTTTTTTGCTCACTTAAATTCCTCCCTAGTTAACAAATAGTGATAACGAGGTTATATTATCATGTAATCTAGTAGGTTTACAAACTACAAAAAACTGCAATAATTGCACTTTTTTTTGGAAAAATAAGTCTTTTATATCGAGTCTAAATAACAATTCGGTTGATAAGTAGTCAGATTGTTTTATGAAAAGAGAAAAAGTGAGGGGAATGCCGTCGAACTTTTTTTAATTGCTTGTAGTTTTGGTGTTTAGCTTAATTGTTCTCTTGATTCAAAATCATAACTTCATTTTCAGTGTTATCTCTTAAAATACGGTTGGATACTGCTACGGTTTTTAATCATGTTTGTCCACTTTCTTGAATATTGTTTAAATAATAGTTTATGTAATTTTGAACAGATTACAGTACATAAAAAATCTCATATGTTTCTAAAAAAAAGCATTGAATTGAAGGAGAGGGAAAAAAATGTTTACAAATATAGATCATATGGCAATCTGTGTAAAAAATTTAAACGATAGTATTAAAAAGTATGAGGGTGATTTAGGCTTATCATACTCATATCGAGAAATAGATGAAGACCAAGGTGTAGAAGTCGCATTTTTTAAAACAAATAAAATTAACATCGAATTAATCCAACCACTTACATCAACGAATCCTGTACATAAATATATTGAAAAAAAAGGTGAAGGATTGCATCATATTGCTTTTCAAGTAGATGACATCGAAAAATCACTATTAGAACTAAAAAAACGCCAATTCAATTTAATCCATCATTCACCACGTAATGGGAGTGAGGGGTCAAAAGTTGCCTTTATCCACCCTAAACAATTTGGAGTATTAATCGAAATTGTTCAAAAAAGGGGGGAGTTTAATGAGCAAGTATGATGATCTTTATAAACTATATGAAAAGAAATCTGAAATAGAGCAAGGTGGAGGATTTGAACGGATTGAGAAACAACATGAACGTGGAAAGTTTACAGCACGAGAAAGAATTGACATGCTATTAGATGAAGGGAGTTTTGTTGAGTTATTTAGTTTTGTCGAGCATCGTTGTTCAGATTTTGGAATGGATGAACAAAATGGTGCATGTGATGGAGTTGTCACAGGTTATGGCAAAATTAACGATCGAACGGTATTTGTTTTTTCGCAAGATTTTACTGTGTTCGGCGGTGCTTTAGGTGAAATGCATGCGAAAAAAATAAGTCAATTAATGGATATGGCAGTACAGTGTAAGGCTCCGATTATTGGATTAAATGATTCAGGTGGAGCTAGAATCCAAGAAGGTGTCCTTTCTTTAGATGGTTATGGACATGTTTTTTATCGTAATACGATTTATTCAGGGGTTGTACCACAAATTTCAGTTATTATGGGGCCTTGTGCAGGTGGTGCAGTCTATTCTCCAGCAATTACTGACTTCGTTGTCATGGTTAATGGAACTAGCCAAATGTTTATTACGGGACCTAAAGTAATCGAAAGTGTAACAGGTGAGAAAATCTCTGCAGAGGATTTAGGTGGAGCTAAAGTCCATAATGAGATAAGTGGAAATGCTCATTTCCAAGCTGGGTCGGAAGAAGAAGCCCTTAAGATCGTTAGAAATTTAATAGAGTATTTACCGGCTCATTGGGAAGAAAAACCACCAACTAAAATGAAAACCGAAAAAGATCTTGATGATTTAATGGAGCTAATTCCTGATGAAAGTAGTCGACCTTATGATGTTAAAAAAATAATAGATATGATTGTAGATGATGATTCCTTTTTTGAGGTTCAAAAAGATTTCGCTAAAAATTTAGTTGTAGGTTTTGCTAGATTAAATGGTGAAGTAGTAGGTCTCGTTTGTAATCAACCTAAATTCATGGCTGGAGGTTTAGATTTACATTCAGCTGATAAAGGGGCAAGATTTATTCGTTTTTGTGATAGTTTTAATATACCAATCATCACTTTTGTTGATGTGACAGGGTTTTTCCCTGGTGTAAAACAGGAGCATGGAGGTATAATAAGGCATGGTGCTAAGCTTTTATATGCGTACTCTGAGGCAACAGTTCCAAAAGTTACAGTCATTACGAGAAAAGCATTTGGTGGAGCATACGTTGCATTAAATAGTAAATCAATTGGAGCAGATTTAGTATTTGCATGGCCAAACGCTGAAATCGCTGTAATGGGTGCTGCAGGTGCTGTAAATATTTTATACGGAAAAGAAATCTCTCAAAGTAATCGACCAGATGAGTTAAGATCAGAATGGATGGATCAATATAAAGAGAAATTTTCTAATCCTTACGTTGCTGCAAAATACGGTTTAGTTGACGATGTTATAGATCCAAGGATGACTAGAAAAAAGCTTATTCAATCTTTAGAAGTATTAAAAAACAAAAATGAAAAGCGCCCAGCAAAAAAACATGGTAATATACCTTTGTAGACATTTTTTTACATATACAATATGGAGGCATGACACAAATGATTAATGAACAACGTGTAGTAGAAGAATTTTTAGAATTAGTACAAGTAGACTCTGAAACTAAGTTTGAAGCTGAAATTGCAAAGGTTTTAAAACAAAAATTAGAAGCCCTTGGAATGAATGTTTTTGAAGACGACACGATGGGTGTTACAGGTCACGGTGCTGGAAATATTGTTGCTACAATTCCTGCTACTAAAGAAGGCGTTGACGGTATTTTCTTCTCTTGTCATATGGATACAGTAACTCCAGGTAATGGTATCAAGCCATCAATCAAAGATGGATATATCGTTACTGACGGAACTACAATTCTAGGTGCAGATGATAAAGCTGGTATCGCAGCATTTTTAGAAGCTGTTAAAATCATTAAAGAACAAAATATTGAGCATGGTGAAATCCAATTCATTATCTCAGTTGGTGAAGAATCTGGATTACATGGTGCTAAAGCAATGGATCCTAAGTTAATTACAACTAAATTTGGATATGCATTAGATAGCGATGAAGAAGTAGGTAACATTATCGTAGCAGCTCCAACTCAAGCTAAAGTAATTGCTACTATTTATGGTAAAACAGCACATGCAGGTGTTGCACCTGAAAAAGGTGTTTCAGCGATTACAATTGCTTCAAAAGCAATTGCAAGAATGCCACTTGGTCGAATCGACGAAGAAACGACTGCTAATATCGGACGTTTCGAAGGTGGAAGTGCAACAAATATCGTATGCGATCAAGTGAATATTTTAGCTGAAGCTCGTTCATTAATCGGTGAAAAAATGGAAGCTCAAGTAGCTAAAATGAAAGCTGCTTTTGAAGAAGTAGCTACTGAAATGGGTGGACGTGCTGAAGTAGAAGTTCAAATTATGTACCCAGGATTTAAATTTGGTGAAGGAGACCACGTTGTTGAAGTTGCAAAACGTGCAGCAGAAAAAATTGGACGTACTCCTGCATTACAACAAAGTGGTGGAGGATCTGACGCGAACGTATTCGCAGGTCACGGTTTCCCAATTGTAAACTTAGCAATCGGTTATGAAGAAATCCACACTACAAATGAAAGAATGCCAATTAAAGAGTTAGTAAAAACTGCTGAAATGGTCATTGCAATTGTAGAAGAAGTTGCTAAATAATTAAGTAAAAAAGGGCTGTCTTATCTATCAGAATAACTGATAAATAGGCGCCCTCTTTTTGTTTTTAAAAATAATGGCTCTGTTAAAGTGGATTATTGATTTTGAACAAAAAAATAAGACCACAAAGATAGTGGTCTTTGCTTGTTCTTATTGAACTAAAGCATCAGTTAGTTGCATAAACTATTTAGTTATGTAAGTTATTATCCCTATTCTTTTTCCCGAGAGAATAAACAGAAGCAAAAAGAAATATCATAGCTAATCCAACTCCAATAATCATTGAATAATCAAAATAATCTTTAAGTGCCATACCTCCAGAAATAGATGCAGTAAACAATAACAAAAAGAAAACTGTATAATTCTTTTTCATAATTTCCCATCACCTCTTTGGTATATTTTACCATAAATATGTAATTTCTTATTAAACTATACTGCAATTTGGTTGAATAAAAAAAGCTACCGAAGCAGCTTTGAGGTTGTTCAACTAATGCATTGCTAATCTAATTACTTGCTCAAAAGTAACGCCTAGATAACGATATTTAATAGTAATTCTATTTATTTTTTTATTATGTAACATACTTAACTCGTATACTTTATCTTTTGCTGAAGCAGTACCTTGGTTTTGCTTCTTAATCAAATTTTTAGGTGATATATTTGGTTTTAATACCATTGATTGAACTTTTGTATTGTTTTTCTCAAAATCAAATACATCTGAGCTATCATACTCTTGAAATCCACTTCCAGCTTGTATCTTTGTTTTTTTAGGAACTTCTTCATTATTTATTGATATTTTCTTTAGATGAATATCACGTAAACCTATATTACCAATTTCAATAGCTATTCCTTTTCCATTATCACTCGGAACGATTCTACCCGTTTCAATTGGTGGTTTTTGTTTTATTAAAACAACGTATGTAACTACTATTATGATTAAAAGTAATAGACTAACAATAATTTTCTTCAAGACATTTATCCCTTTCCTTAATCTTCAAACAAGGAATTAGATACTAATTTCCCCTTCACTCCACCAAACAAGAAAATCTTCTAATGATGGTGCGATCCATGTTCGACTATCGTCTTCATGATTCCATACGTAAATATCATCTTTTTGAATGTCACCGTTAATAATTGAAAATGCGAAAAAGTCACCATTTCCAGCGTCAGCAAAAAATAATAGACTATCGAAAGACATGTAGGAATCCTTATAAACTTCAAGTGTTCTTCGTTCAATATTTTCTTCAATTATTTCATTTGAAGACCAAAATCTTGCACCTTCAGTTTCAACTCCATTTGATTCTTTTAGAAGATTGACTAACTCGTTTGTAATTTCCAAATTAAATCTGTCATTAATTTCTTTTAACTGTTCTTGTGTAGCTGGTTGATTAAATGCTGGTTCATCTGAGACCTTATTAATTAAATTCTTCCACATATCTTATTGTCCTTTCTAATCTAAATTTAATGATATTATCTGAATTATTATAACATTTCTTATTCAACTAAACTGCCATTATGTTGAATAAGAAAAAGCGATCTTCTATATGTTTTAACTAACTTGCAAAAGTTCAATATATTTAATGTCATGATAATTTAAATATCTCTCTTATTTGACAATCAATACTTATAACGAAATGTATGTCGCCATCATAAGTTAAATTTTGATTAATAAAGAGTAATTCATTCGTTCAATAGACTAGTCTATTGTTTTTAAGATTAATCTTATTTATTAAGAAATGATTGGAACGAAAGGGTGCTCGACTCCTATGGGATTAGCGGGAAGGCTGAGACCCCGGAGGCGGCGCCGAGGAGGCTCAGGTCGCGCCCTATGGAAAGCGAGCAACCTGTAGTGGAAATCAATATTCACGACTTACTTATCAATGAAAAATCAAACAATTTAATTGACAATATTCTTTTTTCAACAGCATGAAAAAGACGAGACATTTACGTGTCTCGTCTTTTCAGTAGTTAAGAAGTCTAAAAACTAACTTTCATATCGCTAACGCTAATTTGTAGTTAATCGTTTTCTATATAGGAAAAAGAATACGATCGCAAGCAATAAGGCAGTTGGAAATATGACTAAACTATACTTTGCAAAAATAGACGCCACTTTATCCCATTCTTCACCAAAAATTTTACCTAATGTTATAAAAGTGAATCCCCAAAGAATTGCTCCAATAAATGCAAAAGTTGCAAATTTTTTATAAGAATATTTATTAATGGCAGCAAAATAAGCAGTTAAATGCCTGATTCCGGGTATGAAAAATCCTATTATAAGTATATAAGGTCCAAATTTTGTAAATAAGCTTTTTGTCATTTCAATTTTTTTCTCTGTAATATGAACTTTTGGTCCATATTTATTAAGTAAAGGTAAACCAAATATGTATCCAAGTAAATAACTTAATGAGATTCCACAAATGATTCCAATAATCGCACAAGCTATTGAAGGTAAATATGATAATCTACCTAGAAATACATTATAACCTATGTATACTAAAAGAATTTCATCTGGTAGTGGTAATCCAATAATGCCTCCTATTAATGCTAAAATGATGCCTAAATAACCATAATGACTAATTATTAAGTTTAAATGTTGAACCATTGACATACACATCCTCGTTTTTTTCCGCGTGAAGTAAATAGGCAAAAATTTATTTTAAAGATAATATCATTGTATACAAACAAAAGTATTTTATAGCATTTTTTTAAATATAGCAATTCAAAATTCAAATAATTTTGTTATTATTAGAATGATTTAATATTACGATAGAAAATAAAGAAATTTAGGTGGGAAAAATGATTAATTATTATGAAATAATCCCAAATATATTTAGTAGGAAAGAAACAATCATCATGTTTCATGGTTGGGGTTCAACGATTGAATCACAAATACAACTTGGTAAAGAGCTATCTGAATTAGGATATAAAGTTGTTATTCCCGAAATTAAATACCATGATTCTAGACAGGCTCTGAATAAACATTTCGAACAACAGATTTTACAAACATATTTTTGGAAAACGATATTTGAAACAATTGATGAAGAAAATGAAATGATAAATCAGTTTTGTTTACAAAAAGAAAATACAATTCTGTTAGGTAGTTCAATGGGTGGTTTTATTGCAAGTGGAATGTTTTTTTCAACTAATTGTTATGCCGGATTAATTAATATTAATGGTTCTAGTTCTTTTCTATATTCTGAGAAAAATTTTCGTAAAAAAGATAGAAGAGAACCATTAAATGAAAGTGAATTGGAAACGTTTGTAAAATATGATCCTAAATTTAAAGATAGTACGATAAGAAAGCCTGTTTTATTCTTACACGGCGAACAGGATTTAGTTATTCCAATTGGAGGGCAACTCGATTTCTTAACAACAAAACATCATTCTTATATAGATTTTCTTAAATATAAGGATGTAAATCATACGATCACAAGTAGTATGAAAAACGACTTAATCAATTGGGTTGATAAAAATTTTAAAAAGGAGGGGATTTTTTATGATTGAAAATTCACTACCAAATGGATTAGCTAAACCTGCTATTAGAGCATTAACTTCAGCAGGTTACTTACATTTGGAGCAATTCACACAATTAAGTGAAGCAGAAGTATTAAAATTACATGGGATGGGCCCTAAGGCGATTATGACCATTAAAAATGCATTGGAAGAGAAAGGATTATCTTTTAAAAAATAATATTAGCTAGATTAAGAACTGATAGAAAATCAGTTCTTTTTTATTTTGTCATTATTAAGTAATGCAGGGGGTGTTATAAAATCAATGATTAATACCTTTTTACCAAATGTTGCTTGGATATTATTATAAGTTATAGTGATAAAATGAGCTTTATTGTTAAAATTTCATAAAAAGGAGGAAGGCTATTGGAACCTAACTTGTCTCCTATACAAAAAAAAGGAAACCGATATTATTTAACAGTAAATAAGAAATTTTGGTTTAGCCATTTTATTTCATTTTCTTGGTTAATTTTTTCAATTTATTTATCAATTCCTTGGGTAAAGGATTTATCTGACGTTGTTACTACGCCTATAGCAATCATTATAATAGGTGGTATTGCCTACATACCGGGCTATATGAGCACTTTTTTAGTCATAAGTTTACTACTCGATAAACAACCGAATTTTAAAAATGAATTTCCAAATGATTCGATAACTGTATTAGTGGCTGCTTATAATGAAGAAGGTGCTATTTTTAATACGTTAAAATATATTTCAGATCAAGATTATACTGGTAAAATAAACATTATTGTTATTAATAATAATTCAACTGATGGTACAGATTGTGAAGTAATGAGGGCGAAAAAAGAGTTGAGTTCAAATATTACTTTATTACATCAACCAAAACCAGGTAAGTTTCATGCACTTAATTTAGGCTTGGAGTATGTAAAAACACCATATGTCATTACTTTAGATGCAGATACTTTAATCCATCCTTCTGCAGTAAGATACTTAGTTTCAAGAATAAAAAGTAGCCCTTCTGATGTTAGTGCTGTTGCTGGTTCAATGTTAGTTCGTAATAGTCGTGAAACATTTTGGACTAAGATTCAAGAGTGGGACTACTTCTTAGGAATTGCTTCCATAAAAAGACTTCAGGGATTATATCAAGGAACTCTTGTTGCACAAGGGGCGTTTAGTTTATATAAAACTGATTGTGTAAAGGAAGTTAATGGTTGGCCAGATGCAATTGGAGAAGATATCGTTTTAACATGGAGACTTTTACAAAAACAATGGAAGGTATACTTCGAACCATTAGCAGTAGCATTTACTGATGCACCTACAACCTTTGGTCATTTTGCTAAACAAAGATCAAGATGGGCACGAGGTATGGTTGAAGGACTAATTGAAATAAAACCGTGGCAACAACCACAAGTTTATACGAAATATTTAACTGGTATTAATCTCATGATGATTTACTTAGATCTTATTTACACTTTATGTTGGATTCCTGGACTGATTTTAGCGTTTTTTGGAATCAACATTATTGTTGGTCCAATGACTTTATTAGTTCTCCCATTTACATTTATTAGCTATTCAATCCTGTATTTTTACCAGAAAAACTATGTTTTCCGTAATTTGAATTTAAGAATAAGAAATAATCGTATAGGATTTCTATTCTTTCTATTATGCTATCAAATGATTATGTCGCCAGTTTCACTTTATGGCTATATTCAAGAATTCTTTAAATTAAAACGAGTTTGGGAATAAAAACTTTATAATCAAAAGGAAGGGGATCACAAAAGTAAATGTACTTTTAGTGATCCCCTTTTTGTTTTTATAAATTAGTTGTTTCTTTCTTTGTTGAACTATCTAGTTTCATCTTTAATTGAACTTCTTGCTCAGCGATAATATCATCATCTTCGGCATTATCACGAACAACCTTTTGGGTTAAAATTGAGCCTACTGCTACTAATAGCATAACTGCAATATAATAACCTTTTTCGTTTAATTCCATATCTGCATTGTAAAGTCCGATACAAAACAAAAATACTCCTGCAACCAATGTAAAGTAAGCTAAAACAGTAAATGCTGGTGTGTTTCTACGTCTGTGCGTCTGCAAATTTAATTACGCTCCGGCTAAGATTTTTCTTAATTGTTTGACGTTAAAAATGCAATTAAGAAGGTATATATGATTTCAAAAAAATTTTTAACGTCTAATATTATTATATAAAATTTGTTATTGAATAGTAATAAAATTCTAATAAATTAGTAAGTTAGAAAATATTACTGGAATTTTTTAGGAAAAAGCTAAATAAAAAATAGAGAAATACAAAAAGATATCTATCCACAAATAGATAGGAAATATTTATTTGGAGAGGATGGTCAGATTTTGAGTAATAGAGGTGCTGGTATTGGAGGAATCGTGTTTGTAGGCTGTATGTTTCTAGGCGGAGGAATTGGAAGTTTATTACATGAACCACATTCTGGTTGGCTAATTGGAATGGGGGTTGGATTTTTAGGGCTCGCTTTAACAAGATTTCTAATAAAAAGTTAATTCGGGAACTAAAAAAGAACCTCAAGGGGAAGTGATAACCTTGTGGTTCTTTTAATTGAAGAGGAATTTTATAAATAAAATCGATCCCTGATTTCTTTTGAGGGAATCATACACGATTCGTTTTTTCCAAAGAATTTAAAACGATTTCTTGCGATCAGTCTATATAAATAGTTACGTATTGTAGCTGGGATTATGATAAAGGCATAGAAAAATTTTGGCCAGCCTTCTAAATTTTTTGCAATAGAAAGTGCAGCTGAAGATTCTATTTTTATTTTTCCATTTTGAACAAGAATAATTGAATCAATTGAACCAAGTTCGGGGTGATCCTTCTTAAGCTTTTCGCCAAATGTGGATTGTAGTGCGGCAAAATGAAAATAACCTTTTTGGTCATGTTTAATTATAAATTGAACAGCTCCATTGCATAAAATACATTCACCATCAAATAAAATAACTGGCCTCTCGCTCATAATTTATCCCCTAAAGATTATTCTTGGTTCACCATATGGTAAGCAACATTTCTTAAATGTTGTAATAATGGCTCTTTAATTTCTTCATTTAAATCGACATCATCCATTGCTTTTCCCATGCAATCCAACCAGTCATGAGCTAATTCAATTGTAATTGGAAAAGGCAAATGACGCGCGCGCATTCTTGGATGACCGCGTTCCATACTATAATATTGTGGTCCACCTAAAAACTGTGTTAAAAATAGTTTTTGTTTACGAGCTGTTTCCTCCCAGTCACCTGGAAATATTGCTGAAAGTCTCTCATGCTTTGAAACATAAGAATAAAAAGTATCCACTAGCTCTTCTAATTTTTCTTTCCCTATATAATCATACATTGATTGATTTTCGTTACTCAAAAGAAAATACCTCCATTAATTTCAAAAAATACAATTTAGATAGGTTTATTTTATCTCTTTTTGAACTTTATGAGAAGTAAATAGGAACTTTAGGGAATGTATTTTATTATTTAAACCCCTATTCTAATTAGAAGAGGGGTTTCCTTCATAAGCTTCAATTAAGTTGTTTATATTGATTTTATTCTTAGTTTGTAGAACAGCTTTCATTACTCGTTCAGATTTTTCTAGATTAGAGTCATTTAATAGTTGAGGTAAAATGGTCGGAACAATTTGCCATGAGACACCAAATTGATCTTTTAACCAACCACATGCTTGCGCATTTTTATCTCCATCCTTTGATAATTTTTCCCAATAATAATCTATTTCTTCTTGGGAGTCACAATGAACGATGAATGAAATTGCTTCTGTAAATTTAAAGTGTGGTCCACCGTTTAACGCAACAAAATCTAGCCCTTCTAAGCTAAATTGGATTGTCATAACAGCTCCTTCTTCCATACTGTTTGGGTCATGTCTTTCTTTTCCAAAACGTGTAATTCTTTCAATCTTTGAATTCTTAAATATAGAAGTGTAGTAATTTACGGCTTCTTCGGCTTGTGTATCAAACCATAAATTCGTTGATATTTTTTTAATTTTACTTAGCATAGCTTTTCTCCTTTAATCCAAAAACGTTTATAATAATTAGAGATTGGTTTTAGATTTGATTCAAACTTTATCAGTTTTAACGATCTTCAACATTAATACACGTTTATAGGAAATATAAAAAAATGATATTATACTAGCATAGGAGGTGTAGCAATGAATCAATGGGCACCAAAGAGCGGAAGAGTCATTTTACATGTTGATATGAATTCATTTTTTGCTTCGGTTGAAATAGCGAATGATCCAACACTAAAGGGTAAACCAGTAGTTGTCGCCGGCAATGAAAAAGAACGCAGGGGAATTATCGTAACTGCAAGTTATGAAGCTCGAGCTTATGGAATTCGGGCAACAATGCCATTATGGGAAGCGCGAAAAAAATGTCCTGAGATGATTGTGAAAACTCCAAATTTTGAAGCTTACCGAAAAGTCTCAAGGCAAATATTTGAAAAATTAGGTGCAATAAGTCCTAAAATTGAAGTGGCATCAATTGATGAAGGATATATTGATATAACTAATTGTGATGAAAAACTAGGTCATCCAATTAAAATAGCTGAATTGATTCAGTCAATGTTGTTAGAAGATCTGGATATGCCATGCAGTATCGGTATTGGTCCAAATAAATTTCTTGCGAAAACAGCCTCAGATATGAAAAAACCACTTGGAATTACTGTTCTTCGTAAGAGGGATGTCCCTACTATTTTATGGCCTAGAAAAGTAGGAGAAATGCATGGGGTTGGTAAGAAAACTGAAGAAAAATTAAATGAAATTGGTATTATTACAATAGAAGATTTGGCAAAAAGTAATGAAAAACAAGTACAAGAATTATTAGGAGTAAACGGTAAATCTTTAAGAAATAAGGCCAATGGAATAGATGAGAGAGAAGTCGATCCTAGTCGTATGCTTTCACATAAGACAATTGGCCAATCAACGACATTTTCTTTTGATGTTTTTGAGGAACCAATTATTGCAGAAAAATTTGAAGCTCTATCAAAACGGGTAGCTGAACGATTAATTAAGAAGGGTTTAGTTGCTGACACTGTGACAATTACACTTCGATTTAGTGACCGAAAAACAATTAATCGAAGTAAAAAACTTTCAACACCTGTACAACAAGCTAATGATATCTTTAAAGAGGCATTTGATTTATGGAAAAGAAATTGGAACGGAGAACCATTACGTTTAATCGGAGTAACTGCATCACAATTAAATCCAAAAGATGAAATATCAAAGCAATTAGACCTATTTTCTTTTGAAAAGGATGCCAAACAAGAACCATTGTTTGAAACATTACATAAATTGCAAGATAAATATGGAGAACAAGTGATTAGTTTAGGGAGACAAAAAAAGAAAATTGACTCAAACAATATATTAGATATATTGAAATCTACAGAGTAAACAACTGCTGGGCTTTCAATCGAAGGTCTTTTTGTTGTCTTCGTTTTTTAACAAAAAAAGACGGTCTATTAATTAGACAGTCTTCAAATAGTTATATAACCGTTTAAACTTTCTCAATAATAATTTTAGTTGCTGTTGGAAGATATTGTTCCACTGCATTCAGTACATTTTGATCATCTTCATATGCACCGACCTGTACTCCGTCTACGATTACTCTATGCATTTCAGACTTAGCCTTAGCTGTTAAGTTAAATGCTTTAACTAATCCATTTACATGCCCTTGAGCTACTTTTTGACGCCAATTTGGGTCTTTTAGTTTTGCAGCATCACTTGCATTATCTATGAATCCATTTTCAGTCAGAATTGCTGGCATATTTGATTGGCGTAATACATGAAAATTAGCTTTTTTCTTACCACGATCAGTTAGACCATTTACCTTTACGATTTCTGGATGTAAAACGTTTTGATATTGAGCTGAAGTAGACGTATCTGACAAACCATCGTATATATAATCCTCGTAGCCAGACGCTGATGTATTAAATGAATTGATATGAACAGATAAAAAGTAGGTAGCACCCCATGAGTTCGCATCGTTAGTACGTTCAGATAAAGAACGATCAGTATCTGTAGATCTGCTCATTCTAACCTCAACGTCATTATAGTTATTCAATAAATCTCTTATTCTTAAAGCGATATCCAAAGTTAGATCTTTTTCCTTTAATCCATTACCTACTGCTCCTGAATCAGAGCCACCATGCCCTGGATCTAAATAAAGTTTCAACATTAAATTTATCCCTCCTAATGATAATCTATTCAAAGTAGCCTTTAGTTGAAATGGACAAGCATCTAATGTATATAACCAAATTTAAGAGATTTAGTTGAATTAGACATTCATTCTAATAGATTCTTTTATTTAGATTGATAGTTAAGTAGGGGAATACTAAAATATTGTCGAATTTAAAGATTAAGTTAGATCTAATGTAACTATTGCCAACAGCCAAGGAGGAAAGTGTATGTATACAAAAATGAAAGCGAATGAACACGTTTATTCATCACATCGTAATGTGGTGTATGCTAGAAATGGAATGGTCGCTACTTCCCAACCATTGGCTGCACAAGCGGGCCTAGATATTTTAAAAAGGGGTGGTAATGCAGTAGATGCTGCAATCGCTACAGCTGCTTGCCTTACAGTAGTAGAGCCTACTTCAAACGGTATTGGTGGAGATGCATTTGCATTAGTTTGGATGAACGAAAAGTTATACGGTTTAGATTCAAGTGGACCAGCACCTAAAAATATATCAATTGAAAAATTAAAAAATTTAGGGTATGAAAAAATGCCTAAATATGGTTGGATTCCAATAACTGTCCCTGGTGCTCCGGCTGCTTGGGTAGAATTATCGAATCGGTTTGGAAGACTTTCGTTAAAGGACGTGCTGCAACCGGCAATTGAATATGCTCGTGAAGGTTTTCCGATTTCACCAACATTAGGTAAGTTTTGGAAAAAGGCTTATGAAATATACAAAAAGGAGTTAAACTCTGAGGAGTTTGCTGCTTGGTTTGATACGTTTGCTCCAAATGGAAGAGCTCCTGAAGTAGGAGAAATTTGGTCGTCATTGGACCATGCAATAACGATAGAAAAAATAGCCGAAACAAATGGTAAAGATTTTTATAAAGGTGAAATTGCAGATAAAATTATTGCTTCTTCAAATGAATATGGTGGTTTTTTAACAAAAGAAGATTTAGAGTCTTTTAAACCGGAATGGGTAAATCCAATAAGTATAAATTACAGAGGCTATGATGTTTGGGAAATTCCACCTAATGGTCAAGGAATTGTCGCACTGATGGCTTTAAATATGTTGAAAAATGAACAGTTTGATGACAAAGAGAACGTAACTACATATCATAAACAATTTGAAGCAATGAAGTTAGCTTTTGCTTGCGGAAAGGAATATGTAACAGATCGAAAGTTTATGAAGACTTCGGTTGAAAGTCTATTAAGTGATCAATATGGAAAAGAACGCTTTTTAGAGATCACGGAAACTGCTCATACACCATTACCTGGAAGACCGCCTAGTGGAGGAACTGTTTATTTAGCAACAGCTGATGGAGATGGGAATATGGTCTCCTTTATTCAAAGTAATTATATGGGTTTTGGGTCAGGTATAGTAATTCCTGGAACTGGGATTGGATTGCAAAATAGAGGTTGTGATTTTAGCTTAAATGAAAAACATGCCAACGCTTTAATTGGTGGAAAAAAATCATATCATACGATTATTCCGGCATTTTTAACAAAAAATAATAAAGCAATTGGACCATTCGGTGTAATGGGTGGTTATATGCAGCCACAAGGCCATGTTCAAGTAATCATGAATAGCATTGATTTTCATTTAAATCCACAAGAAGCCTTAGATGCTCCTAGATGGCAATGGATTGAAGAGAAAATAGTTGAAGTTGAACCTAATTTTCCTCAAGAGATTGTAAAAGAGTTACAGGCTAAAGGTCATGAAATTAAGGTAGCAAAGGATACTGGAAGTTTCGGGCGAGGCCAAATTATTTGGAGAAATGAAGACTCTGGCGTTTTAATGGGTGGTACAGAATCAAGAACGGACGGTTGTATAGCAAGTTGGTAAATATGAAAAGGAATTGATTTAATGAAACAATTAGAAATATTCATCGCTTTTTTTCGAAGTAGTATTTTAGGATATGGTGGGGGACCATCTACGATTCCTCTAGTTTATAAAGAAGTAGTGGATACGTATAAATGGATGAAAGACGAAGAGTTTTCTGAAATTTTAGCTATAGGAAATATGCTCCCAGGTCCAATCAATACAAAATTAGCAGGTTATATTGGTTATCGTATTGGTGGCATAATCGGAATGCTTAATGCGATTATTGCAACGATCTTACCGACAATCCTTTTAATGATTATACTTTTAACATCATTAGCGTCTTTTAAAGATATTAAATGGGTTAATGGGATGAAGGAATCAATTGTACCTGTTGTAGGGGTAATGTTAGGTGTGTTAACATGGCAATTTTATCAAAGTTCAAAAAAAGGATTGAAAACACCAACAATATTAATTCATTTAGTTGTCGGTTTGTTTCTTATTCAATTTTTACACATACACCCAGCGATTATAATTGGTAGTTTACTACTATTTGCAATCTTCCAGCCAGTGAGAGCAACTTCCTCAAATGACCATCAGACGAGGAAGGGGAGTAAAAACGAATGATTTATTGGAAATTATTTCTTTCATTTCTTATTACGAATCTTTTAGGATATGGTGGGGGGCCGGCTACCATCCCATTAATTCAAAATGATGTTGTTACACAAAATCATTGGTTAACTCAACAAGAGTTTCATGAAGCATTTGCCATGGGGAATGCCTTACCAGGGCCGATCGCAACTAAAATGGCTGGCTATATTGGATACAAAATTGGAGGGATCTTTGGTTCCTTTATAGCAGTCTTTGCAACGGTAATCCCTTCTTTATTACTTATGATTCTACTAATTGGATTGCTTTATAAAAATCGTAACTCAATTCGAGTTAAAAGAATGACAGCATATGTAAAACCAACAATTGTAGTACTATTAGGCCTACTTACATATCAATCTTTTTCTGATTCATTTCATGATATTGGAGCATTCCAAGTTATTTTTATTGCAGTTTGTACATTTTTCTTAATGGAAAAATTTAAAATTCATCCGGCTTTTGTAGTACTTGGTGCGTTAATTTATGGTGCCATTAATCTTTAAAAATAAAAAAGAAACCAATTAATTGGTTTCTTTTTCTTTTTCTTCTTCTTCTTTTTGTTTGCTCATAACTTCTTCATAATCTTTATTAAACCAAAGAGGATCCATATTATCCACTTCGCCATTATAATTAATCAAAATTTCTTCGCCAGCTTTAATGTCTTTGTAAGCGAAAAAATCAAATGTGTGATTATCAAAGTTAATATCGTAAGTTGCATTTGCATCATAAGAATGGTTGAATAGCATTCCGTATCCTAGAAGAATAGCTGAATGATTAATACCATATTCAAATGTATAGTCTGCTAATAAAGTTTTCTCGATATGCTCATGTTCCTCGTTCGGGTAAGAAATAACTGGCGCCTCGTGTATCAGTTCACCTTTTGCAATATCACGTGTTGCAAAGACACCTCGATTAAATTCACCGTCACTCAACGTAGAAGTTTTAATTTCAATCATAATTACACCTATAATTCTCTCTTAAGTCTTATAGATAGTTTGCCACTATTTTAGATATAAATCAATTTTTTTATCTAATTAGCGTTATTCACATAAAAGTGCGTCTCTTTTTCGATCGAAAGAAGTAGTAAAACCCAGGACAAGTCTACTATAAGATTAAAAACGGATAAAATAATAAAAATCTAAGTATATATTTTGCCAAAACATCAAATTATAAAATTGTTATATATATATATAGGGAGGCAGATTATAATGAAATTTTTTTATAAGATTATGATTTTATTGATTGTAATGTCTTCTATTCTTCCAGGAAATAAGCAGGTAAATGCAACTAGCAAAAAGGAATTTCTGCGAATTGAAGGATATAAGCCAAACCAAACTGTAACTAAAATTCCTAATCTATCTGATATTTTACAGGTTTCAACAAATCAGATCCTAGTAACTTTTGATTCACAAGTTGATCTAAATTTAGGAACAAAAGCATCATTTTATTGGATTCAAAGTTTATCTGATAAAATCCCTACCGGAATTGCATCTCTAGGAAGCAAAAGTCAATTTAATGCAAGGAATGCTTTATCAACTAATCAAGTTACAATTACAAAGGTACAAGGAGATAACAATTCATTCTTGTTAACCTTTAAACAAGAAATACCTTCAAATAAGCGATTTAAACTAGCAGTTCGTCATTTGCATGCTCCTGGTGGAAAACCATTTGATGGTATAAATGGTGTAAAAGTATTTACAGGTAAATAATTATTTAGTAGTTTGTCTATACGATGTAATCCCCTAAAGCAGAGGGGATTTTTTTATGTCTTGTAAAGAATGATGCCAAACGATCGTTTATGGAATATGTAGGTTACTCCGAAAAAAAATCTTAAAAAATATAAATTATAGAATTGACTTTAACGTTGCGTAAAGGTGTATTGTAATGATGTCAGGAGGTAGTCGCAATGGAATATACAGTACAAAAGCTTGGACTTCTAGCAGGAATCAGCACAAGGACTTTAAGATATTATGATGAGATTGGAATTCTTAAGCCGGCAAGAATTAACTCATCAGGATATCGGATTTATGGTCAAGCGGAAGTAAATCGCTTGCAACAAATCTTATTTTATAGAGAACTAGGTATGAATTTAGAAAACATTAAAGAAATTATCACATCACCTGATTTTAATAGTGCCAAGGCGTTAACCGAGCATCGTGAGCAGCTTCTTGATAAAAGAAAGCAATTGGATTTATTAATTACAAACGTTGAAAAGTCAATTGCTCTAACAGAGGGGAGAATTACAATGTCAAATAAAGAAAAATTTGAAGGCTTTAAGAAAGATATGATCGAAGAAAATGAAAAGAAATATGGAAAAGAAGCACGTGAAAAATATGGAGATGAAGCTGTTAATAAATCAAATCAAAAAGTAATGAATATGACAGAAGAAGATCATAAAGAAGTAACGCGACTTGCTGAAGAATTAGCAAAAACACTAGCTGAAGCATTAAAAACGGGCGATCCATCAAGTGAAATTGCACAAAAAGCAGCTGATCTGCATAAACAATGGTTAACATTTTATTGGAGCAAATATAGTAAGGAAGCGCACGCGGGCTTAGCCCAAATGTATGTAGACGATGAACGCTTTAAAGCACATTACGATAAGGAACATCCTGGAACTGCTGAATTTTTAAGAGATGCAATTCATATTTACACGCAACATAAAAAATAGTCGGGGAAGGTGTACTTAGACTAGTTCTAAGTACACCTTCTCATAATTCGTGAATTTTACTCATGAGGAAGTAAAACAGGAAAAAGAAGAGAAAAGGTTACTTATGAGAGGTTCATGAGGAAGTAAAACAGCAAAAAGAAGAAAAAAGGTTCCTCATGAGAGGTTCATGAGGAAGTAAAACAGGAAAAAGAAGAAAAAAGGTTACTCATGAGAGGTTCATGAGGAAGTAAAACAGGAAAAAGAAGATAAAAGGTTCCTCATGAGAGGTTCATGAGGAAGTAAAACAGGAAAAAGAAGAGAAAAGGTTCCTCATGAAAGGTTCACGAGGAAGGTAAATAGCAAAAAGAAGAAGATCCATATTCTTAAAAGATTTATGAGCATTTAACACAACAAAATGAAGATGTTGTCATAATCCTAAGACTCCTATGGGATAAGCGGGAAGGCTGAGACCCCGCAGACTCGCTGAGGAGGCTTGGTCTCGCCCCATCGAAAGCGAGGAGCATCCAGAAGAGGAAATCAACATTACTCTACTCCTTTTACGAAAATTTGGTAATTTAATTGACAAGGGTGTTTTTCAACAACGTGAGAAAGTGTACCTAGATTCAATCTAAGTACACTTTTTTTATATTTTTTTGGAAAAAAATAGTAAATGTATTCAACGAAATTTGGTATAATTATTTTTATGATTAATTAGTTTGATGTAAATTTTATAGAGAAGTATTATAAATTTTTAAATAATGGAATGTTTATGTACAATATAGGTAAGAATTTGATTTAAATAATTCAATTTTTAAACTAAGGATGTACTAAAATGGACGAACAATTTATACCGAGGAAAGAGCGACATAAGAAGCGCTTTATTAGAAAGCGTCAAAATATTGAGCATGAAAAAATAAAATTTAGTACTTATATATTAAGTGTATTTTATTATTTTTTATTATTTTTAATTTTCAATCTTGTACAATTTTATATATTTCAGCATGTTAAACATGTTAATCACACCATTAGATCACTTGGGAATTTTGATTTAGCTAGAGCAATTATATCAGGATTAATCTATTTACTATGTATTATTTGTATTGAGGATACTTATAGAAGATATCGAATGCCTTCAACTTTCATCCGAATATTAATACCAATTTTAGTGTTTATTTTAGCAATCATCACTATGTATACTTTATTAAAAGTATTTTTCTAAAACGATTTATTAAGATGAAAAACAGCAAAAAAGTATTACTTCATTAGAATGATGTAATACTTATTTTGTTGAGCTTAAATAGTAACTTTGTTAGAGAATGGATAGGTTGGGGGGCAAATCGCTTATCTTTGTAAGTTGTTTATGAATCTTTTACACTTATTTCTAATAATCTTTTTTGAATCCAAACAGCGGCTTGGGTACCATCGCCCATTGCTATTGTGACTTGTTGAGAATGGGCTACTAAATCGCCGGCTGCCCATACATTTGGAACATTCGTCTCCTTTGTCCGCGGGTCTACAATAACATGCTTATTATTTAAAAGATTTACCCCTAGTTGGATAGCAAGATTATTTTGTACTTTATTTCCACCAAAACCAATAAAAGCTCGGTCCCCATAAATTATTTCACCACTTTGTAAACAAATGCCTTTAAAAGTGGAATCATCTTCTTTGAGTACTTCTTTAATGTTTTCTTTTCGATAGTGAATTCCAATTTTCTGTAGTTGGTCATTTAATTTGGTATCAACGTCATGTCCTTCGTGATTAATATATGTAATTTGTTTTGACCAATAAGCTAATGTTATGGCGAGATTTGCACCAGTATTACCAGATCCAAGTATTAAAACATTTTTATTTAAAATTTCATATCCATCACAGTCTGGACAAACATAAATTGTCGATCCAAGACAATCGACTAGATTTTTAATTTGAGGAATTCGATCAATTAGTCCAGTTGCGAGTAAGACTGTTTTGGCAGAATAAGATTTTCCCGCTTTCGTCTCTATTAAGAATTGATTGTTTACGTTATGTATACTTATTACTTTATCTTGGGTGAATGATACACCATAGACTTCAGCATGCTTTCTTCCTAGTTGTCTTAGCTCTTGTCCACTTACACTATTCGGCCAACCTAATATATTGCGATATGTTTTACATAATGTTGAGCGCCCATAATTTGAGTCAATTACGAGTACATTCCTTTGGTATCGCCCAAGCTGAATTGCTGCCTGTAAACCTGCGAAACCTCCCCCTACTATGATACATTCAAATAATTCATTCATAGACTATTCTCCTAAATCATTTAATACAAAATCGTATATGTTCAATTTTTCCAATTAAGCAATTTCTAATCACAATTTCTCAATTAATCTAATTGTTGAAAATTAAAGTATTTTTGATTGATATATTCTGAATAGTTAGGTACGATTTTTCTATTAACTTATTTTAATTTGTTGTTTTTTGTGGAGGGAGTAAAAATGAGTGCAGATAAGATTGCCTTAACAAATTCTAGAACGAAGGGAATTATTCTCGTATTAACTGCGGCAATATTATGGGGCATATCTGGTACTGTTGCACAATTTGTATTTCAAAGAAATCATTTTAGTCCAGAATGGTTAGTAGTTATTCGATTATTGTTTTCAGGAATCATCCTATTAATTTTTGCTAGTCTGAAAGAAAAAAGAAATATAACAGAAGTTTGGAAGGATAAGAAGGATATCTTAAATTTATTGTTATTTAGTATTCTTGGGATGTTAGCAGTTCAATATACATACTTCGCCGCAATAAAAGCATCAAATGCTGCTACTGCGACAATTTTACAATATTTGGCACCTGTCATTATTACATGCTATTTAGCAATGTGTTTCAAAAAAGGACCAACTAGAAAAGAGGTACTTGCTGTCATTTTAGCGCTTGCAGGGACATTTTTATTGGTAACACATGGAACGATTAAAGGATTGTCTATTACTGGATGGGCATTGTTTTGGGGACTTACTTCCGCTTTTGCTTTAGCATTCTATTCAATACAGCCTCAAAATCTTTTAAAAAAATTTGGGTCGACAATCGTAGTAGGTTGGGGAATGCTAATCGGTGGAATTTGTTTTAGCTTCATACATTCACCTTTTAATTTCCAAGGTCATTGGTCGATGAGTGCATATTTCGCAGTCATTTTTATTGTTATTTTTGGGACGTTAATAGCCTTTTATTGTTATTTAGAGAGTTTAAAGTATATTAATGCTTCTGAATCTAGCTTGCTTGCATGTGTGGAACCATTATCAGCAGCTGTACTATCAGTCATTTGGTTAAGAGTAAATTTTGAAATGATAGACTGGATCGGTAGCCTATGTATTATAAGTACGGTTATCATTTTAGCAATGGCTGATCGAAAAGAGGCTAATTGACTATTATCTGTCACAAAAGAGCATAAAAAGACAGGACTCAATAATTTTAACTTGTTAGGATGTAAATAAGGGAGGAGTCATATGGCTTGGGTTGAATCTTTACAAAAGGCAATTGATTATATTGAAGACAATCTATTAAATGAGTTAACGATTGAAGAAATTTCTAAACAAGCTAATTCATCTGTTTTTCATTTTCAGCGAACATTTTCAATTTTAACTGATATTAATATAGCTGAATATATAAGACGAAGAAGACTGACGCTAGCGGCCAATGAATTAACAACTACTGATCATAAAATAATTGACATTGCCTTGAAATATAGGTATGACTCTCCTGAGGCTTTTGCAAAAGCGTTTAGAAGACAGCACGGTGTAACACCAAGTGAAGCAAGAAAGTTTATTGGAAATCTAAAATCATATAACCGCCTTGTTATTCAGGTGAGTTTGAAGGGAGCAGAACCAATGCAATTTAATATTGTTGAAAAAAGTGCTTTTCAAGTAGTTGGCGTGAAAAAAGAGTTTTCTTATTTGAATGATCAACAACAGCAACTGATTCCTAAAATGTGGGATGAGGTTAATGAAAATGGTACGAGTGATCGTTTGTACGAAATTAACAACGGTGACATTAAAGGTATTTTAGGTGTGTGTATGATGAGCGAAGAACAAAAATCAAAAAATCTACTAGAATATTGGGTTGCAACCGCATATGAAGGAGTTGTACCAGAAGGATTTTATCATCATGAAATTCCTGCATCAAAATGGGCTGTATTTGGTGTTCACGGAGCAATGCCACATGCAATGCAATCGGCATGGAAGAAGATTTTTTCGGAATGGTTTCCTTCAAGCGGCTATTCACATGCAGGCATCCCTGAATTTGAACTTTACCCGGAAGGAAATCCATTTAGTGAAGATTATTATACTGAAATTTGGATTCCGGTAAAATAAATCCGATTATTTATTATAAGAGGTAAAAAAGGTGCTTCATAAAGAGAGCACCTTTTCTTTTATGTAGGGATTTATCCTCTTAATGCTTCTAAAACTACTTGTGCTTTGTAGCCTTCAGAGAAATCTATGATTGTAGCTTCTTCACCTTTTAGAGCCTTTACTAAATTGTCAATTAATGAATCAGCTAAAGTTTGATCGGCTTCAATTTGCCTAATTGGCTCGCCGATTTTTCCTCCTTCTAAACTAGCCCAATTTACTAAAGAAAGAGTTCCTTCCGAACCATATGCTGTAAATTTAATTTCTTCTTCACCTGCAATTTGGCTTAAGCCATCAATTAATACAGGAGTGCCATCTTCTAATTCTAAAAAGACGATAATTCCATTTTCGGAAGCAATTGGGTCAGCGGGATATTGCATATGTTTCGTATTGACTTCCATGTTACCAAAAATCTTTTGAATTTGTTGAATATAATGCACACCAACCTCTAATACATAACCTCCTTGTTCTTTAGTAGCAACCCATTCATTTTGTTGCCATAGTCTCGGCCAATTTGGAAAACGCATCTTTAATTCGATTCTTCTTAAGTCACCAACATATCCGGATTTTATAAGGCTAGCAAAAGACTTACTACCAACACTATAGTTTAATGGAAAGTTCATAGCATGAAAAATACCTTTTTCTTTAGCTTGAGTATAAAGTCCTAGAGCTTCCTCTGTTGAATTTGCCAAAGGCTTTTCACAAAGCACATTAATTCCTTTTGCGATTACATCAGATACTACCGAATAGTGATATTTTGGAGGTACAGTCACATAAACGAGATCAAGTTCAGCATTTTCAAGCATCTCAAGATGATTTGTAAAAGTTAAAACTGATTCTAATTGGCTACTTGTTTCTTGAACTCTTTCTTCTAAGGTGTCACATATTGCTACTATTTTTGTTTCTTGGTTGTTTGAAAATAATGGAATTAATCTTTGGCCAATTGCACCAAGACCAATAATACCAACTTTTATCATGAGAAAAACACCTTTCAAAATAGATTTATATTGTAATTATAGTAAGAAAAATTAAATAATTAAAGAAATAGGTATCATGTTCTTTGCATAAGAGAATTGAAGTATTACAAATTGCTCATTGAAAATATTTTTTTGAGTAAAAAGTTTTGCGAATTACCAATTTCAAAAAGGGGTTTTCGACACAGAAAGAGAATATAATTCATTGATAAGTAATGGAGGTGACATCTTGGAGAAGAAGCCGTTGTATTATGATGGTAGTGGGGATGGAGAAAAATTAATTCAATCAAAAGTTGTAAAGCAAGTGAGTATTGTTACTGAAGTAAGAAAAAATTTAACTGGTAATCCGTTTGTGATCGATTGGAGTCAAGTTAAAGTAGCTGGGGAATAATTTGTTATTCGTATTTGTTCTTGATTAAGAACGAACCGAAAAACGATCAGCAAAATAATGAATTAAAAAAATGTTTATCCCAGTTGATTTATTAAAATTAAAAAGGATGTCCCATAAGTTAGTAAGTTAAACAAACTTAAGAGATATCCTTTTTGATTAAAGATTATTAACAGTTTCCATCAATGTCGCAGCTTAATGAAGACTGCTCAACAAGTTTTTGGTTGTTTAAAGCTTGAATAAATGCCTCTTTACTTTGAACACCTTGTAAAACTTGATCACCAATTATAAAGGTTGGTACTGCATTAATAAAATTAGGGTTTTGGATCGATGAGTCATACTTAGAATTTGAAACAGCTTCTATGAATTGAGAACGGTCTAAGCCAAGTTTTTCAGCGATATCTGCAAGTACGTTTACATCACCAATTTCTTTGCCTTCTGTCCAAAAGTCTGCCAAAACCGCTTGTGCATATGCAGCACCTTTTCCATTTTCTTCAGCGAATAAAAAGCCTCTGTGAGCTTTTTTAGTTGAAGGATGAGGATCCATAGTTGGTAAAATCATCTCTACACCGAGTTTTTGTGAAAGTGGTTGAACACCGAATTTCCATCCTTGTTGAATATAAGAACTATTTGGACTTAAAGGTTCAGCTCCCTCAGGTCTTAATTGGAATGGTTTCCATTCAAGCTCTACGTCGCTAACTTCTTTCATAGCGTCCTCAAGTGGTTTTTTTCCTAAATAGCAAAACGGACATACATAGTCCGAATAAATTGTAACTTTCATTATGAAACCTCCTAAATCAATTAAAGAAAGTATAAACAATATTAGAACTAAATCTCAATTTATTAGCTTCGAATTACGAAATTTTTTTAGGGATATAACTGATTTACAAGTAAAAAAAGAAATAGAGCATGAGAGCTCTATTTCTTTTTATCATTGGTTGATTGATCATCAGGTGGTGGATTTGTTCCGATTCTAGCAGTGTTCAGATCAACAAATGCGTTTAAAAAATATTTTCTTCTTAAAAGTAAAACGGATAGTAGTAATAGACCACATATTGATGTGAAAATCATTCCAGTAAGTAATCCACCTATATACATGAATGTATCCATTTGTGATGTAAAAAGTGACCAAACTAAAATAGAAAGGATTCCGTCTGCTAAAACAATGGCAAGCGATACTACTAAATACGGTAAAAATTGTCCAGTCTCTTTTGTTTTCTTTGAAGCATATCTATACCCAATTGGTACAGATAAAAAGATGATAAAACAATAGAAGAGTAATATGAAATCTCGAATTGACATAGTATCACACCTAACTTTTTTTGTTGGTACTATACTATATGCAGAATATTCATATAATTGGACAAGAATTTTTTATTTACCAATTTTTACTTTTTTCTTTTTAATTTCTGCTTTTTCAGGCTTTGTAGGAGAGAAGTTATCAAAATCCTTTTTTGTTTGTGGTACTTCGATATGCCCTGTTCTTATATTTGCTTTATATAAATCAACTTGTTCTTTTGTGTCTTTATTTAAATTCTTATCTGTTTTTGCAAGGTCAACGCCATTTTCTTTAATGCCCCATCTCAAAATGCGTCCGCCTTGAAAGTTCCCTTTTAATTTCTTTGTAATTACTTCATCTACGCCTTTATCTATTCGTTTAATTGCTGATGTTAAGGTGACATTTTCCGGTAATCCTTGTTTATATTGATCCCGGTCAACACCAATTACCCAAACCTTTTTACCATTTTTCTTTAATTTTTTAGCTTCAGTAAATACACCTAATCCTGTTTTTCCTGCTACTTGGAAAATTATATCTACACCTTTATCATTGTATAGGGACTTTGCTAATTTACTTCCCTCTGCAGTTTTATCATATGAATTTGCAAATTCAGTCAATACTTTTATTTTTGGATCGACTGACATAACACCTGCTTTAAATCCGTATTCAAATCTTTTTATAAATGGATCTTTTGTACCACCGATAAATCCAATCTTATGCGTTTTAGTGTTCATCGCTGCTGCAATACCAGCGAGGAATGCTGATTGCTCTTCACGATAGGTAATACTTACGACATTTGGTCTTTCAACAATCCCATCAATTATGACAAAGTCAGATTTTTTTTCTTTACTCGCAACTTCAGAGATGGCTTTTTGAAATGAATAGCCTATTCCAAATGTTAAATCATATTTTTTCTTTGCATACTTCATTAATTCTTTTTTTGCTGCTTTGTCGTTTGGGGCATCAGTTTTTACATAATTTTTATTTTCCTTCCAACCATGTTTCTTTCCAGTTTCTATAATTCCATCCCAAACTGCTTGGTTAAATCCTTTATCGTGAATTTCTGTTTTCCCCATAACAATTCCAATCTTAAAATCATTTTCTTTTTCTTTCTCCGATGCACTTATATTATTATTTCGATTAGCACAGCTGGTTAAAGTAAGGCTAGCAATTAGTGAGACAGTGGCGATTTGGAAAAAACGTCTTCGCATTGTTTTCCTCCATTTATTATTTTTAAAAAACTTAGCTCTATTGTGTAAATTTCCCAATCATTTCATAAATCATTCTTTAAAGTGTTGGCAATTTAATATACAAGTGGTACTGTAACAATTAGAAATGATTAAGATGGAGGCATTAACGTGAAGCTTGTATTTTTAGGAACGGGAGCAGGAATGCCATCAAAAGGTAGAAATGTAACAAGTATTGCATTACAGCTTTTAGAGGAAAGAGGAGCGACTTGGCTTTTCGATTGTGGTGAAGCAACACAGCATCAAATATTACATACGACAATTCGGCCACGACGAATCGAGAAAATTTTTATTACTCATTGCCATGGCGATCATATCTTTGGATTACCTGGATTAATAAGTAGTAGAACTTTTTTAGGTGGAGAAGATTTATTAACAATTTATGGACCTAAAGGGTTAAAGGAATATGTAGAGACTAGCTTTAAAATTAGTGGTACTTATTTGAAATATCCGATTTATTATGTTGAAACTTCTGAAGGGATCGTTTTTGAAGATGACCAATTTATTGTTCAAGCAGTAGAGCTTGAACATGGAATTCAATCATTTGGTTATCAAATTATTGAAAAGGATTTACCTGGGGAATTGAACGTAGAGGAATTAAAGAAAATTGGTGTAAAACCAGGGCCAGTTTATAAATTCCTAAAAGAAGGGAAAACAGTAACGTTAGAGGATGGAAGAATTTTAAATGGTAAGGATTTTATTGGGCCTTCAAAAAAAGGTCGACGCATTGCAATAGCAGGGGATACTCGTATAACTGATAAAAGTAATTTGCTAGCAAGAGGTATGGATGTATTAGTACATGAATCAACCTTTGCAGACGATGAAACAGCTCATGCATATGATTATTTCCATACTACAAGTACTCAAATTGCAACTGTTGCTAAATGTGAGGAAATTAAAACACTCTATTTAACACATATAAGTGCAAGATATCAAGGGGAAGCTTCAAAAAAATTATTAGATGAAGCACGTGAAATATTTGATCATACATATATAGCGAATGATTTTGATGAATATGAAATCACAAGAAACGATTAAATTTTACGAATGAAATTTTCAGTTAAGATGCAGAGCTTTTAAAAAGTTGAGAAGTGTACATAAAAGAATAGTTTAGAGACATGATATAAGTATTCTGCGTAAAAGGAAGGTCATGGCTTTGAAACAATTAAAAGTTATCCTTTTATTTATTTTTTGTTTCCAATCTATTTTTTACAGTTCTATTAATGCATCAGCTGAAAGTAAAAATCGATATTACTACGAAAAGCAAGGTACTGCTATTTGGGAGGTGCCTGTAAAAGAGAAAGTAATAGCAATTACATTTGATGATGGGCCGAATGATGAATATACTCCAGAAGTTTTAGATTTGTTAAAGAAGTATAATGCTAAAGCAACATTTTTTTTAGTCGGTGAGAGAGTTGCGAAATTTCCTGAAGTTGTAATGAGAGAAATAGAAGAAGGTCATGAAGTTGCGAATCATACATATACGCATGCTAGACTTCAGTATTTAACTGATGATCAAATAAGAGATCAATTACATAAAACTCATGATGCAATTATAGCTGCAACTCATGTCGAACCAGTATTATTTAGACCACCATTTGGTTACTATAGTGAGCGTTCGATAAATACAGTGCATGATCTTGGCTATTTAACTGTTATGTGGTCATGGCATCAGGATACATTTGATTGGCAAAATCCTGGAGTATATAAAATCGTATCAAATGTATTAAAAGATACTAGAAAAGGAGATATTGTTCTTTTTCATGATCACGGCGGGGACCGTAGTCAAACTATCGAAGCACTGAAACAAATCTTACCAGCCCTTCAAAAGCAAGGTTATCAGTTTGTAACGGTATCACAACTATTACAATTAAAAGCAGGAGTTAAACTTCCTAATTTTTAGTCAAAATCAGATCAATGGATTATCCAAATTGATCTGTTTTTTTGTTTGTCTGGCTTTTCTACTTCTTAAGTCTGATATAAAACCATTCCTCAGGCCATTATTCCAATATAAAAACTTGTATAAGATAAGAGTATAAGTTGAAAGGAGGCGACGAGGTCATGAAGAAGTTCTTAACTTTTATCCTCGTACTAATATTAATTGGAGTTGCTTTAGCGAATTTAGGTGGCTTGATTACTTTAGCACTTGGGTTAGTAATCACATATTTCAGTTTTAAAAAGTTTATGAAAACAGATTCGATTTTAATGAAAATCATCTGGACAATTATTGGATTAATCGGATTATCGATTGCAATAAGTGGTCTTCCTTCTTTAATAGGTGCAGCCGCAGCAATTTTGCTTTATTACCTATATAAAGATTATAAAAATCAAAAAAACCTTAAAGATGATGAATTTAATATTTATGATGAAAATTTCAACCCTATAAAATAAGAGGAGTGTATGACTATGAAAAACTTATTTACTCGTATTAAAAATCAAATCTCAGCGGATTTACATGGCTTATTAGATGAGAAAGAACAACAAAATCCTATCTCACAATTGAATTACTTCATTAAACAATCTGAAAGTGAATTAGGAAAAGTAAGGGGATTACTTGAAAGACATTACTCATTACGTACGAAATTCCAGGTCGAACGTGAGGGAGCACTTCAAATGGTGCAAAAACGTGAAGAGCAATTAAAGGTTGCAAATGAAGCTGGTGTTGAAGAGTTAATCAAACGTGCAACTGAAGATCTAGCTTTTTATAAAGAACAAGCTGAAAAGTTTGTTACGTTAATCGCTAAAACAGAAGAAGAAATTAGCTTTATGCATGAGCAAGTTAATCAAATTGAAAAAAAGTTAAAAGAGCTTCATACGAAAAAATATGACTTAATGTCTCGCCAAAACATGGCTCACGCGACAAAAAAAATAAATGAAACTCACCATTTACTTAATAGTAAAATGCCATCAATTGACTTCAACTACTTTGAAAAACAAATTCGTGATTTAGAGCTAAGAGTTCGTTCAGAATTTGATCTTCAATCATTTGATTACAAAATTGACTTATTAAAAAAAGAACTAACAAATAAAGTAAAGCAAGAAGCATAATCGTTTTCGAGAAGAAGAGATCACCTATCTCTTCTTTTTTTGTGTGGATTTAAAATGGAACAATTCAACTAATTTCATTTTTTTTCACTGAGAAGTAGATGTGTGAGGTGGATTTCCACTACAGGAGGTTATAAGTAAGTAATTCTCAAGAAAAAGTAATTTAAGTTACTTATGAACCTTTTATGAGTAAGTAAATTACAAGAAAATGCATTCTAAGTTACTCACGAACCAGATTTTTTTTCTTTTCTTTGATTATTTTGGAATAAATTTCTCTTTTAAAAATATAGATATGATGTTGACTTTAAATAGTATTGTAGAATTATTTGAAAATTTTGAATTAGTTTGTGAAACAAAAAAGGTACATTTTGAGAAAAGGCGAATTAATTATGAAAGGCTTCGAGATGGTTTTAAAAGACATTGTTATTTATTAACGTAAGATCCGTAAGATTCCCACATAAATAAAGATCCTACATTTAAGGAGCGTATAAGGAGGTTTGTAGAGTTTCAATCTTTGGGATGAGGGGCTTGAATCGATTCTACTTATGTTAACAGTGCTTTTAATTAAAACATGCGACTTGATGGAGTTTTAATTTTTGTATATGTGTTTTTAAAATAAAAAATTAAGAATGATTAGTAAAATAAATTTTGAAAGTAGGGTTATTATTGAGAATTAAAGGTAATATCGTAAAAAAACATGATGTAGTTCATTGTATGGTTTCAACTGAGGCACAGTTTGCATGGGATCTTTTAAAGAAAACAAAATATCGATGTATTCCAGTTTTAAGTGAAAATGATAAAGAGTATGTTGGAAATCTTTATCGTGTTGATTTAGCTGAGTATTTAGTAGATAACGATTCTTTGCAAGGCAAGACAGTAAATGATTTTGTGCGCAAAGAATGTCCACCAATTCAGGAGGATTCACCATTTTTCAAAGTATTCTTTACGATTAAACGTTTTCCATATTTAGCAGTAGTAAATGATTTAAATGAATTTGTAGGAATTTTAACGCATAAAACAGTTTTTGAATTATTAGAAGAAGCATGGGGACTGAAGGACGGCGGTTATTCATTAACTGTTAGTACGATGGAACATGAAGGTGCATTAGCAAGATTAGCTAAGCTTGTAAATAAATATTCTAATTTGAAGAGCTGTATCACACTAGATAGTGATTCGGTTTATCGAAGAGTTTTAATTACGCTACCACCAACTATTAGTGAAAACGATTATATTAAGTTGAAAAAAGATATTATTAAAAAAGAGTTTCATATTATGCATGAAGAAGTTGCAACAAGTCATGCTACTCAAAAATGATTAAAAAGAAGAGCAAGGGGATCATTATAAAGTACCTTGCTCTTTTATTTATTAAACTTAATTTAAATATGATTTGTAAATTTTGAGGCAAGTTTGAAGGCTTGGACTTAGTTAAACCCTTAATTTAGCTTTTTATGTACTTCATGATTTGATTCTTTATTTTTCTTTAATGAATCGAATTTTAATAGTAGGAGAGTTGATACTTTTTGAGGGTAGCTAAGTGGTTTGCCTTTTGCTTCTACCATTGAATTACCAACAACATAACTGATTGTTAGAAAGCCAACAATTAATACTAGTGTAACGATTAAAGCAATTGTGATGAGAATACGCTTAATACTCGCTCGTAATACTCTACTGTTTGTTATTTTCATCAGAAAACTCTCCCCCCTTAGGACAACACAGTTACCTGTATCATTTTATTACCTAAAGAAGAGAGTCATGACAAGCTGATTAAATTTTATTAATTTTTTCATATTCCTCTTGGATTTCACGTGATCGAACAGTTGCTTCAATAAAGCAATTTAAGAATGAATTAGCAACTTCACGGTCTTCAAGAACAGAGATTCCAGCTTGAGTAGTGCCATTTGGGCTTGTAACTTTCTTCCTCAATGTCAATGGAGATTTATTCGTTTCTTGAAGCATTGAAATCGAGCCCATTAAAGTTTGTTGAATAAATGGCTTGGCAATATCACGATGGATCCCTAGTGCCATTGCAGCTCGTTCAAATTGCTCGATGACATAATATATATAGGCTGGACCACTACCAAATAATCCAGTCATTGCATGTAATTCGTCTTCTTCAACTTTAGCGACAATACCAACACGCTCAAATAATCTTTTTGCTGTTTGCACTTTATCAAAAGGAACTTCATCTGGATAAGCAAGTGCTGTAGCAGATTTTCTAACGAGTGAAGACGTAGTTGGCATTGCACGAACAATATTCAGATTTTCATTTCCTAATAACTGCTTAATTGTACTGATTGGAACACCTGCTACTAGGGAAATAATTAATTGTTTTTCATTGAAAAAACTTTTAATTTGATCAAGAGCGATTGTAACATCTTTAGGCTTCATCGCTAAAAAAACTACACTTGAACCAGAGATTGCTAGCTGACGGTTAGTAGTAGCTAATACACCATATTTTGTATGTAAACTATCTAAACGCTCTAAATCCTCCCTATTAGTGATTGCAATTTGATCACCTTCAATATACCCACTATCAATTAATCCTGCAATTAATGCTTCTGCGATACTACCTGCACCAATAAACGCAACTTTTCCTAGAAACATTACATTCACCTCACCTTTATTGTAATAGATATTTATATTAGAGAAATCAATGCTATATTCCTAGTTGACATATTACTTTTATATCATTTTTCAAAAATATTTTTAAATAATTTTTAGATGCAGGCAAAATACCTTTATCGATCCCCGTGTTCACAGTACTTTCTAGGTTCTGGTATTATATTAATGTAAAATTCTAATCATCTTTGTTTGTATTTTTTTAAATGTATATTAGAATTAACTGTAAGAAGATTCAGATAAGGAGGAATTAACATGATCCCTGAAGATAAGATTCACCAAATTACACTCCCGGTACCTTATGCAATGAATACAGTAAATGTTTTTTTAGTTGAAGGAGATTTATTGACTTTAATTGATACAGGAACGAATACTCCAGATACATTAGATGCACTTAAAAGTGAATTAGATAAAATAGGGTATAAATTAGAAGATATTGAACAAGTCATTTTAACTCATCATCATCCAGACCATGCAGGATTATTAGAAGAGTTCAATGAAGATGTGAAGATTTTAGGCCATGAACGAAATATTCCGTATTTAACTCAGGAACAATCATTCCTAAATTACTATAATGAGTACTTTATTGAAAATGCACTATTATACGGTGTACCACAAGAATATGTACAAAGAATGCCTCGTACAACAGAGAAAATGCCATATACTAGTATTCGTTCTTTAACTCATACGATAGATGAAGGCGATCAAATTGATAGTATTTTTGGATTGAAAGTATTGTACACACCTGGTCATGCAACTTCACACATTTCTTTATTCAGTGAGGATGATGGCATTGCATTCGGTGGAGATTTATTATTAGATAAGGTTTCGTCAAACCCAATTATTGAGCCGCCATTAAATGGTGAAACCGAACGTGTAAAACCATTATTACAATACAATCACTCTTTAAAAAGAATAGCGGAACTTCAGATTACAAAATTATATACTGGTCATGGTGAACCAGTTACAGATATTAAAGGGTTAGTAAAAAGTAGATTAGAAAAGCAAAAAGCTAGATCTGCAAAAGTATATGAAATGATTAAAAAACAACCGTTAACTGCATATGAAGTTTGCCAAATGTTATTTCCAAAGGTTTATCAAAAACAACTTTCACTTACTTTGTCTGAAACAATTGGTCAATTAGACTACCTGGAAAACTTAGGTTTTATTAGTTTAAATGAACGAAATGATGGTATACTTGAGTATAAAACGAATGAGCATTCAGTCAGTCAATAATAGAGGTGGAAATTTTTGAGGTTAAGTAACCAAACGGTAGTAATAACAGGTGCTTCGAGTGGTCTTGGGAAAGATTTAGCTTTAACTGCTGCAAAACAAGGCGCTAATATCGTCTTAATTGCTAGAAGAGAAACTGAGCTAAAAAACTTAAAGGCAAAAATACAAGAAGATTTTCCAGTTAAATGTCATTATTTTGTTGTAGATGTGACAGATGAAAATGCAGTATACGATGCATTTCATCAAATCGAAGAGCAATTTGATGGAATCGATGTCTTAATAAATAATGCAGGGTATGGTCTATTTCAAACAGTTGAACAAATGTCACTTCAAGATATGAAGCAAATGTTTGATGTCAACGTATTTGGAGTCATGATATGTTCAAAGCTTGCCCTTACGTCTATGAAGCTAAAAGGGAAGGGACATATTATTAATATCGCTTCTTTAGCCGGTAAGATTGCAACATCAAAGGCTGCAGCATATGCAGGTTCTAAGCATGCAGTGCTAGGATTCAGTAATGCTTTAAGACAAGAAGTTGAAAAAGACGGTATCTATATTACGAATATAAATCCAGGTCCGATGGATACACCGTTTTTTGATATAGCAGATGAGTCAGGATCATACGCAAAATCTGTTCGGAAAATGATGTTAGACCCTGAAAAAGTTGCTTCGAAAGTTATTTCTTTAATTGGAAAAAATGTTCATGAAATCGACCTACCTTCATGGATGGGATTTGGAGCAAAAGTCTATTCAGTATTCCCTAAAGTAAGTTATTATTTAATGATGAAATTCGGAAATAAAAAATAATTGAAGCTGTTTATAGAGACAGCTTAGATGATGATAGAAAAAAGAGCTAAGAGAGGAATTTTCTCGAAGCTTTTTTTATGTCAAAGAATCGAATAAAAAAGAAATATTGCAATTAAAGATTAAAGGGGATTTTTATTATTTATAAAAATAAATGTAGTCATGGTGAATTATATCGAGTAGAAGCAGATTTTGCTGATCCCATTTGGTGTGCAAAGTGTAATTGGAATTTTGATATTGATGACCTCCACATATCTGAAGAGTTATCTAGAGAATTAATATCATGGGTACTTGAATATCAAAATTCAGTAGATTTATTTAAGGCACCTTCACTACCAGAAGTTAAGAAAATTAAACATAATCAAATGGGAGCATTATTGGCAAAAAAAGTTCAATTCGAGTTAGATGTTCCTGTAATTTTTAATCCTTTAACTTAAAAGTTATTAATAGCTTGGTTGTAAACTAATTCGTTTGCTAAATACATAAAGGAAAGTTAAGACCACATTTTTGTGGTCTTTTTCAGTTGTAATCAACATAATTTCATTCGAAGTAAACCCTATTGTTTTTCATTAGTCTAACTTCATGCGCTTTCAACTATATATATAGTAATGAGATCTAATTGAAAGATGGTGGGATAGTATGACTAAAAGGGATTATTTAATAAAACCACTTGTAGGTGATCGTTATCCAACAATTGATCGAGGAGAAACTATCTACCTATGGGACAAGCAAGGAAAGAAATATATTGATGGTTCTTCGGGTGCAGTTGCTGCAAGTATTGGTCATGGTGTGAAGGAAATAATTGATGAAATGGTAAAGCAAGCCTCTAAAGTGGCGTTTGTTTATAGATCACAGTTTACGAGTGAGGCGGCAGAACAATTAGCTGAAAAAATAGCTCAGCTAGCACCTGGAGATTTAAACTGGAGTTTTTTTGTTAATAGTGGTACTGAAGCTACTGAAACAGCTATGAAAATGGCAATACAGCATTTTCAAGAAAGAGGAATTCATACGAAAACGAAGATTATATCAAGGAGCATGAGCTATCATGGCATCACCATCGGATCCTTATCTATGTCAGGGCATCCTTTAAGGAGGAAACGTTTTACTAGTTTACTAGAGGATTATCCAATGGTTGAAGCGCCGTATTGCAAAAGGTGCCCATTTGAATTAGAGTCTGGAAATTGTGGTTTACTTTGTGCGACCGCACTTGACCGTACAATTCAGAAATTAGGTTCTGAAAATGTAGCAGCCTTTATAGTTGAACCTATTGTTGGTGCGGCAGGAGGTGCGTTAACTCCTCCAAAAGGGTATTATGAAAAAATTAAAGAAATTTGTGATAAACATGATGTGTTACTTATTGCGGACGAAGTAATGACGGGAATAGGTAGAACTGGAGAAATGTTCGGAATGAACCATTGGAATTGTGTGCCCGATTTATTAGTCCTCGGTAAGGGATTAGCTGCTGGTTATACGCCAATTGCTGTAGCAGTCGCAAGTGATCGTGTAATGCAACCAATATTAGAAGGCAGTCGACTTGTTATGAGTGGACATACGTTTAGTGCGAATCCTCTCTCTGCAAGTATAGCTTTAGCGGTTTTAAACTATGTCGAAAAAAATGGATTAGTACAAAATTCTAAAATACAAGGTGAAAAGATTAAATTAAAACTAAAGGAATGGCAGAAAGAGTATCCTTTTCTATTCGATATCAGGGGAGAAGGACTACTGATCGGAATAGAAATAAATGAAGATTTCTTTGATTGTAAAAGTGTAACAAATCGTGTAATTGAGATTGCTAAAAATCATGGATTATTACTGTATCCATCTGTTAGTGGTCCCTATGGAAGATCTGAAAATAGTTTCTTGCTTTCTCCACCTTTAGTCATTACTGATGCGCAAGTAAATGAATTGCTAACTTTATTGAAGGCAGTATTTAATGAGCTAAATCAAGAAGCAAAGGAGATCGAATAATGGCAATCAATACTTTCGGAAAAATCATTAGTATTGAAGAAGCTTTGCTTTATTTTAAAGATGATATGGTGTTAATGTTCGGTGGGTTTGGAGGAATCGGTAACCCGCCAACATTAATAAGGAGCATTTTAGAGAAAGGTGTGAAAGATCTTACTCTAATTGGAAATGATACGGGTTTTCCTGATGTTGGGATTGGCCAATTAGTGACGGCTAAAAGAGTAAAAAAAATGATTACAACACATATCGGATCAAATCCGAATGCTGGAAAGCAAATGACAGATGGTACGTTAGAAATAGAGTTCAGTCCTCAAGGTACATTTATCGAACGGATCCGAGCGGGTGGAGTTGGATTAGGTGGTGTTTTAGTGGATATTGGGATTGATAGTGTAATAGATGTTGATAAACAGAGAGTGAATGTATTTGGGAAAGAGTATTTAGTTGAAACTCCTCTTATTTCAGATGTTTCAATTGTATATGCGAAGAAAGCAGACCCTTTTGGGAATTTAGTTTTTGATAAGAGTGCTCGCAATACGAATCCTTATGTAGCAATGGCCGGAAAAATCACAATTGCGGAAGTTGAAGAAATTGTTCCATTAGGAGCATTAGAACCTGAAGAAATTATCGTGCCTGGCGCTTTCGTAAACCACATCGTTCAATCGGAAGGAGTGAATTGGAAGTGGGTTTGGGAAAAATAAATCCTAGGGAAATGATGGCAAAACGTGCAGCAAAAGAAGTAAAGAGCGGTATGATTGTGAATCTTGGGATTGGAATTCCTTCACTGATCCCAAATTACTTACCAGATGATTGTCAAGTAATGTTCCATGCAGAAAATGGCGTGTTAGGTTTAGGGCCTACTCCGCAAAAAGGTGAGGAAGATGAGAATTTATGTAATGCTGCAGGATTACCTGTAACATTAATTCCAGGTTCGAGTTATTTTGATAGTAGCATAGCCTTTGCGATTATTCGAAAAGGTTTATTAGATTTAACAGTACTAGGTGCCCTCGAAGTCAGTAAAAATGGGGATTTAGCAAATTGGATTGTCCCTGGTAAAAGAGTGCCAGGAATTGGTGGAGCAATGGACTTAGCTCAAAAATCAAAAAAAGTAATTGTTTTAATGAACCATACTAATAAAAATGGTGACCCAAAAATAGTCTCTGAATGTACACTCCCTCTTACATCTCCAAATTGCGTAGATTTAATCATTACTGAAATGGCCGTAATTGAAGTTAAAAAAGAAAATGGAGAGCTTTGGTTAAATGAAGTAATGTCTCCATATTTAGTCAGCGATGTGATTGAGAAAACTGGTGCTCCACTATTTGTGAACCCAAATGTTATTGTTCATCGTTGGGAGTGATCTAGATTGGATTTGAAAGCTAAAATTAATGACTACATTCATAAAAATAAGAACAAGGTAATTGAATTACTTCAAAATCTTGTTCGTGAAAAAAGTGTTTCAGGAAATGAAGCTGCTGCACAAAAAATTGTCTCAAATTATTTACAAAATCTTGGATTAGTGATTGATCGTTTTGAGCCATCAATTGAGGAATTAACAAAATCATCTTTTTTTATTTCAGAACGAACTTCATTTGAAGATAGTCCAAATATCGTTGCAATTTTTAAGGGAACAGGTAATGGTAGATCGATTATATTAAATGGACATATTGATGTGGTTCCCGAGGGTGAACTAAGTAGTTGGGAGCGCCATCCGTATAGTGGTGCAATCGTTGGAAATCGCTTATATGGTAGGGGAACAACAGATATGAAGGGCGGAAATGTTGCTGCATTATTTGCGATTGAAGCAATAAAAAAATGTAATATTCCTCTTAAAGGCGACATCTATTTTGAAAGTGTTATTGAGGAAGAAAGCGGAGGGGCAGGTACGCTAGCAACGATATTACGAGGATACGAAGCTGATGCTGTCCTTATTCCAGAACCAACTAAAATGAAAATTTTTCCGAAACAGCAAGGCAGTGTTTGGTTTCGAATAAAAGTAAAAGGTAAAGTCGCCCACGGTGGAACAAGGTATGAAGGTATTAGTGCAATTGAAAAAAGTATAATGGTTATTAATCATATAAATCAATTAGAAAAAGTTCGAAATACAAGATTACTAGATGATCCACTATACAAAAATGTGCCAATTCCAATTCCAATTAATATCGGAAAAATAAATGGAGGTACTTGGCCCTCCTCTGTCTCGGATCTAGTTACTCTTGAGGGGAGGCTAGGTGTTTCACCAAATGAAACAATCGAAGAAGCTAAACTTGAAATAACGAGGTGGCTTAAAACACTCTCATTAATTGATGATTGGTTTATTGAAAATCCGGTTGAGCTTGAATTTTTTGGAGCAAGATGGTTACCAGGTAGTATTGATCTTGAGCATCCATTTATGGAATCTCTAAAGAAATCATATCAATATGTTTATAAAAATCAACCAATTATTGAAGCCTCTCCATGGGGTACGGACGGCGGTTTATTTACACAAATAAAACAAATACCTACTATTGTGTTTGGACCAGGCGAAACGAAGGTTGCACATTATCCAAATGAATACATTGATCTAGATGAATTGTTTCGTTGTGCGGAGGTAATTGCTTACACTTTACTAGATTGGTGTGGAGTAGATGAATAATGGTGTATTTTATCAAAACAAGTCTCAAAAATATTTTCAAGGAAATAATATGAGCTTTTATATTAAATATTATGTAAATAATCGACGAAACATCAAGTACTAGATTAAAGTGGGTGATTTGGCGAAAAATAGCAATCCAATGTTGTGGACTAAGTACTGCTATGATCAAGATGTTGGCGTTATAAAAATAAAGGGTAGAGGACTCGGTTATTTACGAGTCTTTTTTATTTTGTAAGAGAATTTATAATACAAGGCAATGAAATTGGAACACTAATAGAAAAAAGATAAAGTGAGGATTTATATGCGAAAGATAACTTTATTTTTTCTATGTCTATTTTTGTGGATACAGCTACCAGAAAAAACACATGCTGCAGACAAAATTCCAATTTTAATTTATCATTCCATTGATGAGTTTACTGGTCACGGAGTAAGAGACTTGTTTGTCTCACCAGAGAATTTTGAAAAGCAAATGATTTATTTACGTGATCATGGATTTACACTTTTAACTTTTGAACAATGGGGAGACCGTAATAACGTAAAGAAACCTGTATTTATTACAATTGATGACGGTTATAAAAATAACTTAAATGTGTTAAAAATCTTTCGGAAATTGAAATCGGATACGTTTACACCAAGAGCAACTATCTTTGCGATATCCGACTATATTGGATGGCCGGATCGTCTTTCTAGCACGGATTTAAAAAAGATGTCTGATACAGGGATGTTTTCAATCCAATCACACACTGCAACCCATCCAGATTTAAGGAAGATAGATGATTATCAGCATGAGTTGAAAGATTCCAAAGATAAGATCCAATCAATCACTGGAAAACCTGTGATAGCTCTCTCTTATCCTTATGGTTATCATAATGATAAAGTAATTGAGGAAACAAAAAAGTACTATAAATTTGCAGTAGCGACAGATCCGAAATATTATCTAGAAAAGGGTACAAAGAATGAAGTCTATCTTTTACCTAGAATCTATATTAAGTATGAGAATACGATGGATGAATTTGCTAAGATTGTAGAAGGACAGGCTAAGGTAATTGTAAATTTTAGAGAATCTGAGACTATTTATTACGATTGAAATAAGGTTACTCATAAGTCTTTGTACGTTCGACTTTATGAGTTAACCTTTTTTTTATTGATTATTAAAGATATTTGCTTAGTTAAAAGATTATTTTTTCATCAATCATGGGGAAAATTACCTTTTTTTAACTTTGTCGATAAATAGGAGGTTTGTGAATAGTTTGTCTCATGGTATGATATAGTAAGTGATAGATTAATGAGATAGAAAAGGTGATTAAATGAGAGCAAATCCATCACAAAGACCATCATCTAAAATGAGGTCAGTATGGAGAATTACATCACTACTTAGCAGTATCTCTTTAGTTGCTTTACCAATTATCTATTATTTTCTTATGAGATATTTTTCACTTCCCTTCTTTATTTTAATGATTATTATAGGTATCGTTATAACGTTAATTATTTTTTTAACTTTATTTTTACCTACACTTAAATTGAAATATACCGCATATGAGATTTATGAAAATGAGTTAGAAATTCAAAAAGGAATATTTGTTATTAAACGAATTGTTATTCCTATGGTCAGAGTTCAACACGTTACGACAGAAGTAGGACCAATACTGCGTCGATACCGTTTATCTACAGTGAATATTTCCACGGCTGCTACCACACATGAAATTGAAGGCTTAGAACACCATGTCGCAGAAAAGCTTAGAGATAAAATTATCTACTTAGCAAGGATAAGTGATGACGATGTATGAGCCAAAAAGACAACATCCAGCTTATATACTTACCGTATTTTTAGAGCAAATTAAAAACGTACTAATACCACTTATTATACTTTTAGTTTCAGGTGGTAAAGGTTCATTGTTTCAATATTTGTTTGCTGCTGTTCTGATTGTTTTTCCAGTTGCTTCAGCAATCATAAAATGGTATCGATTTACCTACTATATAACTGAAGATGAATTTAGAATTCGTTCGGGATTATTTGTAATCGAAAATACATTTATTCAAAAAGAACGTATTCAGTCTTTTTCAATTAATGCTGGATTTATTCAACAGTTTTTTAATGTGGTGAGCGTACGAATTGAAACAGCTGGTGGGAAAAAAGCTGAAGGTATATTAAATGCGATACCTAAGGAAGTGGCACTTTCATTAAAAAATGAAGTATTAAACTCTAAAAAGAAAAAAGTAGGTTTGGTTGTAGCTGAGGAAAATAGTGTCCAAGCAGTACCTTTAGTAGATATAAGTTTAACAATTGAAACGAGAAAACTTTTTTTAGCTGGAATCACTTCCTTTGAAGTTGGACTAGCTTTTGCCGTTTTAGCATCATTATTTTCACAAATCGAGGATTTACTTCCACATAGTATTTATGTGGCAATATATAATCAAATACAAACATTCACTTACATGATGTTTTTTATTGTATTTTTAGGTAGTTTATTACTTTCCCTAATTTTTTCAACCATTCGATACATATTGAAATTTGCAAACTTTACTGTCCAAAGAAGAGATGATCGAATTATTATTACAAGAGGGTTATTCGAAAAAAATGAATTTACGGTTTCGTTAAAACGAATTCAAGGAGTAGTTATAAAAGAAGGGATCATTCGTCAATTATTCGGCTATTCTACAGTTTACGTAGAAGCTGTTGGAATGGGGGATAAGCAGGAACAAGGTAGACATGTTCTACATCCATTTATTAAAACGAAGGATGTCCACTTATTCCTAAAAAATTTTATTCCTTCTATTAACTATGATGAAATATCAAACCGAGCACCAAAAAGAGCTCGAAAAACGTATTATTCAAGAATGATTATTACTTTTCTTCTAATAGCAAGTGGAATTGTATTACTTCCATTTGTCCATTTCTGGGCTTATGGCATTGTTTTAATTGGTCTATTTATTGGGGAATTAGGATTTAGAAACGCAGGCTATACATTATTAGATCGAACTGTGATCATTCAGTCTGGTTATTTCTCAAGAACAACCGCGATTTTACCAAAAGAGCGAATACAAGTATTGATCGGTGAACAAAGTTTCCTTCAAAAAAGAGTAAAACTAAAATCTATATACATTACGATTCTTTCAAGCCAATTTGGTCGTACTTATCAGGTAAGACATTTAGATGAAAAAGACGTAAATCAAATGATTGGTTGGTTTAGTTAATATATCGTATTGAACAAGTACAGATCGTTAAAAGAAGACGTGTATACATTAGTGTAAGCACGTCTTTTTCTAACGCTTAAATTTATTTTTTCAATTAGGAGGAAAAGAACTTGGGGAAAAGAATATTTGTAGGAATACTCCTCTTAACCGTGTTTGTGACAGTTTTACATACGCTGTGGAATAAACCTGCACCATTAAAGCATGGAGTGATTGATGATGTTGGCCATCTTCTTCCGACTAAAATTGATCGTATTGTCAAAGGAAAAGAAGTAGATCAATTAAAGAAAATTGTAATTGAAGCAAAAAAACAAGGGAAGACAGTTTCAATTGCAGGTGAGCGACATAGTCAAGGAGGTCATACATATTATAAAGACGGTGTAGTGATTGATTTAAAAACATTTAATAAGGTTGAAAAAGTGGATCCTGTTCAAAAGACAATTATTGTTCAAAGTGGTGCTACATGGGGAGATATACAAAAAGCGATTAATCCTTATCATCTTGCATTGAAGGTAACTCAGTCACAAGAGATATTCTCAGTAGGTGGTTCATTAAGTGTGAACGCACATGGTCGTGACATTCGGAATCACTCATTAGCTAGTACTGTTAATTGGTTTACATTATTAACACCAGAAGGGAAGGTAATTAAAGTAAGCCGCACCGAGAATAAAGAATTATTCCCGTATGTATTAGGTGGATATGGATTGTTTGGAATTATTTTAGAAGTAGAGTTTCAACTAACAAATAATGAATTATATCGAGTAGAAACAAAAAAGATGGACTATAAGAAGTATCCAAATTATTTTAACAAGAACGTTTTAGATAACCCAAATGCAAGAATGCATATTGCTAGGATTTCTGTAGCACCAGATAGCTTTTTAGATAAGGTTTATGCAATTAATTATATGGCAACATCCCATAAAATGACCGATTCAGATCAAGAGCTGAAGGAAGATCATTCCGCTTTTTTACCGAAGTTTGCACTAGGTATGTCCAGAACTTCGGACATTGGTAAAAATCTATTTTGGGAATTTCAATATCGCTTTATTCACTCCCTAAATGGAAACTATGAAACTCGCAATAATGTCATGCGTTCTGAAAGTAAGTTTATGGAATTCGATGATCGTCAAGATACACAAGTTTTACAGGAATTTTTTGTACCTGTAAATGAATTTGTTCGTTACATTGATGATGTTAGAGAATATTTACAATATGAAAATTTAAATATATTAAATATTACGATTCGATACGTTGAAAAAGATGATGAAACAGTCATGAATTATGCGAAAGATGATATGTTTGCTTTCGTTGTTTTGATTCAACACGGTAAAGATAAAGATTCTGTTCAATATGCAAAAGAAGTCATTCAAAAGTGGACTGATCTAACTCTAGAGCATCGAGGTACTTATTATTTACCTTATTATCCATATCAGTCTAAGCAACAAATGGTTTCAGCATATCCAAAAACGCAAGATTTTTTCAATAAGAAAAGAGAGTTTGATCCAAATAGTGTATTTATGAATACGTTTTATGAAAATTATGGGGAGTAATCCTATGAACCGTTTTTTAATTGCATTACTTAGTATTATTGGATTTAGTAGCTCTTTAGTATTTCCATATTATGTCCTCTTCTTAAGGAATATAGGAGATGCGTATGACGTATTTAGTTTATTATATGGACTTTTTTCATTAAGTTTAAGTGTGGTTGTATACTTTGGTGGCCGATTCGTTGACCGGGTTTCACCATTTTTATTAATGATATTCCATTCATTATTTTGCTGTTTATTGTTTTTTTCACTGCCTTTAATCGATAATATAAAGATTGTTTATATTGGGCAAGTTTTATTTGGAGGATTTACTGCGTTATTCAAGATCGCTGAAAAGAAATTATTTATGAACGCTTCATCCGATTTTTATAGGAGTTACTTATTTTGGACTTCTTTTGTAACTGCTATTTGTATTATAGGTGTTGGAACTTTACTTGAATCAATTGATATTCAATTTATGTTTCATTTAGCAGCTTGGCTATTCTTAATAAGTGCACTTGGTCTTTGTTATAAAATGATAAGGAGCATGGGGCAGACTGGTCCTAAGTAATGAAGTTTATTATTAAAATTCAGACTAACACAACAATGTTTTGTTTTTATAGGTAATTTTTGTGCGTAACGTTGTTATATTCCTTTTTATACAATTTAGTTAATGAATATGTACCATGATTTACATATAAAATACTGTTTTTAATAAAAATAAAATAATAAATTTAAATTTATATATTGTTTAAGTAACGAAACAATGTTATATTAACTTTAAATTAATTAAAGTATTTATGGAGACATTCATTACTTTATGTGAAGTTAAATTGTATGGAAGGAATGATTATATATTATGAGACATGAGGAAGCTGTAGGGATTTTTTATGCTGCTTTTGTAATTTTAGGATTAACGATTGGTTTAGGTGTAGGTTATTTTACATCACATTTAGTCGTAGGAGGATTTATTGGTTTTGGAATTGGAATAGGTTTAGGTCTATTAAGTAATGCTATTTTATACATTAATAAAGACTGATTTTGACGGCTGTGCTAATAATTGCCAAAGGATAGCTCTTCATCAGACTAAGTTCCTCGAAAGAATAGCTAAATTTTATGCTTGAAATGTAAAGGAGAGATGGTCATGCAAAAAAGGGAAACAAAACTGGTTCCTGTTATGATTGCGTTATTGCTTGGGATATTTTTCGCTTCCCTTGATAACACAATCGTTTCTACGGCAATGCCTACAATATTAAAAGATTTAGGTGGCTATGATAAATTTGTTTGGGTAACATCAGCTTACTTAGTTACAGAAATGGCTGGGATGCCAATTTTCGGTAAACTTTCTGATATGTACGGTAGAAAAAGATTTTTTATGTTAGGAATTATTCTATTCATTTTAGGTTCAGTTCTTTGTGGAACAGCGACTTCTATTATTCAGCTTAGTATTTATCGTGCAATCCAAGGTATTGGTGGAAGTGCATTAATGCCAATTGCTTTTTCAATTATTTGGGATGTGTTTCCTGTTGAAAAGCGTGGTAAAATGAGTGGTGTTTTTGGTGCTGTTTTTGGGTTATCAAGTGTTCTTGGACCTTTAATTGGCGCTTATATTACGGATTATATTAACTGGAGATATATTTTCTATATTAATATTCCTTTTGGACTTTTAACACTTGGACTAATTAGTTATTTTTATGTCGAGTCAAAAAACCACACAAAGCAACAAATAGACTGGTGGGGTGCAACAACATTTATTATTAGTATCATATGTTTAATGTTTGCACTTGAACTAGGTGGAAAAGAATATGCTTGGGATTCAGTTCAAATTTTAGGTTTATTTGCTGGATTTGCTGTTTTCCTTATTGCCTTTTTATTTATTGAACGTAAAGCAGCTGAGCCGATTATTTCGTTTAGCATGTTTAAATATCGTCTGTTTGCTGCGAGTAACTTTGTTGGCTTATTTTATGGAGCGGCATTCATTGCTGCAACTATTTATATTCCAATCTTTATCCAGTTTGTTCAAGGTGGAACAGCTACGAATTCTGGTTTAGTTTTATTACCAATGATGGTGAGTGTAAGTATTTCTGCCGCATTTGGTGGAACTTTAGCAAATAAAACTAGTTATCGTAATATTATGGTCGGATCAGTTGTGCTTCTGTTAGCAGGTATTATTTCCCTAGGTACTTTAACACCTGATACGTCTAAATTCCAAGTGATCGTTTATATGATCATTGTTGGATTTGGTGTAGGGGCATCGTTCTCAGTTCTTGGTATGTCTGCGATGCATCATTTTGATAATGAAAATCGTGGTTCTGCAAGTTCAACTAACGCATTCCTTCGTGCTTTAGGAATGACAGTTGGTATTACTGTTTTTGGAGTTATTCAACGAAATGTATTTACTGATAAAATTGCTGATGCATTTGCAAAAAGTGGAGCACCTCAGGATTTTTCGAATATTAATCAAGCCTTTACTCCTGAAGCTGCCAAATTGATTCCTGCACCAATATTGACAAAAATTACTGACGTGTTTTCAACATCTATTGCTCATACATTCCTTTGGACATTAGTTCCTGTAGGATTAGCATTGATTTCAATTTTCTTAATGGGTAATGAGCGTTTATCAGATAAAGAAATGGCTAAGAGCAATGCGTCATAAATAGAAATAAAAAAGAAAGGCCTTAGGTCTTTCTTTTTTTGAACACAATTGGGTAAGTAGATTGAATGATTTAGATAGGGGTTTTAGTTATGGCAGAAATTTGGGAATCGAGTTTTATAGAAAATCAAATGATGTGGGGATTTGAACCTTCAGACTCCGCAATTTTAACAAAGGACTTTTTCCTTGAAGAGAAAGTTCAGGATGTTTTGATTCCGGGGATTGGATATGGTAGAAACGCAAAAATTTTTACTGACAATGGAATAAACGTAACAGGTATTGAAATATCAAAAACAGCGATTGAATTGGCAAGACAAAATGGAATTAATTTTACTATTTTTCATGGTTCAGTTACCGACATGCCTTTTGATCAAAAGCTTTATGACGGTATATTTTGTTACGCACTTATTCACTTATTGAATAAAGAAGAGAGAGAAAAGTTTATTAAAGATTGCTATAATCAGTTAAATCCGAATGGCTATATGGTATTTACTACAATTTCAAAAGATGCACCAATGTACGGAAAAGGCAAACAGCTAGATAAAGATTACTTTGAAATAATGGAAGGGATAAAAATGTTCTTTTATGATTCTAACTGGATCAAGCAAGAATTTGGAGACTATGGATTGATTGAAGTTTCCGAAATTCTTGAACCACATAAGAATATGGAAAGTAAACCTCCGTTTAAATTTACGATGGTGAAATGTCAAAAGAAATGATAATTAGAAATTTAAAATAGTAAAAATCACTTGTGATGATTTTCCTGCCTATAATGTTGTCTCCACATTATTGCTATTTAATTTCAGAAGCAAAAGAGGTATAAGGCTGCTTAAAATAGGAACCTACTCTGTATAAAGAGTAGGTTCTCTACTTTTATTCGATGTTTTTCATTTCATTTTTATATAATTTGTAAAGTTCAAATTCATCCTATATTTTCAAATCTTCAAAGAGAAAGCATTTTATTGATTGTAAAGTGATAATGGGTGGCGATTCAATTTGGTTTCAATGTGAGTTAAAGTAGTGAGTTTTAATCGTGAATTAAACAAGGGTGAAAATTTTGGTTTAATTTTATATTAGGTTGTCTTTTTCAAAAAATAGTTTAGACTAGTAACTGAGGTGAATGATCTTGAAAGATAAGGTTTCTAGTACGAAGTGGTTTGGACTAGCACTGCAATCTCTACTAGTTTTAGCGGAGCAAGATGGAATTTGTCCAAGCGCAGTATTAGCTCAAAAACTTGAAGCACAATCTACTTTTTTAAGAAAAATTCTTGCTAATTTAGTTAAGGCAGGCATTATTTCAGCTAAAGAAGGACGAGATGGTGGATATTATTTAGCCAGAGGTGCTAATGAAATTACTTTAAAAGATGTATATGATGCGATGAGATCAGATCCATATTCAAAAGGCTTTTTAGATGTAAATAGTAAGGAATGTTTTACACCATCTACACGATCTGCTTTATATGATTTAAAAGATGAGATGGAAAGCTGGCTTGTTGAAGGTCTCGCAAAGAAAACAATTTCAGACTTATTACCAAAGGAAAATGGATAAAATAAAATCGAAACTAGTTTCAGATGGCCTACCAAACGAACTCGCAATCAGTTTGAAAATCAATTATTAGTATGTTTTCTAATTTAGTCGAAACTAAAATGTTTCGATTTTATTTTTTTATAAACTGTAGTTGACTTTTATACAGTTAAAGTCATATACTGTATTTATAAAGAATACAGTTAATTAAGGAGAGATTAAATATGTCTAATGTTAAATCTGAAAAAGAAGAGTATTTAAATAAAGTAAACGAAATTGATTTTGGTAAAGAAGCGCCAAAAGAACTTGATAGTACGGATTTCTTTACTGTAGCAAAGGAAAGAAGATCAGTTCGTCACTACGATCCAAGCTTTCAAATGTCTGATGATGAAATTAAGGAGTTACTAGAAATTGCAGTTCAAGCTCCATCTTCTTCTAATTTACAACCATGGAGATTCCTTGTTATTAAGGACCAAGATACTAAACAAAAATTATTACCAATCGCTAATAACCAACAACAAGTTGTGGATGCTTCTGCGGTAATCGCTGTTTTAGGTGATACAGAAGCATACAAAAATGCAGATCGCATTTATGATGAATTAGTTGAAAAAGGTATGATGACTCAGGAAGTGAAAGACTTCTACGTAGGATCAATCGTGAAAAACTACGGTGGTTTACCAGAAGAAATTGCAACAAAAATTGCGATGGTTGATGGTGGATTAGTTTCAATGCAATTTATGCTTGCAGCAAAAGCAAAAGGTTTAGATACAGTTCCAATGGGTGGATTTGACCAAGCGAAATTTGTAGAAGCTTTCAATGTACCAGCAAACTTCAAACCAGTTATGTTAATTTCAGTTGGTAAAGGAATCAAAGCAGGCTTCGAAAAAGTTCGTTTAACTTTAGATGAAGTTGTTGCTTGGGATCAGTACTAATTACTTAGAAGATATGTAGAACAGGGATAAGGGAAACCTTTGACCTGTTCTTTTTTTGATTGAAGGAAATTTGCATCCGTTTAAAGAATAACTTTTTTGGAGGGGACTAATTATCCAGTGTTAACTAGCTAAGAATAAAGTAGATGAGCCAATCCGAGTGGTATTATAAAAACATGTATAGTAAAATTTAAAATGAAGATTTTTCATGTTGTACATTAATTTATAATTATGTAATGCTAAAAAAGTGGAATTAATAAGAGGTGTTTATCGATGACAAATAATAATATGCATCCTAAAGTTGAAGCATTTTTATTGAGAGCGAAAAAGTGGCAAGAGGAATTTTATAAGTTAAGAGATATCGTCATTGACTGTGAACTGACTGAAGATTTTAAATGGATGCATCCTTGTTACACACTTGATAATAAAAATATCGTTTTAATTCATGGTTTTAAAGAATATTGTGCACTTCTGTTTCACAAAGGTGCGTTGTTAAAAGATCCAAAAGGCATTCTGATTCAACAAACAGAAAATGTACAATCAGCTCGTCAGATTCGGTTCACCAATATTCAGGAAATAATTGAAATGGAAAGCGTTTTAAAGGACTATATTAAAGAAGCAATTGAAGTGGAAAAAGCAGGTTTGCAAGTAGAATTAAAAAAGACTTCAGATTATGAAGTTCCTGAAGAATTACAACTTAAATTAGATGAAATTCCGGCCTTAAAAACGGCTTTTGAAGCATTAACGCCAGGACGTCAAAGAGCTTATATTTATTATTTTTCTCAACCAAAACAATCAAAAACACGTACGTCTAGGGTTGAGAAATACATTGGTCAAATTCTCGATGGAAAAGGATTAAATGATTAGTTTTATTAAAACAAATAAAAAAATAAAGAGCGATTAATATTGCTCTTTTAGTGTGTAGCCAAAGTACAAAAAACTTGTTTTTCAGACTGATTGCAAGCGCTTGTCTTTCGAGGCGCGAAGCCTGATGAGGAGCGGAGTTACCCTAGACGGTAATGAGCACCGCTCAGCAGGCGAAGCAACGAAAAAAGCGAGCATTTGGCGGGCAGTCTGAATGGATTAAAAAATTAATCCCCACCAATCATTCCGACTTTTTTGTTTGTCTTATTATCTATATAGATAACGATCTTCTCTTCAGGATTATCTCCATTAAAAGTAACAGAATATAGCTTATCTTTATGATAGTTTTTATTAAATATTGTAGCATTATTCGGTATGGATTCTACTTTTTTAACGACCCCATGTTTATCACTTAACGCAGCCTGTTCAGTTCTAGTTAGGCTAGCATATGCAATGCCTTGGATACTTTCGTCATTATTTTTTTCACAACCAATTACTGAAAGAAGCATAAATGTTATCATTAATATGAAAATATTTTTTCTCATAAAATTCACTTCCTTTCTATATATAATAACATGCAATACATAAAAAATGTTAAATTATGGTAATTTTTACTTGGTTTTTAAAGTATTGAAAGTGTAAAAGGTTGTAGGAAATAAAGTAGAAATTAATTATATAATTGTATGTTCTAGCTATTTATAAATTATTTAAGCTATTAACTAAGGGAGGATTGAATTTATATGGGACATAACAAACAGGCAATACATCTTCATAAGCGTTTAAACACTTTGCATACAAAACATAATGAACGAGTTGCTGAGTTTCATAAACAACACGCGCTTCAGATTGAAAATGGTGGAAATGGAAATGGTTTACTAGCTAAATGGGAAAGATTTGTTTACTTCAAAGGAAGAAATGCATTTAAGGCAATTAAAGGGTTCGTTAAGTGAAAAGTGGGAACATAGGGTATAGGGAAACCTTTGCCCTTTTTTTATTCTTTAAAATAAAAAATATCGTGAGTCGCAAATAAAATCTGAAAACCGCAATTAAATTTGGCAAAACGGCAATTAAAATTAGGGAATCGCAAATAAATTTAGCGAAACTGCAATTAAATTCCAAGGAATCGCAAATAAAATTTTAAATTACCCATACCAGTTAAGGTATTATGTCCTCAAATTTAGACAATAGTAGGATAAATAGCAGATTTTATCAAGTTTTTATTCAGACTTGGAACAGATTTTCTAGTTTTTGATAAAAATCATACCAGCTTCAGTACATTCACCATTTTTTTACAATTAAAAAAGAGCGCCTCATACGTCAGTTAACCTGACTTATGAGACAGCCCCATTATTTGATATTAGCCTTCTCCATGTAATCGATATGCCATGTGGTTTGTTGGACCAACGTATTGATTAAGTGGGAATGAGTGACGAATTGCTTCAGTAATGAATTTCTTTGCAGTGTAGATTGCTTCTCTTGGTTCTGCTCCTTTAGCAAGCTCTGCACAAATCGCAGCCGAATAAGTACAACCCGCACCGTGAGTATATGTAGTTTCGATTCTATCAGATTCTAGATGTTCGATTTTTTCTCCATCAAATAATACATCTATTGCATTTTCATGCTGAATTTTGCTTCCACCTTTAACTAAAACATATTTAGCACCTAATTCATGGATTTTGCGTGCTGCTTCTTCCATTTGTTCAACAGTGCAGATTGGAGCCATTTTAGCTAATTGAGCTGCCTCAAATAAATTTGGTGTTACAACTGTTGAAAGAGGTACTAAAATTTCTCTTAATGCATCATTTGTCTCTGGGTGAAGAGCCTCGTCATTTCCTTTACAAATCATAACTGGATCGACAACAACTCGATCAATATTATGTTTTTTTATTGTTTTTGCTGCTAGCTCAATTATTTCAGTTGAACCAAGCATACCTGTTTTCATTGCTTGAATTCCAACGCCAACAATGATTGTTTCTAATTGTGCTGCAATTGTATCTATATCAATTGGAAATACTTGATGATGCCAATGATTATGAGGATCCATCGCTACTAAAGTTGTAATTGCACTCATGCCATAAACATTACGTTCCTGAAACGTTTTAATATCAGCTTGTAATCCAGCTCCACCACTACTATCAGATCCCGCAAGTGTTAATGCTTTATAAATTGTCATGTGAAAATTTCCTCCTTTGAAGTATATAGAATTATTATACAAAAACATAAGTGTTAGGTACAAGACATGAGTATCCTGAGGCGAAAATCAAGAGATACATCTCTTAGGTAAAGTCTGTTTTTGTCGAAAATTCTATTGACAAACTAGATTAATAGATTGTATATTGAGTTTATAAAAATTAATTTAATATGATCTTTATCTCGTTTGGATAGAGGCGCAGTTTTGATTAGTCGTTACTTTGAGGTTTATGGTACCTGTGAAAAGTAATAAAAGGTGAAACTGCCGAAGTAATAAATTTACCATTTAAATTTATTACTGGGCCTATTGCTGAATAAGCATAGGACTGTCACAAGATTTCTTGTGGAGGGCTATTGAAGAGATGTTGATGTTGTTTGACACATATAATTGAGTCTTAAACACGTGAACATTGCTTCACGTGTTTTTTTGTATTTTACCAGATTTTCCATTCTTTACATAATGACGAAAATACTGAGTAAAATACACATCATACAACACTTTATACCGTCCCATATTCTCGCGTAAAGATAAGATTGCAAGAATCAAGAGGAGGCAATAAGATGGGACTAACAAACCCTAAGAATGATAAAGTAGTATCGAATACTCACGATGGTTCTTTAAAAAGGGGCCTTAAAGCAAGACATTTAACGATGATTTCAATTGGTGGTTCAATTGGGACAGGATTGTTTTTAGCTAGTGGAACTTCAATTAGTCAAGCTGGTCCTGGCGGAGCTGTTTTAGCTTACGGACTAATTGGTATTATGGTTTATTTCTTAATGACTAGTTTAGGTGAAATGGCGACTTATTTGCCAGTTTCGGGTTCATTTAGTACTTATGGATCTCGCTATGTTGATCCAGCATTTGGTTTTGCTATGGGTTGGAATTATTGGTATAACTGGGCAATCACTTTAGCTTTTGAATTATTAGCTTCAGCAATGCTGATGAAATATTGGTTCCCTCATTCTCCAGCAGTATTATGGAGCGGAATCTTTTTAGTGATTATATTAGGTTTAAATTTACTTTCAGTTAAAGGCTATGGTGAATCAGAGTTTTGGTTTTCATTAATTAAAGTTGTAACTGTAGTTGTCTTTTTAGTTGTTGGTATTGCAATGATTTTTGGCATTATCAGTGGACATCATGCAGGTTTCAAAAACTTTACTGCTGGAGATGCTCCGTTTCATAATGGATTTTTAGGTGTTTTATCAATCTTTATTGTTGCAGGTTTCTCATTCCAAGGTACAGAGCTAATCGGTGTTGCAGCAGGTGAGACAGAACATCCAGAAAAAAATGTTCCAAAAGCTATCCGTCAAATTTTCTGGCGCATCCTTTTATTTTATGTATTCGCTATTATCGTAATTGGTTTATTAATTCCTTATACAGATCCTGGTCTAATGAAAAACGATGTGGCTGTTAGTCCATTTACTTTAGTATTTGAAAAATTAGGTGTTGCATTTGCGGCTTCTGTAATGAATGCAGTTATTTTAACATCAGTTTTATCGGCAGGTAATAGTGGAACATACGCATCTACTCGTATGTTATATACTTTAGCAATTGAAGGAAAAGCTCCTAAATTCTTAACAAAAGTAAATAAAAATGGTGTTCCTACAAATGCTTTATATATAACACTTGCAGTTGGTTCACTTGCTTGTTTATCTTCATTTTTCGGTGAAGGTCAAGTGTATACTTGGTTATTAAATTTATCAGGCTTATCAGGTTTCCTTGCTTGGTTAGGTATTGCGATTTCTCATTACCGTTTCCGTAAGGCTTATGTTGCTCAAGGAAAGGATTTAAAAGATTTACCTTATCGCGCAAAATGGTTCCCACTAGGTCCAATCTTAGCATTCTTAGCTTGTTTATTTATTGTACTAGCTCAAAACTGGCAAGCTTTCACTGGTAAGGCAATTGATTGGCAAGGTGTACTTGTTTCATACATTGGAATTCCTGTATTTTTAATTGTTTGGTTAGGTTATAAATTTAAACACAAAACGAAAGTTGTTTCTTATAAAGAGATGGATTTATCTAGAAAATAATATCAACATGTAGAAAAAGTACTAAAAATTTGATTTTCAGACTGATTGCGAGCTCTTGTCTTTCGAGGCGCGAAGCCTGGTGAGGAGCGGAGTTACCCTAGACGGTAATGAGCACCGCGCAGGCAGGCGAAGCAACGAAGAAAGCGAGCGTTTTCGGGCAGTCTGAAGCCCTTTCATCTTAGATGGAAGGGTTTTTTAGTTGTTTTAACCGATTTTTATGTAAATTTGGAATTTTTGTTCACAAAAACTAATACCTTTAGTATTATAAAACTAAAGGTATTAGTTTTTATTATTAGGAGGGTATAAAATGAAGATTACGAAAAATAATTATCTTTATGAGTTGAGCTTTTTACCCAATTTCTTTCCTGTAAATTGTTTTTTAGTTGAAGAAGAAAACGAACTTACGTTAATTGATACAGCACTATCCTTTAGTGCGACTAAAATTATTGAAGCAGCTAATCAAATCGGCAAAAAAATTACGAATATCGTTTTAACGCATGCGCACGGTGACCATGTTGGAGCGCTTGATCAATTAAAATCACTACTTCCTGATGCAGTCGTCTCCATTTCAAAAAGGGATGCAAAATTATTAAAAGGAGACACTAGTTTAGAAACTAGTGAGGCAAATATGCCTATAAAAGGTGGCGTCCCTAAAAATATCGAAACTATTCCGGATCGCTTACTACAGGAAGGAGACACTATTGGTTCTTTAATAGCAGTTGAAGTTCCCGGGCATACACCTGGTTCAATGGCATTTTTAGATCAACGCACAAATGCTATCATCGCTGGTGATGCCTTTTCATTAAGAGGTGGTTTTGCAATCTCTGGTCAATTGAAAATTTTATTTCCTTTTCCTTCAATGGCAACATGGAATAAAGATGCTGCTTTAAATAGTGCTAAGAAAATTAGTGAATTAAAACCTACATTATTAGCAGTAGGTCATGGTACGATGTTAAGTCATCCACAAGAAGCAATTGACCGTGCTCTTAAAAAGCAGTAAGTGAAGGGGAATTCGTAATGTCACCAAGGATTGGATTGAATTTTAATCAATTACTGAGTACTTCAATTAAAATTGTCGATACAGAAGGCTGGGAGGCTTTAACGATTAGTTATCTTGCAAAGAAGCTAACGATTCAACCACCATCGATTTATAATCATATTAAGAATTTGGATGAACTAAAAAATAGTGTTGCATTACATGGGATTACTCAACTTTATGAAAAACTTCGTGAATCGGTTGAAGGTAAAAATAATGAGAAAGCAATTTTTGCATTAGCTTTTGCTTATCTTGATTATGCTAGAACCCATCCTGGTTTATATAAAGCTACCTTATCTCCGTCTCAAACACCAGGTGATGATTATCATTTAACTGGCAATAAAATATTGAACTTAATCTATGAGTTATTGAAACCATTTAATTTATCGGATATTGAACTTATTCATGCGGTAAGAGGTTTAAGAAGTTTACTTCATGGTTTTGTTTCGCTTGAAAAAAGTGATGGATTTGGTATAAATATTCCAATTGATGAAAGTGTACTTTTTGTATTGAAAAATTATGTAAGAAATTTGAAGCCGGATATAGAGAAATAATCAAAAGGATAGGAAGGTTTAATTACCTTCCTATCCTTATTTATTGAATTTATAGAGAAAATACGCTTTTATTTAAAATTACGCGTTTACGCCGTCTTTGAAGTTTTTATTCCAGTTTTTATCTCCCATATGTTCAAGATCTTCAGTAGTACGTTCTAATACGTCAATTAGTAACGTCTTCATATGGTGAATATTGTTATAAAATAATTTTTCTTCTTCTAAATCTGGTTTTGCATGATGAGCTGCCTTAATTGCTGTTTCTTCACGAAATCTTCTAACTTTTAAGTCTAACTCATCAAAGACGTGTTTTACATACTTTACAATATTTCTATGGTTTAACGTATTTCTCTCATTTAATTCCTCTAATTTGTTTACCATAGTCATTTTCCTCCATGAATTAAGATTAAAAGATTAATATTGATTATACTGAATCAATGTGAAAAAACAATATAAATTATAAATTTTTAACCATTTATAATCAAAACCTTATGATTTTAATTTCAAGTCAAAATTGTATTTTTTTCCATCTGATGTATGATAAAATGACTTAATAATATTTTCTATTTTGCATAGGAGGCCTATTATGAAAGCAATTGTTATTCACCAATATGGAGATAGCTCTGAGTTTAAAAATATTGAACTTTCAATACCGAAGCCATCTGGTCATCAAGTTTTAGTTAAAGTTTCTGCGACTAGTATCAATCCAATTGATACAAAGATTAGAAAAGGAATAGTACCAAATGCGTTCAATCCTAAATTTCCGATGATTTTACATAGTGATTTTTCTGGTGAAGTTGTTGAAGTTGGTGAAAATGTTTCACGTTTTTCAGTTGGAGATTTTGTTTTCGGTTTAAATGTCTTTACGGGTACTCTTTCAGATTATTTTTTAATAGAAGAAACAGTAATTGCTAAAGCTCCAAAAAATTTACCAATTCAAGAAGCTGCAAGTTTACCACTAACAGCTATTACTGCATGGGAGGCACTTTTTGACAGAGGTAATTTAAAACAAGGTGATCATATTTTAATTCATGGCGGGGCAGGTGGCGTTGGTCATCTAGCTATCCAGTTGGCGAAAGCTTTTGGAGCTACTGTTACGACAACTGTTTCGTCGAATGAAAAAGCTGATTTAGTTAAAGCGCTAGGTGCAGACCATGTCATTAATTACAAGGAAGAGTCAGTCCAAGAATATGTTAACCGCCTAACGGATGGGCAAGGCTTTGATCTTGTTTTTGATACTGTCGGTAAAGAAAACCTAGATAAATCCTTTATTGCAGTTAAACCAAAAGGTACTGTTCTAGCAATCGCAGCACGTTCTACGCATGATTTAACACTTTTACATAACAAATCTTTATCTTTACATGTAATTTTTATTTTACTTACTCAAAAAACAGAGGAAGGGCGCAAAGAACATAGCGCTATATTAAATAAAATTGCTACTTTAGTTGAAGAAGGTAAGCTAAAACCACTAATCAATCCTAAATCTTTTACATTTGATCAAGTGAAGGAAGCTCATGATTACTTTGAAAATAATGAAGTACAATATGGTAAAGTATTAATTGAAAATAAGTAAAACTATTTAAATCCCTTTTGCATATGCTTGGGGATTTTTTTCATAATCAAACTTCCTACTTTCATAATTTGTTTGGATATATGGCTTTACATCAATCTGTTTAAAGTAATAAGTTTTTTCATTTATCATAACTTTGAATCCACTATTTTTATAAGTGAATTTTACCTTATTAAAAATCGAACTTTGTATATTATACTGGGATTCTTTTTTTCTTAAATAGTTTCCTTTATCTAATTTTCCATTACCTTGTAAATCTTCGTAATAATAATAAAATGTATAATCATTTTCTGGATCAAAGACGATTGATTCAAAAGGCAGTTCATTACATAAAAATGTACCTCTCAATAAAAATGTCTTATTTGGGGAATTACAACTACTAGTTAAAAACACCAATATAAATGTAATAAGTATTTTTTTAGTATTAAGTTTTTTCATGAACTTTTTTTTCTTCTTTAATAAGACTTTTAATGTTTACTATTTACTAACTTAATAAGGGAAGAAGTTATCTTTCTATTTTGCTGGCGTTAATTAAGGTGTTAACCTATTTGTAACTTTTTTGAAGCCGGTAGAAGTATAAACAAAGAAGTTTAAGGGCAAATATTTTTTAGTAAAATTTAACAGAGTGCTCAATTAAATTTTACTAAATTTTTTGAGATATTTTACTTTAACTATTGAATATTTTGTGAAAAATTTCACAAAATGAGAGACTTCGTAAAACAATAAAATTATGTAATTAAGTTATTTGTTCGCGAAATCAATAAGATTAATCTTTTTGTTCTCATGGTATTTAGTCAGTAGTGGTATATAATGGAAATATAATTCGTGGAATAAAGGATGTGAAAACGAGGTAGAAATTTTCTCCCTCTATTCAAATGAAAATAAAATTAATTATTGCTGATGATAATTCATTTATAAGGGAAGGGCTTAAAATCATATTGAGCTCTTATGAAGAGTTTGAAGTATTAGAAACAGTAAATGATGGGAATGAAGCGTTAAAATATTGTCAAAATAATGAGGTAGATGTTGCGCTTTTAGATGTTCGAATGCCAAATATGAATGGCGTAGAAGCTACGAAGCATATTTCCGAGCAAACTAAAACAAAGCCACTTATTTTAACGACTTTTGATGATGATGAATACATTATTGATGCTGTTAAAAATGGAGCAAAGGGCTATTTATTAAAAAATAATGAACCAGAACGAATTCGAGAAGCGATTAAAAGTGTTTATCATGGAAATACAGTCATGCAAGATTTAGTACTAGATAAAATTAGAACGAATTTATCAAGTAATGCAAGTACAACAGATACGAAAATCGATACGAGTTTGTTTACCCAAAGAGAGTTAGATGTAATAGCTTTAATTGCAAAAGGGTTTTCGAATAAGGAAATTTCTAAGCAAATTTATATTTCTGAAGGAACAGTTGCTAACTATATTACTTCAATTCTCGGAAAAACTGGGCTAGAACATCGAACACAAATTGCTATTTTTTATATTACTGGGAAAGTAGACTAACGCGAGGGAGTTACATATGGAGCGTTGGATTATTTTAAATAAACTCGTTGTAATCTTGTATTTAGCTCTAATTTGTATTCAAAAAGAAATTTCTAATTTCTCTTGGTTACTATTTGCATTACTAGTTTATTTTTGTTTAAATATTAGTCTTTACTTAATAAAAAATAGATCGTTGATAAAATTTTTACTAATCTTATCAATTTGTTTAATTGTCTATTCCAGTTTAAAGATTCAGCCATTATTTCTTTTACTACTGCCAATGTCGATCTTAGAGCTTGTTTCTTTTTTTACTTCGAAAAAATGGATTGGTTGCTTTCTTGCACTATTTCCAATTTTCTACTTATCTAATTCTTTACAGCCTATTTATGGATTAATTTCATTATTTAGTTTTATCGTTTTTTCTCTTTTTAATTTGTATAACACTAGATTACGGTTTAAAGAAGATCAAATTGACAAAATGAGGAGAACGATTCAAAAGCTGTCAAAAAAGATAAATAACCATAATGAGTTTATTGAGCAATCGGAATATACCTTTAAATTGGAGGAACGAAATCGTATTTCTCAAGAAATACATGATAAAATAGGGCATTCAATGACAGGTGCGCTATATCAAATGGAAGCAGCTAAACATTTAATGAGTACTAATCAAGACAAAGCATTAGAATTGCTTCAAAATGCGATTAATATTTCAAAGGACGGAATTGAAAACATAAGACTTACTTTAAAAAATATGAAGCCTCCAACTGAACAAATGGGAATTCATCATATGAAATTATTCATAGATGAATTTTCTGCTAAGCATGATTTAAAAACATTGTTTGTCTATAAAGGGAATCTCGACTTTATTACGCCAATCCAATGGAAAGTAATTCAAGAAAATGTAGTTGAGGCTTTAACAAATACAATGAAATATGCAAATGCTACAGAGGTTTCGATTGAAATACATGTCATGAATAAAATGATAAAAACAAATGTAAAAGACAATGGTAAAGGGAAAGTTAAAATTAAAAAAGGTTTAGGCATTATTGGGATGGAAGAGAGAACTGCGGCTATAAACGGGAAAATAATAGTGGATGGTCATGATGGTTTTTCAGTTACAACTTTGCTTCCAATCCAATAATTTCAACATGTGATATGAATTTCTATTAAGTCCATCATGATTTTGCCTAAATAAAAACATGAATATTCTCATGTGAAAAGGGTGAACTAATACACTGATATTAGTTCACCCTTTTGCTTATAATAGCATCATACACAAAGCTTAAGAGGTGAGAGGATGAAAGTTTTAGAGATAAAAAATTTAACTAAAAAGTTCGGGGATTTTATAGCGGTAGATAATATGTCTTTATCAATTGAAGAAGGAGAGATTTTCGGATTTCTTGGAGCAAATGGAGCGGGAAAAAGTACGACAATTAATATTATTTCAGGGCTACTTCGAAGTAATCAAGGTACTGTAGAAATCCTAGGAAAAAACAGTAAGAAGAATAGTAAATTCGCAAAAATGAATATTGGAATGGTACCTCAGGACTTAGCTATTTATGAAGATTTAACTGCCTATGAAAATGTTAGATTTTTCGCTGGACTATATGGTTTAAGAGGTTCGGAATTAAATGAAAGAGTAGAAGAGGCATTACAATTTGTAGGGTTAGAAGATAAATTTAAGGACTATCCAAAAAATTTCTCTGGTGGAATGAAGAGAAGGTTAAATATTGCGTGTGCGATTGCACACCGACCTAAACTGATTATTATGGATGAACCAACTGTTGGAATTGATCCACATTCACGAAACTATATTCTTAATAGTGTACGTAAGCTTAATGAAATGGGCTGTACAATCATTTATACGAGCCATTACATGGAAGAAGTTGAAGAAATATGCTCTCGTATTTCGATTATTGATCATGGAAAAATTATCGCTGAAGGAACAAAGGAACAGCTTAAATCGATTATTACGAATACAAAGGATATTCGAATTGAAGTTAAAACGACTGAAAATATTGATGTTACGGAGCTTAAAGCGATTAATGGTGTTGAGAACGTTCATATTTTAGATAATGTTATTACGATTACTTCAGATAATGGTGTGAATAATTTAAATAAAATTATTCAACATTTTATTAATAATGAAATCGAAATCAGTTCATTACAGGAAAATGCGCCTAACTTAGAAACTGTTTTCCTTACATTAACAGGTCGAAATTTACGTGATTAACTTTATGGAAAATTATTTAATAAGGAGGCAATTAGCTTGAATATTTTTAATATTGCTTTCATGGAAATTAAGCGTGACTTTCGAGATGTAAGGAACTTATTTTTTATGTTAGCATTTCCAATCATTTTAATGCTTGTCTTAGGTACTTCACTTTCAAATGCTTTTTCAACAACCGTCCCGATTAAAGATGTGCATGTTTTATATAAAGATCAATCAACAACTGGTGAGTTTTCGCAGTATTTTAACGAATTAATTAAAAGTACGAAAAAGTCTGGAATTCATTTTAAAAAAGCTGCGAGTAATACAAATGGTGAGAATGAAGTGAAACGAAATCATTATGATGGCTATATTTCTATTCAAAATAACGAAATTAAGCTTTATATTAATGAAGGAAACAGTGTTGAGGGTAGTGTTATTCAAGGAATGTTATCTTCTTTTGTAGATAAATATAATGTTAGCGTGGAAGTTGCAAAAGTCGATCCAACTCAAGTTAAAGATGTCTTTTTAGGTAATTCTCAGGATGATTATATTAAGGACACATCGATTGCATCAAATAAACAGCCAGGTTCGATGGATTATTACGCGATTGCAATGACGACTATGATTGTTCTTTATGCAGCTATGTCTGCAAGTAAATTGATCACAGGAGAAAGAGTTAGAAAAACGGCTGATCGATTAATCGTTTCTCCTATTTCTAAATTTGAGATTTTTATAGGGAAAATACTTGGAAGTTTAGTTGCTAACTTTCTGTGCATTATTGTTGTTGTCTATTTCAGTAAATTCTTTTTTAAAGCCAACTGGGGTAACCATCTATTATTAGTCTTTATTGTTTTATTTACGGAAGTTCTTCTATCAATTAGTTTAGGCTTGGTTGTAAGCTATATAACGAAATCAAATGCATCATCTAGAGCAATCATCATGATTGTTGTGCAGCTATCTTCATTTTTTGGTGGAGCTTACTTTAAATTGGGCGATACTAGTGGGATTTTAAAATTCATTACTCAGCTTTCACCACTTACATGGGTTAATACTGCAATTACAAAAATTATTTATGCAAACGACTTGTCAGCTGCTATCCCAGCGCTTGTCTTTAATATAGGTTTTTCTTTATTTTTCCTATTTCTTGCATCTATTTCTCTACAAAGAAGGGAGGGGCTGTAGGATGCAGACAGTTTTTTGGTTAATTTCGAATACTTTAAGAGCTACTTTTAAAAATAAGAAAAATATTATTATGTATATTTTAGTGCCTCTAATTGGTATTTTTATTTCTTTTCTAGCTTATGGTGGTTCCAATAAAACGATCGTTCATGTTGGGATTGTCAATGAGGATCATCAATATATTGCAAATGATACGATTAAGTTTTTAGAACACTTAGATAACGTTCGTATTGAAATAATAAACATTTCTGATGCCAATGATAAGATCGCTTCAGGATCACTTGATTGTGTTATTTCGTTCCATGATGGTTTTACAGATAGTGTACGTTCTGGTAACCCAAATCATATTCAAATATCTTCAATAAAAGGTGCTCAAATTACTAGCTTTGTAAAATCTTATTTATACAACTATATCGACAATGTTTCAGCTATTAGTAGAGTGGCTAAAACAGACCAAACTAAATTTAATCAAATGTATTCCAACTACCAAAACGCAAGCTTCAAGGTAGCAACAAAAACATTATCAGATTCATCTCAATCTGAATATATGACGACATATAGTTTAGGCTTTTTGATTATGATTATGTTAATGTCTGCAGGGAATCTTTCTGAAATTATTTTAAAGGAAAAAGAAAATCGAATTTACTACAGACTTTTGTCAGCACCTATTAATGCTAGAAAATATATTTTCTCAAATGTTGTAGTAAATATGATTGTAATGACTGTCCAAGTAATTATTACGCTCCTCTTTATGACGAAAGTGTTTCATATCGATATTCATATTCCATTTTGGGAAGCAGCAGTTGTTATGATGCTTTTTGCTTTGGTCTCAGTCGGGATCTCATTAATGATTGTAGCGTTCTCTAATAGTTCTAAATCATCTGGAGCATTGCAGAACTTAATCGTTGTTCCAACTGTTATGATCTCCGGTTGTTTCTGGCCAATCGAGATTATGCCATCATCAGTACAAAGAATTGCGGATTTTCTTCCACAAAGATGGACGTTAGAGACATTGACGAAGTTGCAACAAGGAAGTAGTTTAGGAAGCTTATATTTAAATATTTTAATCCTTCTAGTTTTTGCGGCTGCATTTTTCTTAATTGCTATTTATAGGTTTAGTCGTAATAGTTCTACTAGAAATTTTGTGTAGATATAAAAAATCCATCTCTTTATTTTAGAGATGGATTTTTTAGCTATTTTATTAGTCCATTGAACTACAAATTTCAATAAAATGACCGTCTGGATCTGCTACATATGCTACTGTTTGACCCCATGGTTTTGTAATTGGTTCTTTGATGATGTTGACACCTTTGGTTCGTAAATCTTCTATTGTAGAATGCACATCATCTGTTACAAATCCGATTTCAAAGGTTTGAGAGGATGCTTCAGTACTTTTATAACTTAATCCAGTAAGCTCTTGAACATTGCCACGTTCAATCATAGCAAGTACGGCATCACCAGTATCTAATTCGACATACGTACCGTGATTTCCACGAATAGGAAGGCCTAAAGACTCAGTATAGAAAGTAAGAGATTTCTCTAGATTTGAAACATATAAAATTAAATACCTCATTTTCAACATTTCATTAACCTCCAGAATAGTTTAATCTCTTTTTCTTTCTACATAAATAAGGTATTTACCTTCTTACATTGGTTAGTGCTTATTCAAACTGATAGGTATAGAATGATTCCTTCGCAAAAAATGATTTTAATCGATCATCGGGTATATCCTCAAATTTTTCGATTTTAACGACATCTTTTAGCATCGCCTCTGTCTGAGAACGGTGTGCTTTCATCGTTCTTAGTTTCTGGGTTGCAACATCCATTACATCATTCACGATATCTGGTTTTCCTAAAACTTCAAATCGTTCTTTTGTAATCGCGATACACCATACTGTTGGACGATCTTCCTTATCCATTCGTCGAACTGCTTCAACAGCAGCCCTTGCAGTTGCATCGTGGTCTGGGTGGACACCATGTTCTGGATAAAAAGTAATTAATAAAGTTGGCTGAATTTCGTCGATGATTTCCTTTATTGGATTAATTACATCCTCAGGGTCTTCAAATTCAATTGTTTTATCATGGAATCCTAGCATTCTTAAATCTTGGATTCCCATTTCTCTACAAGCGTCGATTAATTCGTTTTTACGTATTGTAGGAAGTGATTCTCTTGTTGCGAAAAATGGATTTCCCATATTTCGTCCCATTTCTCCTAAAGTTAAACAAGCGTATGTAACCGGAATTCCTTTATTTGTAAACTTCGAAATTGTTCCAGCAGCCCCAAAAGCTTCATCATCCGGGTGAGGGAACACAAGTAATACTTTTTCTTGTTTTTGACTCATTTTTAGTGCTCCTCTCTTAAAATGGCGTATAGCTTAAATGTATTGCGATTGCAAGCTTGCCATCCTCATTATGACCTGCTAGTAGGAGGCGACCTTGGTCATCAACTTCAAAATCAGTTAATCCTTCTGCAACAACCCAGCCTTCTTCAAGCTTTAATCCGACACGGTATGGGTATTTGCCTGTGATTGTAGCACGGCTAATGATTACTTTCGTATTTCTGATAAAGGCATTTACTGTCATTACTTTTTCATTAAAGTGATTAGCATATGCACCATTTGTAGTTTCTAAATGTAAATAGACTGTTTGATTTATATAATTTTGAAGTGCATCGTGGGCAGCACTAATTTCTAATTTTTGCATTTTCTCGTACCTCCTTTAAAAAGTATTATAATCCAACTTTCCCTAAATTGGTAATTTGTTGGCTTGTGATTTTGAACATAAAAAGATCCCTATCTAATTGGGTGATAGGGATTGGGGGGATGTGTATAACATGATTACTAAAATTTAACTGTTTAAATATTCAGTTAATTTATATTTAATATACATGATGGGAAAATATTCGTCAACCACTTTTGTTAAAAAAATTTAAAATATTCAAAAAATAAGAAATTAAGGTAATTAATGGTATCTTTTTATTGATAATACGTGACTAAAACTCGACAAAAAAGACGAGTTTTTGTGTAAAATAGTCAAATTTTTACTTGTTTTACCTTTTTTTTCTTTTCTAAAAAGATATTAATTGTTAAACTAGAGTAGAATAATATTTTTAAAGGGAGGTTTTTAACGTGAAGGCAGAAGCGCGAAAACTATATAATCCACAAAGAGAAGAATTAAACAAGCCTTCTCGTAATCAATTTCCGCAGACTAAAAAAAGAAAAACAATACGAATCCATCGAATCATTTTGACAACATTATTTTTGTCTTTAATTGTCGCGTCTGGAATATATATGTATAGTGAAAACAAGATCGCTTCGGCAAAGCAACATGAACTATCAACATTACATGTCGAACAAAAAAAAGTAACTAAAACAAAAAAAGATTTAAACAGACAGATTAGACTATTAAATGATCCGGATTTCATAGCAAACTATGCTCGTGATCAATACATGTTCTCTAAAAAAGGAGAAACAATCATCATCGTGCCGAAATCGAAAGATGAGATCAGTTCAAACTAATAATTAATTAAACTTAAAGATTCTCATATAGGTGGGAATCTTTTTTCTATATTTATTATAGAACTAACGTTCGTTTTATGCAAATTTAAAGTCGAACGTACGAACTTAAATAGGAAGAAGGGAATAGAATTAATTCATATCTTTTACATTTTTGTCTTATAAACAGACTCTTTCTCTTATCACTTTGTTGTCTATTTAGTTCTAATTACCCATGATTTCTACAAAATTTTTACTATTCTGAAAAATACATCTTTGTTATAATTTAAATAAGCTTAAATAAGGAGGATTAACATGAAAAAGTTCATTTACGTTTTTGCTATTTTAATTGTACAAGTAATTTTGACGTTCCTTGTTAGTGTTCTCTCGGATTCATCGGCTAGTAATATTGCTATTATGGTAGGATTCGTTACGACGGTCTTCCTTTATTGGAAAACAGCTAAAAAAGTAAGTTATACTCCTCTGCAGCGATATCAATGGTTGCGTGCTGCTGGATTAGAATTTAATGACTTACATAAAGATTTTCAAAGAAAAATTGCTATAAAAGCATCGTTAATTTATAGTTTTTCAGGTTTAGTTGTTACTTTGTATACATCACATATTTTATTATAAGGAATAGTCAAAAAAAATGGACAAGCATACTAATTGCTGTCCATTTTTTTGTTTTTTATTCTGATTCATGTTGTAGGCGTTTAATACGTCTTCTATATGCAATTGATGAAACAAGAATACTTAATTCGTATATAACTAACAATGGTAAGCTTGTCATCATATCAGATACAAAATCAGGCGGTGAAATTGCTGTTCCGATAATAATAAGGATAAAATATGCAAATCGTCGAGATTTTCTTAAAAATGCTGGTGATACGATTCCGATACTTGTTAAAAATAGTATAATGACTGGTAAATCAAAGAAAAACGCAAAAGGAACAACTAAGTTAAATAAGAAGCTAAAGTAGCGCTCAGCTGTGAATGTAACTGTTACTAAGTCTTCTCCGATGTCCTGTAAAAATTTTAAAACGTTTGGAAAGATGAAGTAATAGCCAAATGCTAATCCACAAACGAACAATAAGAATAAAGCTGGTATGTAAAGCATTGTGCTTTTTCGTTCTTTTACATGCAAGGCCGGCTTTACAAACGCCCATATTTGGTAAGCTATGACAGGGATACTACACGCGATCGCGAACACTCCACCAATCATTAGATAAATCCAAAGGACATCACTTGGACCAAGCGCTAGAAGCTTTCCATGCAAATCTTGTACAAGGAAATTGAATATAGCTTTCGTGAAATATAATCCAATCCCTAAAAAAATAACGAATGCAACAATAACTTTTATTATTCGATTTCGAAGCTCATCTAAATGGTCAATGACACTCATTTCTTTTTCTTGCATAATTTCCCCCAAAGCAAACGTGAAAGTATTTTATTACACTTATATAGTATAAATTGGCTGGCGATGTTGATTACTGGATGTAGTTTGCCAATTCTAGGAATAAAGTGTAAGTGCAACTACGTCTTTAGTCTTCGCCTAATAGGCTCGCCAATCGACTAGTTTTCTATAATACCTAAGCTTCCTATATTTTGTCAGAAAAAAGAACAATCGTCAATGAATATAAAGACATTAATTATTCTTAAATTACCATCATTTGTTAATTTATTCATATGAAAACTAACCTTATCCGACTATAATAAAAGTATGAATATGTAAGATAAGGAAGGTATGAATTTTTGGATGGAAAAAGTCATGTAATTGTAGGATTATTTGCAACTGGTGTCACAATGTATGCAACAAAAAATGATTCTATGACCGTCCCACTTATAGTTGGTGCAATCAGTAGTTTGGCTCCTGATTTAGATCATCATAATGGTTCACTAACAAAGAAAGTTTCAATGCCGCTAAAGGTTTTGTTCAGCTTATTATTTTTAGCAGTTACATTATTTATTGTTGTGAAGACAGGGAAGTTAATTTATTCTGGATCATGGATTTATGCAGTGGGTATTCTCATATTATTTATTATTTGTGTTAGCTGGTTACGGAATTTAAAAACAATATTAATGTTAACAGGCATATTAATTGCAGTTATTGGTTGGTTTTTCTTTTATGGTTATTGGTCAATTTTTGCGCTTGGATTATTTATTGCTGTTTCTTCGAGATTAAAGCATCGTGGACCAACTCATTCTCTTTATTTTTTAGCCGTTTGGAGTGGGATTTGTTATTTGCTGCAAAAAGACTTAATGATAAATGGGTTATGGTTAGCTGGTACAGTGGGTTATTTTTCTCACCTATTAGCGGATCAGTTGTTTACAAAACAAAGTATTAAGTGGTTATAGACCTCTTTAATTGTCACATTTTTTTATTAAAAAAGATCCATACTAAGAAAGATGTGACGATGAAAGAAGGGTCAATATTGAAAAAAATAAATTCTCTAATATCCATGTGGATTTTGTTTTTTATGCTTGCTTTGTCAATCCCGGTTGATGCCAGTAGTAATACGTATAACCATCAACGTATTAAAGTGAATACTAATTCTTTTGTTTCTAGCAAACAACCATCAACGCATCTTGCAATTAGGAGATCGTATCGTTCTAATAGAAGTTATCGACCAACAGCACCTAGGTCGAGCTATCGATCGTATAGAAGTCCTGGAAGGAATTTTTTAGGGTATGCAGGTGCATTTGGGTTAGGCTCTCTTTTTGGTTCAATGCTAAACCCATTTGGTGGCTACTATGGTGGTCAGCAGTTTGGTTTTTCATTTTTTGGATTACTATTAGATTTTCTCGTAATAATAGTGATTATTTGGTTTATTAAGAAAATCTTTCGTAGAAACCGATATTAACTTTCCCCTTCCCGAGGTGACTTGTGAAAATCTATTTTGATGAACAAGATGTTGCCAATGCAATTTGTGTATATGTGGCAGATTTAGAAGGAATTCGCCCAGAAAGTGTGCAAATTGAGTTTCAATTTGATGAGGATGACGGGGTAAGCTGCCAAGTTTCGGCCAATTATCGGAACGTATTGTATTATGAGCAACAAATATCTGACGCAATTGGTTTTTACTTGGAAGAGATTCATCGTTTTTCATCCTATGCAATGGAAATCATTATTGGTTTTGATGAAGAAGATGGAATTACGAGTGAAATATCATTTGTCTATTCATAAAACCCGAGAGAGAACGGGACGTTCTTTCTCGGGTTTTTTCGATTGCTTAGGCATAATTGGTTACGTATTCGTAAACAATATCTTGTACTAATTCGTGTAATTCACGGTCATCATTTAATTGTTCGGTAACGATTTGTTCGTACAGTTTATCTAGCATATCAGCTGTAATCCACTGTTCGTGTTCTCCTCTATATTGCATTAACGCTCGTTTAATCATCTGTTTTACAAACTGTCCATCCACTTTTAGTCTTTCCTCCCTTAATCTAATTTTAGTATAGCTAAAATTTTGTATTGTTCCTAGCGAAAAAATTTTATTGAAATCGAACGTATATTCGTTTAATATATGTTTATAATAAAAATAAGAACATTAGTTCTGCTATTTTTTGGAAAATCGGAGTGATATGTATGAGCATTTGTTATGAAGAGTTACCACATCATCGGATATTATGCATCGATATGAAGAGCTTTTATGCAAGTTGTTCTGCGGTCATGCTCGAATTAGATCCATTAGAATGTTATTTAGCAGTTGTTGGAGATGTGGAGAGGGAAGGAAGTATCGTACTTGCAGCTTCCCCGCGATTAAAAAAGGAATTTGGGATTAAAACAGGATCAAGGGTTTTTGAAATACCAAAAGATCCGCGAATCAAAATTGTAAATCCTTCAATGTCAAAATATCTAGAAATCTCAACGAACATAGTAAAGTTATTAAATGAATTTGCACCTTTAGAGGATTTACATGTATACAGTGTTGATGAATGTTTTTTAAAGGTCGATGGAGTGAAGAGATTATGGGGGGATGCATGGGAGATTGCCGAAAAAATTCGTAATGAGATTATGGCAAGATTTCAATTACCTTGTTCGATTGGGATTGGACCGAACATGCTTTTGTCGAAGCTCTGCTTAGATTTAGAAGGAAAAAAAGATGGGATAGCGGAGTGGACTTATGAAGATGTAGAAAAGAAACTATGGCAGGTGAGTCCTCTTAGTGAAATGTGGGGTATCGGTAAAAGAACCGAACGAACTTTAAATACAATGGGTATTTTTACCGTAGGACAGTTAGCGAAATATCCTCTTCATTTGCTGGAGAAGAAATTCGGAGTGATGGGAAATCAACTATATCATCATGCGTGGGGAGTAGATTTGTCTGAGCTAGGTGCTCCAATAATGAACGGACAAATTAGTTTCGGTAAAAGCCAAATATTAATGAGAGATTATACGAAAGTCGAAGAAATTAAATTTGTTATTCGTGAAATGTGTGAAGAGGTTGCACGCCGAACTCGTAATGCTAGGAAGGCAGGACGTACGATTACATTAGGAATTGGATATAGTCGGGAAGAATTCGGTGGAGGATTTTCCCATGCGTTTACAATGGATGAACCTACTAATATTACTTCAGATTTGTATGAAATCTGTACAAAACTATTTGATCGATATTATGAAGGGAAGACAGTTCGGCAAATTCTCATTTCTCTTTCGAATATTGTAAGTGATGAAATCATGCAGTTAAATTTGTTTGATCAGAAAAAACCTCAAAAGCGCAATTTAGGATATGTGATGGACGCAGTCCGAAAAAAATACGGATCATCTTCACTCCTTTGGGCTGTTTCTTATGCGGAAGGAGGAACAGCACTTGCCAGAAGCAAGCTGGTAGGTGGACATAAAGGGTGAACCACTCCCACCACATAGCTAACGCTTGAAGTGGGGGCTTCTCGATTCCATGACGAAAGCAACCTTTCATCTCCACGAGCGTTACTTTCCACAGTTCCTGCGGTAGATGTCCAACGAATGGAGGTTCTTTCGTTACCTTAGTTATTTTACGAGTGGAAGGGTGACGGGCTTGGTTTTCGCACTATGTCTTATTTGTCCACTCAACCTTATATAACTACTTATCAAAGAACAATTCATAAGAAAATCATAGCATATAACCATATGTTTTTCTATCGAAAAAAGGCAATTCATCTCCCACCTACCGTTGGACTAAAGTCCTTCACACGCTTGAGGAAGGAGACTTCTTGCCTGATTAGGTTAAAAAATTTCCTTTTGTCCTTTTCCCCCTGCAAGTGAAAGCCACTAGTTCTACCTAAGATAAAAAGAGAAGAAAAGGAGAAGAATGCCGATGATTCGTGACCGTGGCACAATTAAATGGACGTCAATGATGTTACCAGAACATGTAAAAATGCTTCGTGATTGGAAAGTATCACAAAATTATGAACAACAAAAAGATGTAGATGAACAACTATTAGAGGAAATGAACCGTCATCTTCAACAGGCAATTCACGAAGATGAAAGTGTACAAATTACTTATTATAAAAACCACTATCACCATAATGTAAAAGGAAAAATAGGGAAAATTAATTTACACCAAAATAGGCTATCTATTTATGAAGAACAAGCTGGATATATGGAGCTGTTATTAAGTGATATTGTGGACGTGAAAATAGGATCTTGAAAATCAAAAAAAAGATGAACCATTAACGAAAACTCCCCCGTTTTTTAGTACATATACATCGAAAGGGGGAGTTGAAAATGGCACAAATTGCTACTCAACAACTAACATTGTATGTAAATTTACATGCAGGAAAAGATGCACAAGGAAAAATCATTATCAAGAGGAAGGCATATAAAAATGTCCGAGTTGATATTGATTTAGTGAAGCTAAGTGAAATCGGTAGTGCCTTAGCATCATTGCAAGATCTACCATTAGTAGAGCTAGAAGTATTAAGCAATGGACTACTTTTAAACAGTCTATAAAAAAGGAGGAAAGCGATATGATTCAAACATTAGAGCTTAAATTTTTAAATGAAAACGAAAAAGTTGTTACGCTAACAGTAGACAATCCAACAATTCCAGTTAATCCAACATTAATCAATCAAGTAATGGATAAAATTGTAGCAAACAATGTATTCACTTCTACAAGTGGAATTGTCGTAGCCAAACAAGGCGCACGCTTGGTTGGTAAGGAGATTATTGAAATCGAGTTATAAGTATTATTAGGAAAAGAGTTTTGTAGGTAGTTTAAGACCTTCTGAAATGCAGAAGGTCTTTTCAGAGGTGTGAAATATACATGAGTCAATACCGGAAGATTGTGAAAGCGAGCACCCCGTAGTGGAAATCAACATCACTACTCCTTTACGAAAATTTGGAAATTAATTGACAAAGTACAAAAACTTGAGTTTCAGACTGATTGCAAGCGCTTGTCAACAGTCTGAGACCTTCTGAAATGCAGAAGGTCTTTTTTTGCGTTATAATAATAAAGAATGAAAACATAAAATAGAAGATAGTTAAATTGTAATAAGAATGCTTTAGTAGAATTGGGGAATAGTTAGCATTCAGATTATAAGAGAATAGTAGAAAAGGAGAGAACGACATGGCACTAATTGCAATTGATATGGATGGTACACTGGTAAATGGTAAGAATGGAATACCAATGGAAAACATTGAAAGCATCCGGGCGGCACAAAAGGAAGGAATCCATGTTGTCATTTCTACAGGTAGAATGTATGAAAGTGCGAAGGAAGTATTAGATGAAGCTGGACTAACTTGTCCAATTGTTTGTTTAAATGGCTCACAAATATATGACTATAAGGCGAAAATTTTACACAACGATTCAATGGATAAAGAAATTTTTGCGAAAGCCTTAAGCATATGTGAAGCGGAAAATAAAACATTTATTATTAGTACTAGTGAAGGATCATTTACAAAGTGTCGAGATACACTATATGATGAATTTTTCACTGATAAGCAAACTGGTAAGACACACAAAGTGACAGCTACTTTAAGAAAGGTTCGAACTTATTCTTCTATTGAGGATTTTAATAATCTTGATGTATATAAAATATTATTTCTTTCCAATAAAGAAGAGGTTATTAGTCGCATTCGTCTAGAACTAATGCAAGAAGAGGGTCTACTGATTACTTCGTCAGGCTCAAATAACGTTGAAATTAATGCAGCAAATGTAAGTAAAGGAGCGGCATTATTAAAGCTTGCACCAATCCTTGGAGTAGATTTAAATGAGAGCATGGCAATTGGAGATAGTTTTAATGATGTCTCTATGTTTAATCGAGTAGGCTTTCCAGTAGCTATGGGAAATGCGAAAGAAGAGCTAAAAGGACACTGTGCATTTGTTACAAAAACAAATGAAGAAGCAGGCGTAGCCCATGCGATTTATCATTTTTTAGATCAAAAACAAAAATTAAAGCAAAGTTAATTCAATTTATAGACTGGCAAAAGAGAGGAATCAAAAGTCAAAGTACTTTTGAGACTCTCTTTTTTTATGGAGAATGTTGCTGATTTTCTAACATTTGAGTTCCTTTTTGTATTCTTACCATATCTAATAGACACTTCTTACTCCTTGATTTAATTAATAGACATAAAGTATGTATAGGCTAACATAATCTAAATATAAACTATAAAAGATGTGGAGTGTTAAAATGGATGCAGCCCTAGGTATATTTCCAATCATTATTATGCTTTTTAACATTGCAATTCCTGTAGGTCTTATAGTAGTAATCTACTACTTTTATAAATTATTTAAAATCCGAAATGAGGAATTAAAGAAGCAAAATGAACTATTAAATCGGATTGTAAATGTACTAGAGAGGTCATAGACTCTCTCAATACTATAATGATTTAACAGAACTTAGTCCGATGGTGACTAAGTTTTTTTATATTAAATTTGAAAAAAAATAAAAAACTAGTGGACATGCTGTAACGAAAAGAAAAAACTTTCATATTAATAAACTATATCAACAAATATAGACAAGCCTTTAATATGTTACTCCTAAAAGGATTTATGTCTAAATAATAAGAAAAGGTGATAGTATGAGATACCCAAGACCGCCAAGACATCATTTTCCACCAATACCTCCTGGCGAGAGTTTTGCATTTGTTACTAATAGTGGTGGAACAGTTTCTGTTATAAAAGAAGGTACAATTGTAACTTTTCCATCATTTCAGTATTTAGGTGAAGGAGTTACAATTGATCGAGCAAATGATCGATTAACAGTTGAAGTACCAGGTAATTACTTTATTACTTACACAGTGAATTTAAATGCACTATTAGACGTATCTACAAGAATATTAGTAAATGGTAGACCTATAAATGCATCAGCAATCGTAAATGAAGTGAATAGATCCATTTACGGTAGCCAAATGATCTTACCATTAGACGCGGGAGATACAATTTCACTTCAATTGTTTGACTTTGTTGGAGATGTTAAGTTGTTACAAGGCGCTGGAGCTACAATTAATCTATTCAGAGTTCATTAGTACAAGTTTTAATCGTTACTCCTCAGGAAGACTCCCTATTTGCGTTACAAGAATGCACTGCTTTTTAAAAAGTAGTGCATTTTTTAATAGGCATAAATCATAAAGTAATAAAGGTGAATCTAGTAATAACCACGAAAGTACATATCGTAAAGTATAAAATTAACAAGGGAGAATGATCTATGAGTAAAAAAGAGTTTCTATTAGATCAATTAGAAGTCTGTAGAAATGTTGAAAGTTGGATTCAACCTTTAAGTGTAGCATTGGAGAATTTAAGTTTAGAGGATATAAATTGGAGACAAAATGATTTTACTCATACGATCGGTGAAATCGTATACCATCTGTATTTCTATAATGAACGATGGTTGAGAAGATTTAATGGAGAAATACCAACTGAAGTGATTGAAAGTAATGCTTCAACTTTTCGGGAGATGGAAAATTTAACAAAAAAAGATTGGCAGTCGCTTGTTAAACGGTTAGATGAGAATTTAGCGAATTGGCAGCAAGCTATAAAAGAAGCAGATGAACCCAGACTTTATGAACAAATTCCAAATTTTCCAGTAGATGCACTCTGGTGGAGAGCGTTATCTAATCTATGTACTCATAATGCTTATCATATTGGGCAAATCCTCTACATACGAAAAGCACTAGGTTCATGGGTATCAAAAGCAGAGTAGGAAGCTAATACGGATAATAAACATCATTAAATAATTTATATTGTCGTATAAGAAATAGTAGGCTATTTTGGAAGAAGTGGTAATGGATGGAAATAGAATTGAAAAAAGATAAATAAAGGAAAATGGGGAACTAAAGATGATCACACAAAATGTTAGGGGTTACATTTTGAATAAGTACAAGATAAGCGAAGTGGATTTTTTAGGAAAAGGGCAAGAAGCAGAAGTTTACTCTTATGATCAAACGAGAGTCTTAAAATTATATAAACCAACCGCATATTCAAAGTTAGAAATATTAAAGCAATTTTATGAATCAATGAATTTAAGTGATGCAAATTTTGAATTACCAAAAATTCACGAGATAATAAAAGAGAAGGATGTTGTTTTAACAATTGAAAAACGAATTGAAGGCAAAAATATTCAAAAGGATTTATCAAATTATGATGAGCAAGTATTAGATTCTTTCTTTGAAAACTATCTATCTACAATAGTAAGTATTCAAAAGATTGAATTGGAAGAGCAATTTAAAGGCATTAAATTATTAAGTGATTATGATGAAATTTATACAAAGGACTGGAACGATTTTTTAAAACAATCGTTACTAAGAAAAAATACAGAAGTAGATCGATATTTGAAAAGAGATGTATTAGATTACGAAGTGAAATTAAAACGATTAATGGATGCATTTTCAGTTGGATATGAAGGGGAATATGCATTAGTACATGGTGATTATTATCCATCAAATCTATTAGTAAATTCAGATGGACGAATTAATGGTGTAATTGATTTCGGATTAATGACGTTATATGGGGACCCATTATTTGATGTTGCACTAAGCTGGATTTTATTTGATTTATATGATGAATTGGGTGAAATAAAGCTAGAAAAATATTTAAATAAAGTAGTTAATCAATTAGGAGAAGAAGTTAGAAGTACAATCCATTTGTACGTTCTATTTTATAGTATCTATTCGGCAAATTTCTTTTCAGAAACTTGCAGTGATGGACACTATCAATGGAGTGTTCGTAATTTAAATAACGAAAAGTTTTGGGCTGCACTAGAAAATTAATGAAAAATATGAAACTACTAACAAAAAAAATGCTCACTATTAAATAGTAAGCATTTATTTGTTTATTTATTTACTTCTGATTTAACTAAACCAGCTACAAGTATATAACGCTGTGGTGCATGTCCAATAAAATTAAACGGATAACAAGTGCTTACCGTTAAAGTTGGTCTTGGTTTTGGGATAATAACAGTGCGATCATCTTTATCAACGATGCGAATCTTATGAACTTTGTAAGTAAATGTACCAGCCGAAGTTTTAACAATTAACGGATCGCCCACTTTTACTTTGCCAAGCTCACGGAATACAGTATCTCGATGTCCAGCAAGAACACTATTATCTCTTTCACCTGGCATCACAGATTTAGCATAATGACCAATTCCTTTTGCAAGCTCATCCTCATCTGTCCCGTGGAAGATTGGTAGAGTTGCAGAAATTCGAGGAATCGTTAATGACCCCATTTCATCGCCAAATTTAGGATAAGTCTTGTAAAGCGGTTCGTCTCTTTTAATTTGCTTCAATTTAGTTGCTGTTTCTGTTTTGATTTCTTTTTTGAAATCATCCTTAGACTGTTTATACAGCACATAGGTTTTAATTAAAGAATAAGCATTTGTTGTAGCAAAAAATAATCCGACAATAAAAAGGAGTGCTGAAAAAATAAGTATGACTTTTCGTTTACGATTCATAGCTTATCGTTTAACAATTACCTTTTTACGTAAAACAACAGCAGTTAACATCATTAACATACCAACCATTGTCCATTCAGTTGTATGAGTTGCAGTAGTTGGAAGTTTACCGCCATTTTCCGTTCTTACTGTAACAGTTGGTTTTGGGTTTTTAATTGCTTTTTGAGTATCTTTAACGATATCTACAATTTGGTCATCACCAATAAGTTCCTCTGGTGAAAGTACAGCGTCTAATAATAGATTACCAGCGTTGTCATAAATCTCTAAATATACTTTTATATTTTCCATAGAATCCATAGAATCATCCATAGTAAGTAATTTAGCAAAAGTTAAAGGAGTTTTAACGCCATTTTGTTCAATTGCAACTTTAATATCAATTTTTAAAGTAGATTGAAGCTCTTTAACGATATTCATTAATTCAACTTTTAATTCAGCTGGTAATTCTTTTGGAGTAGCCTCAGTATCCATTGAGAAAAATTCAGGATAATTTTCTTCTAAAGCAGATGCACGTTCTCCTAATGCTTCTAATTTTGCTTCAACAGCAGGATCATCACTCACAACTTTTTCTAGGTATGCAGATAGATTATTAATTTCTGTTTGAGTAATTCCAAACTCTGAAAGAGCACTAGAAAGATCGTCCATAGAAGGGAATTGATCTTCTACACTACCTGACCCTGACTCATCTTCATCTAAATAAATTAAGTTTTCGATATCTGAAGTAAAATAATACGTATCTAGTAAGGATGCATTTTTGTCCATATCATCATATTGGACTGCTAGATCGATAATTTCATCTTCAGTGTAACCGTACTCATCTAGAAGATTGTCTAAAGTTTTTTGTGTAAGTCTTTCACCTAAAGTATCTTTTAACTCATCAACTGAATCGAAATCAGAGATTGACTCACCGTAGTAAGAATTTAAATAATCCTCTAATTGCTTTTGAGTTAGGTCGATACTAACTAAATAAGTTTTTAATTCATTTGCATTTGGCGCTGCATAAGCAGTTACGCCTGGTACTACTAATGCTGCAGATAAAACGACTGAAGCTAATACCTTTTTCATATTATTTCCCCCTTAATAGTGCATTCCCTAAATGTAAATGTGATTAGATCAGTTTTATGAATGATTCAAATATAATAAAGGTATGAGGGCATAAGAAAGCCGATTATTTAGAATTGCTCAATAATCGGCGCCAGAAAAATAAAATTATTCCGCTTCTTTAGGAGCTCGAACGACAGATTCGAATTTTCCTTTATGGGTACCGTCACAATAGGGTAATTTACTTGACATGCCGCATCGACATAATGAGAAAGCTGCTTTTTGCGGATATGTATTCCCTTCAGCATCAACTAACTCAACAGTACCAGTTACACGTAAAGGACCATTATCTAAAACCTTGATTTGAACATCAGACATATTAATTTCCTCCTACACATCTTAGAATTATTATATATTACATTTAAGTTAAAATAAATGGGTGATTTTAATAAAGTATTAATTTTTAACATGAAATTAACATGGATTTAGTATAAAATGAAAAGGTTGTTTTTTTTATCCTAAAAAATGATAAAGGTAAACTAAGAAAAATTTAAGTTTAGGAGTGACAATTCATGATTCGAATAGCAAAAAAAGAAGATGCCAAACAAATTGTCCCTCTAATTGTACAAGCGATTGAAGATATTGTATTTATGTTAACAGGGACATCATCATACGAACAAGCAACACCAATTTTAGAATATTATGTTCAATCTGAACAAAATAGACTAAGTTACCATAATTGTTTAGTGAAAGAAATTGAAGGAAAAGTTGTAGGAGTGATTATAGCCTACCATTCCATGGAACTATCAGTACTTGATCGTGAAATGCTTCAAATAATAAGTCGTAATTTAAATATACAAGATGTTAAAGTTGATAAGGAAGCAGATGATGAAGATTTTTATATTGATACATTGTCAGTGCATCCAGATTATCAAGGCAAAGGAATTGGAACTGAATTATTAGAAGGATTACTTTCTTTTGCCAAAAACAAAGGGATTGCAAGAGTTTCATTAAATGTAGATCAAGACAAACCTTCTGCTCGCCGACTATATGAAAAAGTGGGATTTAAATATGAGAAAGTTAGATTTATTATGAATCATTCATACGATTATTTAGTGTTCCCAATAAATGAAAAAATATTCGAAATAAAAGTCGTTTAAGATGCATCCTTTCGATTGTTTAAGTTAAAATTAAGTTTGAACAATAGGAGGGATACATATGAATTTTTTTACATTTGCAAATCCAACAGAATTAATATTTGGTAAAGATAGTGTACAAAAGTTAAAAGAGAAGGCTGCTAGCTTTGGAAAGAATGTTTTAGTTGTATACGGTGGTGGAAGTATTAAGAGAAATGGCCTATACGATCAAATAGTAGGTATTCTTAAAGAAGCTGATAAAACGGTTTATGAACTAAGCGGAGTTGAACCAAATCCGAAATTATCAACAGTTCATAAAGGGATACAAATTTGCAAAGAAGAAAATATTGACTTTGTTTTAGCTGTTGGTGGTGGTTCTGTAATCGACTGTACAAAAGCTATTGCAGTTGGTGCAAAATTTGATGGTGAGATTTGGGATGTTATTACACGTAAAGCATTCCCAACAGATGCATTAAAATTTGGAACAGTATTAACGCTTGCAGCAACTGGTTCAGAAATGAACGCTGGGTCAGTTATTACAAATTGGGAAACAAATGAAAAATTAGGTTGGGGAAGTAAATTTAGTTACCCAACGTTTTCAATACTAGATCCTCAAAATACATTTACAGTTCCTCGTGATCAAACAGTTTATGGATCAGTGGATATAATGTCACATGTTATTGAGTCATATTTCCACCATGGAACGAATACAAAAATTCAAGATCGTTTCTGTGAGGGTATTTTAAAAACAGTTATTGAAACTGCTCCGATCGCCGTAGAGAAATTGGATAATTATGAAGCTCGTGAAACATTATTATATAGTGGAACGATGGCATTAAATGGAATCTTAAGTATGGGTGTCCAAGGTGATTGGGCTACACATAATATCGAGCATGCTGTTTCTGCAGTAACAGATATTCCACACGGCGGAGGATTAGCAATTATTTTCCCTCATTGGATGGAATATGTAATGAACGAAAATGTTGATCGTTTCTGCCAATTTGCAGATAGAGTATTTGATATCAGGCAAGAGTCAATGTCAAAAGAAGAATGGGCATTAGCTGGTATTAAAGCTTTACGCACATTCTGGAACCAAATAGGTGCGCCAAGTCGTTTAAGTGAGTACGGTATAACAAAAGAGCAACTACCTGAAATGGCTGCTAAAACGGTTAAATATGGTCCGTTTGGTAACTTCAAAAAATTAGATCAAGAAGATGCATTGAAAATTTTAGAGGCAGCTCTTTAAGAAAAACTGGACAGAGAAATAACTCTGTCCAGTTTTTATATTGAATGATGGTTAACGCCAATATTATTTAAAAAAGTTGAAACAATTGAATAGTAATCATCTTTATTTTCATTTAAACTCATAGCGTGTTCACCATTTTCAGCAATGAACAGTTCTCTCTTATTTTGATTTTTCGCTTCAAATAATTTAAGTGTATGTGTAAATGGAATATAAGGGTCTGGTTTACTATGAACAAATAACACGGGATTTTTAATATTATGTGTAGCCAGTAAAGGGGAAATATCCTTAATGAAAAATCCATTCCGAAGCTTTAACCAAATGCTAGAAACGGGAAGGATTGCCCATTTAGGAAGTTTATAATCCATTTTCAAACGATATGTAAGCTGTTCCTCAAATGTAGAGAACGCGCAGTCTGAAATATAGAAAGCTGCAGAATCCTCAATAAAACCAGCATATTGTAACATTGTGCAAGCTCCCATCGACTCTCCATGAATGCCAAGGACAATCTCACCTTTTAAATCCTTTAAATATTGAACAACAGTTTGTAAGTCGTATTTCTCATAATAACCATAGCTAGTTGTATGTCCACCTGACTCCCCATGTCGCCTATGATCATAAGTAAGTACATTAAAACCAAGCTTTAAAAATAGCTCAGCATATTTAATAGAGTTATTCTTATTAACCGTTACACCATGTGTAATAATGACCCAATTATTTGTATCAAAGGCCTCAAACAAGTATCCCTTCAATTCATACCCATAACGAGATTGAATAGAAAAGGGCTGTTTTTGAACAGATCGATACAATCCTTCATCAAATCGGAAATTTTCCAACTCGCGCTGATAAATAAACTCAAGTGAATTTGTTTTCATAAACAAAACTTGCTGCGTAAAATAGTAACCAACTCCAATAAAATAAATGAGAAAAAGAACAGCCACAACAAGCGAAATCATCATAATAGAACCATCACTCTCTATCCAAAAAGAATATCAAGAATTGTAGTTAACTCACCGCGGGTTTTACCTTCTAAAATTGAAGGATTATAAACCTCAACAAAGCCACAATTTAAGCAAGAAACAAATAAAAAATGATTATAATCAATATCTAGTAACTTACTTAAACCTGAACCAGACATTGATACTTCTTTCGTTTTAGCGTGTGTATGCTTACATTTCGAACAAACAAATTTATCCTTTATCAATTCTTCTGCTCTAGCCATAAATAAAACCCTCCTTTTTAGTAAAGTGTATCATAGGAAAAAGAAAATTTAATAAAGGGATTTTGACAATAAAATTAAGAAATACAAGTTTGAAAATTGAACATTGTCGCTTAATGTTCATAAATACTCCTATTATGATATAAGAAGATTCATGAGTAATGGAGTTTAATTAGCTATAAGGTGTCTATGGGTAAGTAAAAAGGGAATAAGGTGGAGTATGCTTACTCATAAGGTGTGTTCATGAGGAAGTAAAAGTGGAAGAAGATGGAGTTTGGTTCCTCATCAATGAATATATTTTGGTGGACAACTAGACAAGAGATTATGATTTATGATAAATTATACAAGAAAAATTCCTTTAAAAACTACATATTTTAAATCGATGAAAAGGAAAGTAGTTTTTGCTATATTCGATAGCGAGCTAGGGACGGTGGAAGCCTAGTGATGAAGCATGAATGAAGAACACCTTTGAGTTCTAACCGAACAGGATCTCTTAAGTAGGCTTAGACGTTACCAGCACGTTATTAACTGGGATAAGCAGTGTTAGCTTTAAAGTTGGTCATATTATGACAATTTGGGTGGTACCGCGGAAGTTAGTCTTTCGTCCCTTTTATAGGGATAGAAGGCTTTTTTTATTGGAAAATTAACATAAGGAGGCTAATTATGATAAAGACTGTAGTAAAAGATTTATACAGAAATCAAGAAAATTTTAAAGAAAAAACCGTTCAAATTTCAGGATGGATTCGTACTCTTCGTGATTCTAAAACAATTGGTTTTATGGAGTTAAACGACGGTACATTCTTTAAGAGTGTACAAATAGTATTTGAGGATAATCTTGATAATTTCAAAGAAATTACGAAGTTACCGATTAGCTCTACTGTTTTAATAGAAGGTGAATTTATTCCAACTCCGGAAATGAAACAACCTTTTGAAATTAAAGCGACAAAAATTGTGATTGAAGGATTATCAGATACAGATTATCCATTACAAAAAAAGAGACATTCTCTTGAATATTTAAGAACAATTGCACATTTACGTCCAAGAACGAATGCATACTCAGCGGTTTTCAGAGTAAGATCACTTGCATCATATGCAATTCATAAATTCTTCCAAGAAAAAGGATATGTATATGTACATACACCGATTATTACTGGAAGTGACACAGAAGGCGCAGGAGAGATGTTCCGTGTGACAACAATGGATCTGAACCAACTTCCAAAAGCTGAAGGCGGAAAAGTGGATGAAGGCGCAGATTTCTTCGGTAAAGAAACTAACTTAACTGTAAGTGGCCAATTAAATGGTGAAGCTTATGCCCTTGCTTTCCGTAATGTGTATACATTTGGTCCGACATTTAGAGCGGAAAATTCAAATACTGCACGACATGCCGCAGAATTCTGGATGATTGAGCCGGAAGTTGCTTTTGCCGAACTACCAGATATCATGGATCTTGGTGAAGACATGGTTAAGTTTGTAATTAATTACGTATTTGAACAGGCACCTGAAGAAATGGAATTCTTTAATAGCTTTATTGATAAAACTCTTATTGAAAGATTAAAAAATGCATTAGAATCTGATTTTGGTAGAGTTACTTACACTGAAGCTGTTGAATTGTTACAGAACTCTGGTAAAAAGTTTGACTACCCAGTTGAATGGGGAACAGATTTGCAAACTGAACATGAACGTTACTTAAGTGAGGAAATTTACAAGCGTCCTGTATATGTAACTGACTATCCGAAAGAAATTAAAGCATTTTATATGAGAGCGAATGAGGATGGCAAGACAGTTGCTGCGACAGACTTATTAGTTCCTGGTATTGGCGAATTAATCGGAGGAAGTCAACGTGAGGAAAGAGAAGACGTCCTTGTAGAGCGAATCAAAGAACTTGGTATGAATGAAGAAGATTACTGGTGGTATTTGGAGCTTAGAAAATACGGCGGTACAAAACATTCTGGTTATGGAATTGGATTTGAACGACTTGTTATGTATTTAACAGGAATGAAAAACATCCGTGATGTAATACCATTCCCACGTACACCAGGAAATGCAGATTTTTAAATAGAAAAATGAACAATAGGATGCTGCGGCATCCTATTGTTTTTATGAAGAGCCAAAAGAAACTGAGTTTTAGCATTTGAAAAAAGAGAAATAGTAGTTTTATAATATAATAAGCAAAGATGAAATACTTCTCTTCCTACTTTAAATTAATGATAAAATAATGGAAATGGAAGGTGATATAAAATGAAAAAAAGAAAACCACAGCAGCCTGTAAAACCGGCGTACGAACAGAAAGAAAAAATATCATTAGGATCATTAATGAATGAAGAAATTCTTCAAAAATTAAAAAATACAAAAAAACAATTACAAGAAAATGAAACAAAGCTAAAAGAGGAAGAAGAAGCACGTATTCGTGAAGAAAAGAGATTACGTGAGAAAAATAAATCATTCGAAGAGTTACTTAACGAGAGTAATTTCTCTTGGAAGGACTTTAAATAAGACGCTAAATGAGCGTCTTATTTTTTTTTGCACGTGTAAAAAATTAATTTAATCATTTTTTTATACTAAATTTCACATTGTGAAATTATTTGATTGTTCAAAATTTTATAATTTTTTATAGTGAAATTAAGTTAAACAAAAGGTAGTAGGTGGTGTAAATAATTTAAGATAGTGAAATTGAACTTTTTGAAAGCGCTTAAAAAAATTTCCGAATTCGATTTAAAAAACAAATGTTAAAAAAATTACATATCGGAGTGGAGGAATTATTAAATGGGTATTCGTACAGGAGCGCAATATATTGATGGACTAAGATCTAGAAAGCCAGAGGTATGGCTAGGTGGAGAAAAGGTAGAGGATATCGTAAACCATCCAGTTTTCAAACAACCGATTCTAGAGATTGCAAAATTATATGATATGCAGTTCGATCCAGCTTATCAAGACAAAATCACACATATTAGTGAAGAAACTGGTGAGCGAATTTCTAATGCATTTTTAGTGCCTAAGTCATCTGAAGATATTAAAAAACGTGGAGATTTGTTCGAAGCATATGCAAAGTCAACATTTGGTTTAATGGGAAGAACACCAGATTTCTTGAACATTGTTTTAACTTCAATGGCAAGTAATTCATGGTTTTTAGATAAATATAATCCAGAGTGGTCAAAAAATGTCCAAAATTATTTCAAATTTGTTCGTGATAACGACATCTTCTTAACGCATGCAATTATTAACCCACAAAATGATCGCAGCAAGCCATCTTATGAACAAAAAGACTTATTTACTCATTTAGGTGCTGTTGAAGAAACGGTTGATGGATTAGTCGTTAGAGGGGCTAAAATGCTTGCAACATTAGCACCGATTACAGATGAAGTCATTATATATTCATTCCCTGGATTCCATGAAGGTGATGAGCGATATGCTTTAGCATTTGCACTTCCGATTGACACGCCAGGATTAAAAATTTTATGTAGAGAGCAAATGCAAGATGGTAAGAGATCATTTTTTGATCATCCATTAGCATCTAGATTCGAAGAAATGGATGCTGTTCTTGTATTTGAGGATGTGTTAATTCCTTGGAATCGTGTATTTATTCATAATAATGTTGAAGCTGCAAATAATCTATATCCAAAAACAGGTATTGCACAACAGCCTGCTCACCAGTCTGGCGTAAGAGGCTATGTAAAATTAGCTTTTGCAGTAGAGGTAGCATGCAGGTTAGCTGATTCAATTGGAGTAGATGTTTATTTAAATGTCCAAAATGACTTAGGTGAACTACTACAATCAGTTGAAACAATTCGTGCTTTACTTCGAGTTTCCGAAATAGAGTATGAAACATTACCTTCAGGCGAAGTAAGACCGGCATGGGAACCACTTGAAACGATTCGTGGCTTGCTTCCAACTATGTACCCAAGAGCAATTGAAGTGATTCAAACAATTGGTGCAGGCGGCTTATTAATGTCGCCAACAGAAGCAGACTTTGAACATCCTGAACTAAGAGACGCTATGGATAAATACTATGTTGGACGTGAAGGCGTATCCTCATTAGACCGAGTTCAATTATTCAAACTTGCATGGGATTTATGTGGAGAAGCTTTTGGACAAAGAGCACTTCAATATGAAAGATATTATACTGGTGATCCAATTCGAAAAAGAGCAATTTACTATAACCAAATGAAACGTAAGAAAACGTTTAGTATGGTGGACGATGCATTAAATGGAGCAAAAAACTTAAAAGGAGTATCGACTAATCTAGCGAATTCTAAAGTTAACTGATTAATTTTAGAAAGCAGGGATTTTATGAAATTTTTTAGCATCAAAGAGGAGGGGATCTAATGATCTCTTCAGTTCAAAAGATTTCTAGAATATTAGATTGCTTTACAGAAGAAGAACCAGTCCTAGGAAATTTAGAAATAGCTGAAAAGTTAAATATGAATGCAAGCTCGGTCCATCATTTAGTTCGAACTCTTTGTGCTGAAGGGATTTTAATTCAGGATAATAAGAAAAAGTATCGACTTGGTTGGAAGTTGCTTGAATGGAGTAATCACGTTATGTATCAACAAGACATATATAGTGAAGCCATTCCGTTATTAGAAAATCTACTAAAAAATTATGATAGTACCGTTCATATCGGAATGTTTGATAAAGGGGACGTAAGATTTGTCTTAAAAGTTTCCTCTAAACATTCGATACCTGTCCCAACATTTATAGGTGCTAAACGGCCTGCATATTGTACGAGTACCGGTAAGATTCTACTATCATATAATCCAGCATACTTAAAAACAACGATTGAAAAAGGCTTTAAAGCTTATACAACAAATACAATTACGACTATTGATGCATTAAAAAAAGAAATGACTGCGATTAAAGAGAATGGCTATAGCATAAGCAACAATGAAAATGATTTAGGATTATTCGGAATTGCAGCTCCAATTCAAACATATACAGGTCAAACTTTTGCAGCATTAAATATGGTTGGACCAGTTTCGTATATGATGAGCCAAGACATAGGTCGAATGATTCAAGATGTTGTGAAAACTGCTAAAACAGTCTCAAATCAGCTTGGTTATATTAATGCATAATGATAGCGCTTACTTAAAGTTCAAATAAAAATGAATTAATTGGAGGATTAGAGATGAATCTTAAAAGTCGAGTTTTTAATATTTTCAAATTGATTGAGGATAATAAAGAGCTATTAAAACCACCAGTTAATAATAAAGTTATTTGGGAAGATTCAGAGTATGCTGCAATGATTATTGGAGGACCAAATAAACGTAGAGACTTTCATATCGATCCTGCAGATGAATTTTTCTATCAAATTAAAGGTAATTGCTATGTTGAGTGTATTACACCGGATGGCAAGCGTGAAGTTGTAACAGTTGGAGAAGGTGAAATTTTTATGCTTCCTTCTTTTGTTCCACATTCACCTCATAGAGTAAAAGATTCATATGGGATTGTGCTTGAACGAAAAAGAGCAGAAGGTGAATTAGAAAGTTTTGTTTGGTTCTGTGATGAGTGTAATGAAGAGATGCATAAAACGACTGTTCAATTAACGGATATTGGTACGCAAGTAAAAGAAGCGATTGAGCAATTTAATGCTAGCCTTGAATTAAGAACATGTAAAAACTGTGGTCATGTCATGAAAGAGGAAGCGGATGAATGGGTATGCGTATAGACTTTCATACACACATCATTCCTGAGGATTTACCGAATTTTTTTGAAAAATACGGTCATGAAAGATGGCCAATTTTACAACCGACATGTTCATGTGGTGCCAATATTATGGTTGCTGGAAAAGTATTTAGAGAAGTAACTGATCAAGTTTGGAGTCCTGAAAAGAGAATTGAGGACATGAATAATGAAGATGTAACAATGCAAGTGCTGTCGCCAATTCCAGTTACCTTTTCGTATTGGGCACCAGCTCCAGCAGCATTGGAAATGGCTCAAATTCAAAATGATTTCATTGCAGATACAGTTAAAAAGAATCCTTCAAAGTTTATTGGATTAGGGACAGTACCAATGCAGAACGCTGAAATAGCTATTAGGGAAATGGATCGCTGTATTCATACACTTGGATTAAGTGGACTGGAAATTGGTACAAATGTAAATGGAACAAATTTAGACAGTGACGAGTTTAGTCCATTTTTTGAAATGGCTGAAAAATGGAATGTCCCATTGTTTATTCATCCGTGGGAAACATTAGCGAAGGATCGTACACCCGATCATAACTTTATGTACACGGTTGGAATGCCGAGTGAAACAGCTTTAGCTGCTGCTAGCTTAACATTTGGTGGAGTGATTGAAAAGTATCCAAAATTAAAGATTTGTTTTGCACATGGTGGAGGTTCATTCCCATTTATTCTACCTAGATTAGATCAAGGATGGAAGGTATGGCCTCATTTGCGCAAAACTGCCTATCCGCCAAGTCATTATGTAAGTAATTTCTATTTTGATTCTCTTCACTATGATCCTATTAATATTCAATTTTTAATTAACCGATTTGGCTACGACAAAATTGTGATGGGCTCGGATTATCCTTTCTTATTGAGAGAAACGCCACCTGGAAGAGTGATTAATCAAATGGATATTAATAAAGAAATGAAAGAAGCTATTTTAGGAAAAAATGCCCTGAAATTTTTAAATATTAAGGAGGCAGATTTAGTTCATGGAAAACAAAGTATTGACTCCAGAAGATAGATTAATAAGTTTAGGTTATACACTTAAACCAATAAGACCGGCTTCAGGTAATTATGTAAAGTCTGTTCGTACAGGTAATTTACTATTTACATCTGGGCAAGGTGTAGATGAATACCATGGCAAAGTTGGACGAGAGTTGACGCTAGAGGAAGGATATGCTGCTTCTAGAGAGTCAATGCTAAATTTAATTAGTGTATTAAAGTACGAATTAGGTGAACTTTCGAAAGTAAAACGAATTGTCAAAATCTTAGGCTTTGTAAATAGTACAGAAGATTTCTATGATCATCCGAAAGTGATGAACGGAGCTTCTGACCTTTTAGTAGAAGTGTTTGGTGAAAGAGGAAAACATGCTAGATCAGCTGTTGGGATGGCACAGCTTCCACATAATACAGCGATCGAAATTGAAATGGTTGTAGAAATAGAGGATTGAAAAATTTGGTGACACTCGTGTCACCTTTTATTCTATTAGAATGGTAGGTGCCTATTATGCAAGTTACAGAGAAGAAAAATAAAACATTACCGATTGATTGTAAGCATTTTATTGATGGACAATATATTCCTTCTTTTAATCAAAAAACATTTTTAAATATTAATCCTGCGACTGAAGAAGTATTAGGTTCTGTTTCTGAAGGTGGCGAGTTAGAAATTGAACTAGCAGTAAAAGCAGCAAAACGAGCGTTAAAAGGTGAGTGGAAACAATTTACTAGCAATCAAAGAGCGGCAGTATTAAGAAAAATCGGCGATGGAATATTAGCTCGAAAAGAAGAATTAGCGGCGTTAGAGGCAATGGATACTGGAAAGCCATATGATCTTGCTTTAGAAGTTGATATTACTAGATCGGCTCACAATTTTTATTTTTTTGCTGATTATATTACAACGTTAAGCTCTGAGTCTCATATGCAAGATCAAACTGCCTTACATTATACATATCGTAGACCTGTAGGTGTAGTCGGAATGATTAACCCATGGAATCTCCCTTTATTACTATTAACATGGAAGCTTGCACCTTGTTTAGCGGCTGGCAATACAGCAGTTATGAAGCCAGCAGAATGGACACCAATGACAGCTACAGTTTTAGCTGAAATTTGTAAAGATGCAGGCGTACCAGACGGAGTTGTGAATGTTGTTCACGGATTTGGAGCAAATGCGGCAGGTTCAGCTTTAACAGAGCACAGAGATGTTGATGCCATCACATTTACTGGTGAAACAAAAACAGGTTCAGCAATTATGAAGGCGGCAGCTCCAACGTTAAAAAAATTATCGTTTGAGCTTGGTGGAAAAAATCCAAACATTATCTTTGCTGATTCTGATTTAGACGAAGTGATTGAAACAACTTTAAAATCATCTTTTATGAATCAGGGAGAAGTTTGTTTATGTGGATCTAGAATTTATGTTCAGAGATCAATCTTTGATGAATTTATTGATAAATTTGTCGCAAAAACAAAGGAATTAAAAATTGGCGATCCGTTTGAAGAAGGCACAAAAGTTGGTGCGGTCATTAGTAAAGAACATTACGAAAAAGTATTATCTTATATCGAGATTGCAAAAGAAGAAGGCGGAACTATTTTAACGGGTGGCAGTAGACCAGCATCAATTGAAAAAGGATGCTTTATCTCACCGACAATCATTACAGGATTAAACCGTGATTCTAGATGTGTAAGAGAAGAAATATTTGGTCCAGTCGTAACAGTTATGCCTTTTGATTCGGAAGAAGAAGTGATTGAATGGGCAAATGACACTCATTATGGTTTAGGAGCTACAATTTGGACAAATGATTTACGCAGAGCCCACCGAGTTGCACATCAAATTGAGGCTGGAATCATTTGGGTAAACACTTGGTATTTAAGAGATTTACGTACACCATTTGGAGGTATGAAGCAAAGCGGTTTAGGTCGTGAAGGTGGAATTCATAGCTTTGAGTTTTATAGTGAATTATCGAATATCACGATTAAATTATAAGAATACAAAAGGGGGGTCAAAGATAGTGAAGATTACTAGTGTAGACGAGTTAACGATTCTACTGCAAGATGCAGAAGAGAGTGGAGTTAGTATAAAAGCTTTAACTGAGATTTTTCCTGGATTAACTGAAAGGGAAGCCTATCAAATTCAATTAACAAATATCGAAGAAAAATTGAAAAAAGGGCAAAAAATTATCGGTAAAAAAATTGGATTAACTTCGATTGCTATGCAGGAGTTATTAGGGGTAGATGAACCAGATTACGGTCACTTACTAACAGATATGAATATTCCTAATTTCGGTGAAGTACAAGTTGCAAATATGATTTTACCAAAAGTAGAAGCTGAAATTGCATTTGTCTTAAAAAAGGATTTAATCGGTCCAAATATTACATTTGAGGATGTAGTGAATGCAACAGATTATATTGTGCCTGCAATAGAGGTAGTTGATAGTAGAATCGAAAATTGGAAAATTCGATTAGAGGATACAGTTGCCGATAACGCATCATCATGCTTATTTGTTCTTGGCAATGAGCGTTTCGATGTAAAGGAAGTTGACTTACCGAATGTTACGATGGAATTATATCGTAACGAAGAATTGATGAATTCAGGTAAGGGAGAGGCAGTGTTAGGAAACCCAATCCATTGTGTAGCATGGTTAGCCAATAAATTAAGTGAATTTGGAATCGCTCTAAATGCAGGAGAAATTATTTTATCAGGAGCTTTATCAGCTGCAATTAATGTAAATGCTGGGGACTTATTTACTGCGAAGTTTCCATTATTAGGTGACGTCTCGATTTCATTTAAATAAATGAGGTGGTAATTATGAATAAGTTAAAAGTCGGAATCATTGGTTCGGGGAATATTGGAACAGATTTAATGATGAAATTACAGAATAATCCATTTCTAGAATTAACAACGATGATCGGAATTGATCCAGAATCTGACGGGTTAAATCGTGCAAAAGAATTAGGAATTGAAGTAATCGATAATGGAATTCAAGGATTCATTGAACGAAAAGAACTGGCTGATTTATTGTTTGATGCAACTTCCGCAAAAGCTCATTTTCATCATGCAAAAGTACTTGGTGAATTAAAGAAGCGCGTGATTGATTTAACGCCAGCCGCAATTGGACCATTTGTCGTACCACCTGTAAATTTAGGTTCACATATAGTCGAAAGTAATGTCAATTTAATAACATGTGGTGGCCAAGCAACGATTCCAATCGTTCATGCGGTAGGCCAAATTGCAGAGGTTGAGTACTCAGAAATCGTTGCTACAATTAGCTCAAGAAGTGCCGGACCTGGTACACGAGCAAATATCGATGAGTTTACTGTAACAACGGCTCGAGGACTTGAAGAAATTGGTGGAGCTAAAAAAGGAAAAGCGATCATTATTTTAAATCCGGCAGAACCACCAATTATGATGAGAGATACAGTTTATTGCAAAGTTACGAATGAAGATTTTAACCATGAAAGCATGATTCATTCCGTTAAGCAAATGGTGAAAAAGGTTCAAGCTTATGTACCAGGATACCGTTTAAGAATGGATCCAATTATAGATGGTTCAACTGTAACTGTTTATTTAGAAGTTCAAGGATCAGGGGACTACTTACCTAGCTATGCAGGAAACTTAGATATTATGACTGCATCAGCAGTAAAAGTAGCAGAAGAGATTGCACAATATGAAGTGGTAAAAACGGTTTAAAAAAGTGCCTAAAGAAAGTGAGGGAGTGCAATGTTTGGAAAAGAAGTCATTATAACTGAAGTAGCACTTCGAGATGGAAGTCATGCAATTGCTCATTCGTATAAAGTAGATCAAGTCGTTCGAATTACGAAGGCTCTTGATGATGCAAAAATGCCTTTTATTGAAGTATCACATGGAGATGGTTTAGGTGGTTCTTCATTACAATATGGTTTATCAACAACGAATGAATTTGAATTGATCGAAGCAGCGGTCAATTCATGTAATCATTCAAAGATTGCTGTCTTACTATTACCTGGTATTGGAACAGTAAAAGAATTAAAAACGGCAGCAAAAATTGGAGCAAAAATGGCTCGTATAGCTACCCATGTTACTGAAGCTGATGTTTCGAAACAACATATTTCTATGTCAAAAGAGCTTGGATTAGAAACTGTTGGATTTTTAATGATGTCCCATATGGCGCCAGTTGAAAAATTAGTTGAACAAGCCAAATTGATGGAAAGTTATGGTGCGGATGTCGTCTATATGGTTGACTCTGCAGGAGCGTTTCTTCCACATGAAGTAAAAGGACGTATTGCTGCTTTACGAGGGTCTCTTGATATTGAAGTTGGATTCCATGCACATAATAATCTTTCTTTAGCGATGGCAAATACACTAGTAGCGATTGAAGAAGGAGCTACTAGAATTGATGGAAGTGTACGCTGCTTAGGTGCAGGTGCGGGAAATACACAAACTGAAGTGTTAATTGGTGTATTAGAGCGATTAGGAATCAAGACAGGAATTGATTTCTATAAGATGATGGACTTAGCAGAGGAGATTGTTGCACCAATTCTCCAAACACCACAAGAGATTACTAAAGGTAGTCTAATTTTAGGTTATGCAGGAGTGTATTCTAGTTTTCTATTACATGCCAATCGAGCAGCTAAAAAATGGAATGTTGATGCAAGAGATATCTTAATTGAATTAGGAAAACAAAAAGTAGTCGGTGGGCAAGAGGATATGATTCAAGAAGTTGCTTGTATGTTAGCAAATAAAAAATTGTCTGTTTTTTGAGAGGAGACGAAGAAAAATGATTACTGAAATCGCGAATAAAATATATATGCACCAAAAAAACGGTCTAGAAATGGATAAAATTACGATTGAACATCCAGAATTAAACGTGAATAATGCTTACGAAATTCAAAAATTAAGTATTGATCATGCGATTAAAAATGGTGATCCATTAATTGGTTGGAAAATGGGATTAACAAGTATTGCTAAACAAAAATCTGTTAATGTTGATGAGCCGATTTATGGACGCTTAACAAAATCGATGGAATTAGAAGAAAATAAATTAAAGATGGAAGGTTCAATTCATCCTAGGGTTGAACCAGAAATCGCATTTATGATTAACAAGCCATTATTTGGACAAGATGTAACAGCAAAAGATGTATGGGAAGCAACTGAGTATATTGTACCTGCATTAGAAGTAATCGACAGTCGATATAAAAATTTCTCATTTACACTGACAGATGTAGTAGCAGATAATGCATCTTCATCAAAATTTATCATCGGTAAACAACACTATTCACCTACATATACTTCTTGGGATGAAATTAATGTTGAATTATATAAAAATGGGGTTAAAGTGCAAAGTGGAGTAAGTTCTGATGTACTAGATCATCCTGTAGAATCAGTCGTAAAGTTAGTGCAGATGCTAAGTAAAAACGGCGAACAAATTGAACCAGGGATGATTATCTTAACGGGTGGTATTACAGAAGCGATCCACGTTGAAGAGGGCGATGTTGTAGAAGCGCGTTTTGATGGAATCGAGACAATGAAACTACAAGTAACGAGGTAATAAACTATGCCAATCATTCAAATTCAATTGATTGAAGGTAGAAGTACAGAATTAAAAAAACAATTAATGAGAGAAATAAATGAAGTTGTTTGTCGTACATTGGACGTTCAGCCAGCACAAGTAAGAATTTTAATAAACGAATTCGAAAAAGAAAATTGGTCCGTTGGTGGAGTTGCAAAGGATGAATAAAAAAAGTCCCTTTTTTAAGGGGCTTTTTGCTTGTTGGGAATCGTTTCCCTGGAGCGATTTTTACTAACTTCATTATATGGGGGGATATTATCATTGTTTGTAACTTAAACACATGAAATCACTAAACTAAAAAATAAATTATTTCAAATAAAAAAAAATATAAAATTAAATAAGATTCATAGAAAACAAATAGCGAGTGGGAAAAATATATATATTCTATTAAAAAAGGTGCCTAAATGGGAATGGAGGTTTACTCCATTCCCATTTTGTCTTTTTTGGCTAATTCGTCATTTTAACTTATTCTTATCACATGTAATTCAATTTAATTTATTACTTTAACCATTCTTTTAAAGTTCAAAGCCAACGCCGAAAAGAGGCATTGTTCAAGAATTTTTTGAATGCCTCTCTTATAAGTTTTATATAGATTATGCTTTGTTTTCATCGTCCCAAATGTTCCTTCACACCACACACGTCTTTGTCTTTGAATCCGTTTATATTCATCTGTCTTTGCTCTTTCTAGATTTGCTTCACTTAATTCATGTGCAATTGGACGTGAAATATTTAAATCGATAAACTCTAATTTATTTTGATTATCTTCTTTTCGACCCATCATAAGAATTCCCCCAATAAAAAAACCTGTATAGACTAATTTCTACACAGGTTTACAAATTCCTATTTAATTTGTCAACAGCCCCAAATAGACACCCTTTTTTTCAAAATCAACATTTAGATTATACAAAGCATTGATTTTTATATAATGAGAGAATAATAAACTAAATTTAAATATATGAATTACTTTGCAGAGTAGCTTTTAGGTAACTTAAAATGATACTGATTCATCACATCACGTAGTCGGTCAGGATAATCCGTTATGATTCCATCGACACCATCATCAATAAGCTTTTGCATAGTTGGCTGGTCGTCAACTGTCCATGGAATGACCTTCATACCGTACTGGTGAGCTTCTTGAACCATACTTTTAGTAATATAAGGAGTGTAGTTCGAATCAGTAATTTTGCCATCCTGTGGGAATCCATGGACTGGAGAAATTGCATCTACACCTAATGAATGAGCCGCAGCAACGAGATTTCCATCAAAATCATCTATATCGATTCCACCTAACCAAGGTGATTTACCAGGTTTGCCAGGTTGTAGAAAGTCTGGTCCGTTCGTTAGCGCAACGAGAGGCAATCGAGGTTCAACTTCTTTCATAAGCTTGAGCGAACCCCAGTCAAAGCTTTGAATTGATACTTGGTTCAACATCCCAGCTTCACGTACTTGTTTGGCAACGATTTGAACAAATTCTTCTCGAGGAGCTGTTTGTTCTGGTGCACCAGCTTCAACTTTCGTTTCGATATTCATCCACACTTTTTTAGCTTTGTATTTCTTTACAAGATCAAATACCTCGGTTAACAGTGGCATACGAGCACCAGGACTTAGTTGCTGGCCAGGGAATTGGGGTAGACCTTTTGAACCACAATCGAGCGTTCTTACTTGAGCTAGCGTTAAATCTTTTATGTATTTACCTACGTATGGGTACTCTGAATCGCCAACGAATGCTGGCTTTGTATCAGAACATTTTGTACTAGAAATCTTACGATCGTGCGTAATAACAGCTTGATGATCCTCAGTTATTTGTACGTCAAGCTCAAGGGTGCTTACGCCGAGTTCAAGTGCATGTGAGAATGAAGCTATAGTTGATTCAACTGTAAGCCCCAGTCCTCCACGGTGTGCTTGAAGGTCAAATCCTTTTGGTCCAAATGACTTAAACGCACTCTGGTTCACAGAAGTTGTTTGTGCTGAAACTTGGTTAACTCCCGAATATACCAAAATTGATGTCATTGCTGCTAAAATTAACTTTTTCCTATTCAATTTTAATCATCTCCTCATATAAATCTATTACTCTATAAGAATAGATGACGAATTTAAAGTTGAAATGATTAAAATAATAAATAAAAGTAAATAAATGTTGAAAAATGTAAAAATGATTAGTTTTTTAGAGAAAAAAATAAGCCAAATCCATCTAGGATTTGGCATTATTTTTATTGAGCTTTTTTCGCTCTATTTTCTTTTACTTCAAAAGTTAACTTTTCTTTACCCATTAAGATAATCGCGATAAAACCTAAAGTAATTGGAATAAGTGTCCATTTAAAAGTAGTCGCAACAGAATGGGCCATTGCTTCTGAGATTTTATGAAGTACTTCTGGTGGAATTTTAGCTCTTGCATCAGCAGATAATAATGCACGTGAGTCAACTTTTCCGCCAAATGCACCTAAATTACCAAGTAAATCACTTAATTTATTTTTAAATACGTGGTTTTGAATTGTTCCAAAAATAGTAACACCAATTGTCATACCTAATGTTCTAAAGAAAGTATTTGTTGATGTAGCGATGCCTCGTTTTTGAGGTTCGATTTTGTGTTGAGTTGCCATACTTAATAATGAGAATGAACAACCCATTCCAAGACCAGCGATAATCATGTAAAACGTTACTGTTGATCGAGCTGTATTAGTATCTAATGTACTTAATAAATACATTCCAATAAAGAATAAAACAACTGAAACTAACATGATGCTTCTATAACTAAATTTACGTACCGATTGTCCTGCTACCTGGCTACCTACAACTGAACCAAGCATCATTGGAATAAGAATGATACCAGAATTTGTAGCTGTACCACCATAAACTGATTGAACAAAAAGTGGAATTAATACAGTCGTAATAATAAAAGCAGAACCGTAGAAAAATGCAACACCTTGAGTTGCCGCAAATAGCTGCTTTTTAAATAAGCTAAATGAAATAATTGGCTCTTCAACTTTTCTTTCAATTAGAATAAATGCGATAAACAATACTGCAAAGATTGCAAATAAGGAAATAATTGGACCAGAATTCCAATCGTATTCATTACCACCAAGTTCAAGTGCAAACATTAAACTGACAACTGAACCAACAAGTGTAATTGCACCAAACCAGTCGATTTTAAGTTTTCTAAGGTGAAGATTTTCTTTATAAAACTGAGAGATTAAATATAAAGAAATAATACCTAAAGGTAAGTTGATATAGAAAATCCAGCGCCAATCAATTTGATCAGTAATATACGCTCCTAAAAGTGGTCCAAATACACTAGAAAGACCAAAAACTGCACCAAATAAACCAGTCATTTTTCCTCGTTTTTCAGGAGGGAAAATATCAAAAATAATTGTAAAGGCTATTGGCATTAATGAACCTCCGCCAATTCCTTGGATCGCACGATAAACACTTAATTGAACAATGCTATTTGCTGTTCCACATAATGCAGAACCAATTAAGAAAATTAAAAGTCCTAATAAATAAAATCGTTTACGTCCATACATATCCGATAACTTTCCAAAAATCGGCATACTTGCCATAGTAGCAACCAAATATGCAGAGGTTACCCAAATAAATTGGTCTAAACCACCTAGTTCTCCAACAATTGTCGGCATCGAAGCTGAAACAATTGTGTTATCCATAGCCGCCATGAGCATTCCTAATAATAGACCTGCTACGACAAAGCCAACCTTGCTGTCTTTTGAAACCATCAAGTTTCCCCCTTATTTAATTTTTGTGTCTCTTTTGGAATCAAATCATTAATATCATTCCAAAATTTAAATAATAATGTTAACTCTTTGTCATCATACTGGTTAAAAATATTAGAAAGAGAGTCAGATAATGGTTTAAAAAGCTCTGCTAATTCATCATCACGTTCATACACAGGTTGAATTATTACTCGTCTACGGTCATTCGGATCTTGAATACGTTCAACAAAGTTGACTTTTTCAAGTCGGTCAATAACTCCTGTAATAGCACCAGTAGTTAGGTGTGTTAATTGAGATAACTTTCCTGCTGAAATTGGACCAGTGTGAGAAAGTAACTCTCGACATCGTAAATCAGTCGCATTTAAATGAAGGTTCGAGGCAAGCCCTTCATTAAAAAGAACGATTGAAGTGCTAAATTTTCTAAATTCCATTATTAGAGACGGAATAAATTCACTTCGAATGATTGGGTTTTCTGACATTTCATTCTCTCCTTAAAATAGGAAGTACTATAAAAAGTTAACGTAACTAAATATCTTAGTAACTAAAATAATTATAATTCAAAGAAACCAATAAAAGTAGAAATTGTGAGTATTTTAACCAAAATTTAATTTAGTATTAAATGATGATTTTTAAGCATTTATTAAATAATTTTTAGGTTAAAGGGATTAGTTTGAATAAATAGAAATAGTTTCATTCTAGGGATTGGGAGGTAGGTAAAAAGTCATGATGGTAGAATCTGTTTTTATACACTTATTTCACTTAATTAATTTTTTCAATAATTAAGTGACTTTTAACGAATGATATAAAAGGAAGGTTAATGAAAAAAATGTAGGTGTTCATTATGAAAAAGAATATTGAAATTGTACCTTATCGTACTTCCTGGGAAGAAGATTTTCAGTCAGAAAAAATGGCAATTGATCTATTATTACCGGAGAAAGCAGCAATTTATCATATAGGGAGTACTTCAATTCCGAATATGTTTGCGATGCCAATCATTGACTTAATGATCGTAGTTAAATGCTTAAAAAAGTTTGATGAGTATAGTGATGTTCTAAAAACATTAGGTTACGAACAATTGGGGGATCAATCTAATCAAGACAGAAGATTTTTTATCAAATGTGATGATATTTGTAGCTTCCATATTCAAGTATACGAAAAAGGAAATGCTGCGGTTGAACGAAATATTGCATTTAGGGAATATATGATCGCGCATACGGATCAAGCAATGGAATATATAAAATTAAAAAAGGGACTTGCTAAAAACAAAACAGAATATAAAAGGGGACGAAAAGAATTTTTAGATGAAATCGATCGAAAAGCAAGTAAATGGAAGAAATAACACTCCTTCCTTGGAAGGAAGGAGTGGCTTAACGATGTTCCTCGTATTTCGTAAGAAGTGAAATTTCTTTTATTTTGGCGATTTGTTGTGAATTTAATGGTTTTGCTATGTATGCGTTAAGATTATCTAGTAATTGTTCTTTATTTCGAGCTCCAACAGCTAACGATGAAACTGCTTTATGAGAAAGAACATATTGTAAAGCTAAGCTATGTAAGGATTGTTCCTCATCTAGAAGTTGGAGAAGCCTTTGGATTGTTTCATTACATTCTTGTTCTGTATAGGACATATAGCCCTTGTTAGATAGTTTCTTTTCCCATTTACTTGTTAATAGACCTTTTGCTACGGAACCGCGTGCAATGACAGAAATATGATGTTTTTCGAAAAGCGGAAAAAATTCTTCAGGTCTACGCTCTAGTACATTATATTGCATCATAACACCTTGTATAGATGAATGATTTACAAATCGATTAATAACATTTGGACGAATTGAAGAGATTCCATAATGGCGTATTAAGCCTTCTTTTACTAGTTCATCAAAAGTAAAAATAGTTTCTTCATATTGATCTTCAATTGTTCCACCGTGAAGCTGATAATAATCGATATAATCTGTATTTAATCTACGTAAACTGTCCTTAACAGCATCTTTAATATATGCTCTAGATGGATCCCAATACCATTTATTATCATTTGAATTATTCCAACGGTTTCCGACTTTCGTTGCAATAACCACTTGATCTCTACGACCTTTTAAAGCTTTTCCAACGATTTCTTCATTTTTACCAAAATCATATAAATCAGCAGTATCGAAGTAATTGATTCCAGCATCGATTGCGGCATGAATTGTTGAAATCGCTTCATTTTCTTCTGTCCCAAGAGACATACAACCTAAACCAATTTCGGATATTTCTAATAAAGTAGAACCAAGCTTACGTTTTTTCATATAAATCCCTCCAAATATAATTGTAGGGAAAAGAGCATTATTTTACAACATATAGAAGCTTGCCATTGGAGTTTTGAATCCATTCTTGAACGGTTTTATATTGCATACTAATAACTTCGAGGGTTTTTAAAATTTCTGTTTTGGAGCCCACAAGGACAACAGAATTTTCCGTCATACACATTTTCATCAGACTACCTCATTTCAGAAAGTATTTTAATGAAATAAATGATAAAATGTATGTGACAACCATATAAATTAGAACAAGGTGATGAAAAAAATGAAAAAATTTGAAGAAAAAACACTAGCGGAAGAAAAAGTATTCACAGGAAGAGTTATCTCTCTTTATTATCAAAAGGTAGAATTACCGAATGGAAATACAAGTACGCGTGAAATCGTAAAGCATCCCGGCGCAGTGGCTGTTATTCCAATTACAAATGAAGGAAAAATTATTTTTGTTGAGCAGTACAGAAAAGCGCTAGAAAGAAGTCTTCTAGAAATTCCAGCAGGAAAACTAGAAAAAGGCGAAGAGCCACTTGTAACGGCTAAACGAGAGCTAGAAGAAGAGACTGGATATGAAGCAGCAAATTGGGAGCATATACAATCTTTTTATACTTCACCGGGGTTTGCAGACGAGTACATACATATATATGTAGCAAAAGGTTTAAAGAAACTAGAAAATAGTGCTGCTTTAGACGAAGATGAATTTGTTGAAATTTTTGAGCTAACATTAGACGAGTGTCTAGAGGAACTAAAAAAAGGTTCAATCCATGATGCAAAAACATGTTTTGCAGTCCAATATTTACAATTATTACAAAAAAATTAAAATAAAATTAAAAATAATTCTCAAAATATGGAAATAAACATGGTAAAATAAAGTGACATTTTTTGAGAGGATGAGTAGATGAGAATTTCATCAATTAAAAAAACAGCTAAAAGTCGTCTATCTGGTAATTGGGGTAAAGCGATTTTAACACTTGTGGTTTTTTGGGTAGTACAAGGACTTATTCATATGCTACTTAATGGACCAGTCAATTACCATTACAGTGGGAATTTATTTTTGGATCCAATGGATGATAAAGTGATAATTCCCGCAGGATTGCAAACAGTCATTGATATTATCACTTGGGTCGTAAATACATTACTAGGTTATGGATTAATTGTTTACTTTTTAAACCTTATTCGTGATGAGGAAAAAAATTTATCGGACTTATTTTTCTATTTTAAAAGTGGACATCAATTTATAAGAGGAATAATCGTTGGATTTTTAGTAGCTTTATTTACAATCCTATGGCTTATTTTACTAATAGTACCTGGTATAATTAAATCAATCGCTTATTCACAAGTTGGATATATTTTAAAAGATCATCCAGATATGGGTGCATTGGATGCAATTACATTAAGTAGAAGAATGATGGATGGATATAAATGGAAATTATTTTTATTATGGCTTTCATTCATCGGTTGGCTTCTATTAATCATCATTACTTTTGGGCTAGCTTTATTTTATGTAGCACCATATTTTTCTGCAACTCAAGCTCAATTTTACGAAGAAGTAAAAGAAGCTTACGAAGGAAAAAAAGAAACAATTTAAAAACCTTAAGACTAAAGACGTTAATTTTTTTAACGTCTTTTTTTAACGTTTTTAATGCTTATCTCAAAAAAAAAGCATTTTTATTAAGTAAAAATTTAAGAATTAAGGATAAAATAGAAAACAGGAAAAAAGAATACAATAAGACAACTAATCAAATACGATGAAGGTGAGAATATTGTTTGTTAATGGTGAGCTTGGCACATATCACGTTCGAGTAAAAGGGGATGGCAAAGTCACAGTTCTTTTAGAATGTGGAATGATGCATACTCTTCATCAATGGAAGTATTTACAAGAAGAGTTGAGTAAATATGCCAGAGTTATAACATACGATCGCTTAGGTTATGGAAAAAGTGGAATATGGACAACAGAACGATCAACAGAACAACAAGCTTTTGAATGCTATGATATTTTATTAGCATTAAATATTAAAAGTCCATTAATTGCTGTAGGACATTCTCTAGGAGCATATATTGTATTCCAATTGTCTCGCCTTTTTCCAAATGCTATCCAATCTATGATTTTACTCGATCCAACACATCCGACTCTAGAGGAAAATGAACAGAAAGTATATGATAAGTTACTATATCAATTTGCGTTAATGATGAAAAATGCAAACCAATTTAATCTTACTAAGGCAATACCAAATAAGCTAATTAATAAAATAATGAAAACTACCCCAGATAATCAGTTCGAAATGATTAGGGCAATTAAGAGCTATAAGCATTGGAAGACTGTTGTTAGTGAGTGGAAAAACCTACATTATAGTAACTTACGTATAAAGGACGCATTGAAAATTAAAATGAATATTCCTTTAATAGTATTAACAGCTTCCAATCAAAGTGGTTTACAGCTTAATCTGAAGAAAAAAAAGGAATTACTACATAAAGTTGAAAAATATCATAATGAATATTGTGAAACAACGAATCAAGGTAGCCGTCAAACATTAGAAGGCCATACACATTCAACTATTTATGGAAATAATGAAGAAAATGCAAAATCGATCGGTCATATCATAAAAAAACAAATTGAATTATTAAATTAAAACAAAGCTGTTTTAGTCGTTGCCTGACTTTAACAGCTTTTTTCTATTTGTTGAAATAATTCGAACTAAAATGATCATTCCTTTCCATAATATAGGAACAAGAACCACTTTTTCTTTATTATTAATTTTTCAACTTTTATAAATTAATAGAATAAATTACTTGTCCATTCATAAAATGAAGAGAGAATATAGTCCAGGAGATGATATCATGACAAGAAGCTCAGTCAAATCAACGATGAAAAAACATGTTAAAGATTATTTGTCACTCTATATTTTTGTTAGTGTGATCTTACTTTTTGGTGTAGTATTTGGAGCAGTCATCGTAAATAGTATGAATGTGAGTCAAAAGCAGGATATTCTATCCTTTATTACACATTTTTTTGGACAAGTTAATAATGGTGATTATATTAGCGGAAATGAAGTGTTCCTTTCTAGCTATTCTTCTCATTTGAAGTTTTTAGCATTGATTTGGGTTTTAGGGATCTCAATCATCGGATTACCAATCATTCTTATTCTATTATTTATGAAAGGATTGGTAGTTGGATTTACAGTTGGATTTTTAGTCAATCAATTAGGTTGGCATGGTATTTTATTAGCATTTTCTTCTGTTTTTCCACAAAATGTTATCGTTTTACCATTATATATACTATTAACAGTTTTAGCAGTTCAACTATCCATTCGAATGATTAGAAAACAATTTATTAAAAATGATAATGAACCAATTATGAAACAGTTAGTCTCGTATTCTATTGTCTTTGGAGTTGTTGCTGTTTGCTTAAGTATTGCAAGTATTATTGAGGCATATGGTTCAACTTATTTTTTAAAAGCCATTTCAGAAATAATTGTTTCAAAAAATTAACAAATAATTTTTGACACTTTCTCTTTCTTTGTTATAATTATTATCAAGTGGCGAGGGAGTGAAAAGAATGGAAGAACGAGTTGAACGAATAAAGAAACAACTACATTTAGCAGGATACAAATTAACACCACAACGGGAATCCACTGTTCGTGTTTTATTAGAAAACGAAGAAGATCACCTAAGTGCAGAAGATGTTTACCTCCTAGTGAAAGAAAAATCGCCAGAAATTGGACTTGCTACTGTTTATCGTACGTTAGAATTACTAACTGAGTTAACAATTGTTGATAAAATAAATTTTGGTGATGGCGTTTCAAGATACGACTTAAGACATGAAGGTGCACAACATTTTCACCATCATTTAATTTGCACGGTTTGTGGAGCAGTAGATGAAATTCATGAAAATCTATTAAGTGAAGTTGAAAAGACAGTTGAAGAACGTTGGAAATTTAAAATTAAAGATCATCGATTATCATTTCATGGTGTATGTCATCGCCATGATCAAAACGAAGAGTAATAAAATGATTTTAATTTAATTAAAATCATTTTATTTTTGATTCTTAAAAGATGGAGCAGTTCAATAAAAAGAGTCTGCTCTTTTTCATGTTCTAAATAATACACTGAATGATTAATGTTGATTTTTAGAAGTATGATTTGTCCTATTTTTGCATAGTATGTAGTAATGATGTCTTTACTTCTAGCAAAAGGTGGTGGTCATATGAAAAAAAGAGCAGGTATTGTTTTTAATGTAATAAAAGTTACTATTTTATTTATTACATGTACAATTTTATTTTATTTTGCTATTCAATGGATTCATTCTGAATATGAAAATATGCATCGATATGACCGACCAGAAGGCTCTATGTTAAAGGTGGACATTCATAAAAAGGATGGTGCTTTTAACCAATTGGTACGGTTTTATCAAAACGGGGAGTAATGAAATGTGACAACGACTGATAAAACACCTTTTAAAAAAGAATTTGATTTTGCAACGGAGGATTTTATCCATTTTATCCAAGTTGAAAAAGGTTTATCTAAAAATACAATTCTATCATATAGTAAGGATTTAGAAAGCTACGGAAAATATTTAGACGTTGTTGAAAATATAAATGGTCTCACAAATATAACTAGGTTACATATTATTAGTTATTTAAAATATTTAAAAGAAAGAAATTTAACAGCTCGAACAATGGCTCGTCAATTAGCAACAATTCGCTCATTTCATCAATTTTTAATTCGTGAGGTTGATGGTATGAAAGACGATCCTTCACTTTTAATAGAAATTCCAAAAGCGCCAAAAGTACTTCCAAAGGTTTTATCACTTCAGGAAGTAGAGGCTTTGTTAGAAGTTCCTGACCACTCTACATTTGGTTTAAGAGATAAGGCAATGTTAGAATTGTTATATGCTACTGGCATGCGAGTGTCAGAGTTATTATCATTAAATCTATCTGACATTAATTTAACTATGGGATTTGTGCGATGCTTAGGTAAAGGAAGTAAAGAACGAATTATTCCTTTAGGTAAGCTTGCGATTGAATCAATTGAAAATTATTTAAAATTGTCAAGAAATGAATTAAAGGGTAAAAAAAATAATGATGCATTTTTCTTAAATCATCATGGAAATAGAATGTCTAGACAAGGATTTTGGAAAAACTTAAAAAAACAAGCTGAAAAAGCAAATATTCAACATGAATTAACACCGCATACTTTACGTCATTCATTTGCAACACATTTATTAGAAAATGGCGCTGATTTAAGATCAGTTCAAGAAATGCTAGGACATGCAGATATATCGACAACACAAATTTATACACATGTAACGAAAAATAGGCTTAAGGATGTTTATAAAGAGTTTCATCCAAGAGCTTGATGGTTCAGTCTGAAACTCAAATTTTAAAAATTTTGTTTACACATTAAGAGCTTAAATTAAGCTCTTTTTTCTTGTAAAATGATTGTTATAATGTGAAAAGCATAATATATTAAATTAATCATGTATGAACTGAAACTTAGGTGACTTGAAAGGATGAAATAAATGATTACGATTAAGACTGAACGTGAAATTAACTTAATGGATGAAGCAGGTTCTTTATTAGCTGCTACGCATAAGGAAATTGCAAAAATGATTAAACCTGGGATTACGACTTGGGAAATCGATCATTTTGTAGAAAAGTTTTTAGCTGAAAATGGTGCGAAACCTGAGCAAAAAGGTTACCGAGGATATAAATATGCAACTTGTGCTTCAATTAATGATGAGATTTGCCACGGATTCCCTCGTAAAAAACCATTAAAAGATGGAGATATTGTAACGATTGATATGGTTGTAAATTTAAATGGTGCGCTTGCTGATTCGGCTTGGACATACGGTGTAGGAAATATAGCTAAAGAAAACAAAGACTTATTAAAAGTTACTCAAGAATGCCTATATAAAGGTATAGAGCAAGCTGTAGTAGGAAACCGTATTGGTGATATTGGTTTTGCGATTCAATCTTATGCTGAGTCATTAGGTTATTCTGTTGTACGTGATTTTACTGGACATGGCATAGGACCAACTCTTCATGAAGAGCCATATGTTCCTCATTTTGGTATGGCTGGTAAAGGTTTAAGACTGCGTGAGGGGATGGTCATTACGATTGAACCGATGATTAATTTAGGATCATGGCAATCAACAATGGATTCAAATGGCTGGACAGCTAGAACAAGAGATGGAAAAAATTCAGCACAATATGAACATACTTTAGCGATTACAAGTAATGGACCAAAAATTTTGACAAAGCAATCAATGTAAAGGTAATTATTTACATTGAAAATGAAAGTATAAAAAATTATAATTGAGCTATTAAAAGATAAACTTATTAATTAAAAATGAATTAAAATCTATTGACATAATGGACTAGCTAGAATACTATTATAGTATTAATAAACAATCGAATACTCCAAAGGGGAGTAGCGTCAGGAGAGATCCTGAAACAAAGTCGTCATTACATGAGAAGAAATTCTCATCGGCTTTGTTGGCATACTTTTGTATGCTCAGCAAGACCTTTGCCGTAGTACTACAACTATAGGCAAAGGTCTTTTTATTTTGTAGTCACGGGTACAGGTTGTTTAATTAATCTTAGATCTAAAAGGGGGAAGAGTCATGGATTTATTAGGTGGATTAAGTATTGGAGTACTATTGAATGTAATTTTTATCGACCTGTTATTAAGTGGTGACAATGCTATTTTAATCGCATTAGCAGCTAAAAACTTACCAGCAGAACAAAAGAAAAAAGCCGTATTATTTGGTACATTAGGTGCAATTGGACTACGTATAGTATTTGCAGCAGTAATCGTGTATTTATTAAAAATTCCGTTTATTTATGCGATCGGTGGTTTAATGTTATTATGGATTGCTTTTAAATTATTAGTCGATGACTCTGGACACGGCGAAGTTAAAAGTGGTGCAACATTATGGGGAGCAGTTCGAACGATCATCATTGCTGATGCGTTAATGAGTCTTGATAATGTTTTAGCTTTAGCTGGTGTATCTCACGGTAGCTTAGTTGCAATCGTAATTGGTATTTTAATTTCAATTCCAATTATTGTTGGTGGAAGCTCATTATTAATGAAAATTATGAACAAATACCCAATTATTACAACGATTGGTTCAGGTATCTTAGCTTGGACTGCAGCCGGTATGATTACTCATGAAAAAATGATTAACAATGCTTTTGAAAATCATACAATTGCTTTAGCGTTCAAAATTGTCATGACTGCAATCGTAATTGCAGCTGGTACAATAGTTGCTAAAAGAAAAGCACAAAAACATCAAGTTGCAAGTTCAGAAAATCAAACAGCATAATATGCTAAAAGGCCCAGCTTATAAAGCTTGGGCTTTTTATTTTTTCAATACAGTATGTAAGAGGGAGTTTTAGCATATCATTTTTATTAGCGGCTAAAAAAAGAAAATAATTATGAAATATTTATGTCAAAATAACAGTATTCTGGGGAAATATAGTATCAATAGACACAAATTGGAAAATATAATTCTTGAAAAGAATTAGGACAATAAGTATACTTTAGTTGTCAGACATCTGACGCTATCATTTATGTTTCAGTTTGTTTCGATGAGTTAGGAGGAAAACAAATGAATAGAAAATTTAATAGAGTGTTCCTCGTTGTTATGGATTCTGTAGGGATCGGAGAAGCTCCTGATGCAGAAAAATTTAATGATGTTGGTTCAGATACACTAGGCCATATTGCTGAAGAAATGAATGGTTTACATATGCCGAACATGGCAAAACTAGGTTTAAGTAATATTAGAGAATTGAAAGGGGTTCCAAAGGCCGATAAGCCACTTGCTTATTACACAAAAATGGAAGAGTCATCAGTTGGAAAAGATACAATGACTGGACATTGGGAAATCATGGGTCTTCATATTGATAAGCCATTTAAAGTTTTTGCTGATGGATTCCCTAAAGAATTAATAAGCGAATTGGAAACTCATTTTGATCGTAAAATAATCGGAAATAAACCTGCTTCTGGAACTGAGATATTAGTTGAACTTGGTGAAGAGCATATGAAAACAGGCGATTTAATCGTTTATACGTCTGCTGATTCTGTTTTACAAATTGCAGCTCATGAAGAAGTTGTTCCTTTAGAAGATTTATATCGTTATTGCGAAATTGCACGTAAATTAACATTAGATGATCCATACATGATTGGCCGTGTAATCGCGAGACCATTTGTAGGTGAGCCTGGAAACTTCAAACGTACACCAAATCGCCATGATTATGCATTAAAACCATTTGGACGTACTGTTATGAATGAATTAAAAGATGCGAATTTTGATGTAATTTCAATCGGTAAAATTGCTGATATCTTCGATGGTGAAGGAATTACGAAAGCATTACGTACTGTTTCAAATATGGACGGTATGGATAAATTAGTTGATACATTAAAAATGGATTTCACTGGTTTAAGCTTCCTAAATTTAGTTGATTTTGATGCAGTATACGGTCATAGAAGAGATCCACTAGGTTACGGTAAAGCATTAGAAGAATACGATGCAAGATTACCTGAAGTATTTGATTTATTAAAAGAAGATGATTTATTAATGATTACTGCCGATCATGGAAATGATCCGACATATACTGGTACAGACCATACAAGAGAATATGTTCCATTACTAGTTTATAGTAAACAGTTTTCAGAAGGTAAAGAATTAGAAATACCAAAAACGTTTGCAGATATTGGGGCAACCATTGCAGAAAACTTTAAAGTTACAATGCCATCACATGGATCAAGTTTTTTTGAAAAATTGAGATAAGGTGGAGTTACATATGAATAAAGAAAATATCGATAAAGCCGCTGATTTTATTAAAAGTAAAGTTGACAGACAGCCTAAAATTGGATTGATTTTAGGATCAGGTTTAGGAGTTCTTGTTGATGAAATTGAAAATCAAGAAAAAATTCCGTATCATACAATTCCTGAATATCCAACATCAACAGTTGAAGGACATGAAGGACAACTAGTTTTTGGAACGATACACGGTATTGAAGTAGTAGCAATGCAAGGACGAGTTCATTACTACGAAGGATATAGCATGGAAAAAGTTACATTCCCTGTACGTATCATGAAAGAATTAGGTGTAGAAAAATTAATCGTAACGAATGCTGCAGGTGGAGTTAATACTTCATACGAACCTGGTGATTTAATGTTAATTACAGACCATATTAATTTTACTGGTACTAGTCCACTAATTGGACCAAATAACCCAGAGCTAGGCGTTCGTTTTGTAGATATGTCTTATCCATATGACCGTGAATTAAGAGAGCTTGCAAAAAATGCTGCTAGTGAAGTAGATGTAAAACTTCAAGAAGGAGTTTACGCTGCACTGACAGGACCATCTTATGAAACTCCAGCTGAAATTCGCATGTTTAGAACATTAGGTGCTGATGCTGTTGGGATGTCAACTGTATCTGAAGTAATTGTGGCACGTCATGCTGAATTAAGAGTACTTGGTATTTCATGTATTTCAAACATGGCAGCGGGCATTTTAGATCAACCGCTAAACCATGAAGAAGTTATTGAAACAACACAAAGAGTAAGAGCTTCATTTTTATCATTAGTAAAAGAGATTGTTCGTAAAATCGGGTAATTCAAAAGTAAACGAATAGAAAAGGACTTCTACATTATGTGGAAGTCACTTTTCATTAGAGGTAATATATACAAATTAGAAAGAGGCGTTTCAAAAATGAGAATGGTAGATTTAATCGAAAAAAAACGTGACGGAAAAACATTAACAACAGAAGAAGTTAATTTTGTAATCAAAGGTTTCACTGATGGTAGTGTACCTGATTACCAAATGAGTGCTTTTGCAATGGCAGTTTTCTTAAAAGGTATGACTGAAAAAGAATATAGTGATTTAACAATGGCAATGGTACATTCTGGTGATACAATTGACCTTTCTAACATCGAAGGAATCAAAGTTGATAAACATTCAACTGGTGGAGTAGGTGATACAACTACACTTGTATTAGGTCCATTAGTAGCTTCTTTAGATATTCCAGTTGCCAAAATGAGCGGACGTGGTTTAGGTCATACTGGTGGTACAATCGATAAATTAGAAGCAGTAGAAGGCTTCCATGTTGAATTAACAGAAGAAGAATTTATGAAGCAAGTAAATGATATAAAATTAGCCGTTATCGGACAAACAGGAGATTTAACACCTGCTGACAAAAAGTTATATGCACTACGTGATGTAACAGCAACTGTTAACTCAATCCCATTAATTTCAAGTTCAATTATGAGTAAAAAAATCGCTGCTGGTGCAGACGCTATTGTTTTAGATGTTAAAACTGGTGCAGGTGCATTTATGAAAGATATTGATGATGCACGCGATTTAGCTAAAGCGATGGTTAAGATTGGGAACAACGTTGGAAGACAAACAGTTGCAATTATTTCTGATATGAGCCAACCATTAGGTTTTGCGATCGGTAATGCATTAGAAGTGAAAGAAGCAATTGACACTCTTAAAGGTGAAGGTCCAAAAGATTTAGAAGAATTATGCTTAGTATTAGGTAGCCAAATGGTTGTACTAGCTAAAAAAGCTGAAACAATAGAAGAAGCAAGAGCTAAACTTCTAGAAAATATGAAAAACGGAAAAGCTTTAGAAGTATTTAAAGCATTTTTAGTAGCTCAAGGTGGAGACGGTTCAGTAGTAGATGATCCATCAAAACTACCTCAAGCTAAATATGTACAAGAAGTAGTAGCAAAGCAAGACGGTTATGTTTCACAAATCGTTGCTGATGCAGTTGGAACAGCAGCTATGAAATTAGGCGCAGGACGTGCAACAAAAGAATCAGTTATCGACTTAGCTGTTGGATTAATGCTAAACAAAAAAGTAGGCGAAGCAGTTAAAAAAGGAGATTCATTAGTTACTGTATATTCAAGCACAGAAGATATTAGTGAAGTTGAAAAAGACTTATTAGAAAACATTAAAATTTCTACTGAAAAAGTAGAAGAACCTACATTAGTTTATGATTTAATTATGGAAGCTTAAAAATATTTAAAAGCTATTCTCAGTGATGAGAATAGCTTTTTTTGTTCTTCTTATTCAACAAAATGCCAGTTTACTTTTTAAGTTAATCATATACGATCTATTTTTTATACTTTTCAAAAAGATAGCAACATACCTTTATATCAAAGGAATTAATAATAAAAAAATGTTCCAAAGTTTTGATTTAAAGGGAGCTAAGCTAATGGTAAAGAAAGTGTTATTTTTTGGTGATGTAGGAATTGATGATGCGATCGCTTTGGCTTATGCACGATTAACAGAAGAGATTGATATAATTGGGATTGTAGCGGATTATGGGAATGTAACTAAAAAAGAAACGACAAGGAATGTTCGGTTTTTACTTAAAAGGTCAGGAAAAGAATATATTAAAGTTTATGGGGGTGCTGAGAAACCAATGACGGGAGAAATCCCGACCTATTATCTTGATATACATGGACCGTTTGGTTTAGGTCCAATCGATCCAGGTTTAAAGTTAGAGAACTTAGAGAACTTTTGTGAAGTGATCAATTTGATTGAGCAGTATAAGGATGAACTAATAATCGTAAATACTGGGAGGTTAACCTCACTAGCGACCCTATTTATCTTATACGAAGATTTGATGAAAAGTGTGAATTCTTACTATATAATGGGCGGGGCTTTTCTTTATCCCGGAAATGTTACCCCAGTAGCTGAAGCGAATTTTCACGGTGATCCGATAGCAGCTAATATCGTTATGAAGTATGTAAGTGGTGCATATATTTTCCCATTAAATGTAACGCAAAATGCCATAGTAACTCCTTCAATGGCCAATTATATTCATTCTAAAGGGAAAACTGATCTTGTAAAACCATTATTAGATTACTATTATTTCAACTTCTATCAAAAGAAAGTACCCGGCATAAAAGGGAGCCCAGTTCATGATGCGGTAACTATCATGGCAGTCATACGTAGCGATTTATTTAAATTCTATCAATCTGCTGTTTTAATTGATTCAACCGAGGAGGCTAGGGGTCAAAGTATTGCAGATTTTCGAGTAACGGATACTCCTGAGAAATTTGATGGAAGACCGAAACAACAGATTGCCGTAGGCCTCGATTATGAAGGGTTTTATAAAGATTTTATGTCAATTATGACTGGGGAGAAGTTCTAGTTCAAAAATTTATAGAGAAATTATCAAATTAATTGATCCGAAATTTGTCAAACCCTTGTCATATTATGCAAGGGTTTGTTTTTGCTTATTGTTAAAATAATATTTTTTAAATACTTAAGTTTAAGCTTCTTAATAACATAAGTGCAAAAATGATACATAGAAAGATGATTTAAAACCATAAAAAAGGCTTTTTCTACGTATCGGATAGATTGCTAAAGTGATGAATAAAAGAGTACATTTCAGTGCATTTCAAATAGATAGTAATTGTCGAAAAAAGGAGTTATAAAGTTTTTAACGAATTATCACATAATCAAGAAATATAAATAAGAGGAAAATATAATAATTGAAGTTCTTGAAAACAAGTCTACCTGAGCTGAGATTAGTCCATTTATTAAATTAACAAAAAGAATGATAAATAGTTATTATGAAATAAGAGGTGTAAAGTTGAGGCAAACGACGTGGAAAGAGATAATGCTGCTATTTAGTCCGCTAATATTAATACCCATCATTTTATTTTTTGTGTTACATTCTTCACCATCAATTGCATTGAGGACTCATGTGTTTTTTGATGGTCATCCTATTTTAGCCTTAAAGTCTGAAATTGCAGATGACCAAGAACATAATCAGGGTGATAAGGAATTCCTAAAAAATGAACACGCAAAATGTTATTCTTTAAATGAAGAAAATTATATCCTTCGAAAAAAAGGTTTTATCTATGTAGCTGATTATTACGGAAATGCCTAATATTTATTGTTTCAAGTCCGAAGATTACTACAAAAGATGCTCGCAATCCTAAGGGCAATAGGGACCTAAGACCTAAGTTGTTGCCTAACAGCTTGTGGTCTTAGGCACGTGTAGTTCTTATATGAATCCATTACTTTTTATTTCCAATCAACTTGCTCATCAAAAAAATTTTCATAAACGAAACACTAAAAAACTATAAGTTTTTACAAGGTGAGAAACTGTTAGTATTGTTGTGAGTATGAAGCTTTTGTAAATTAAAACACTAAAGAAAATTATTTTCTTGTTTAATTATTTGATTAAATTTAGTATAATTGTAATCGTGCCTTGTTGCATGGGTGGGAGAGGGAGACACTAAAAGAGAGGATTTTCTTTGAAAAATTTATTGAACAAACAGTTTAATCTTGAAGGTAGCGGTACGACCATTAAAACGGAGTTGATTGCAGGTGCAGTTTCATTTCTAACACTTGTCTATATTTTGTCCGTTAATAGTACAATTTTGCATGATGCAGGTATACCGTTCCAAGGTGCAATGATTGCCACAATTTTGTCAGCTTTTTTTGGAAGCGTTATGATGGGATTATGGAGTAATTCACCTTTAGTATTAGTTCCGGGAATGGGCATCAACGCATTGTTTACTTATACAATGGTTGGAGAAATGGGAATGAATTGGAAGGAAGCACTTGCTGTTGTATTTGTAAGTGGAATCTTATTATCAATTTTATCATTCACAAAATTAATTAAGAAATTAACAACTGCGATTCCATTATCACTAAAAAGTGCAATTACAGTTGGAATTGGATTTTTCTTAACGTTTATCGGTCTTCAAGCTGGTGGGATTGTTGTAAAAAATGAAAGTACGTTCGTATCGATTGCAAATTTTACAAACGTAGATGTTTTAGCAACAGTTATTACACTAGGTATTGCGATTTATCTTTTTATTAAAAATGTACCTGCAAACTTTTTAATTACAGTTATTTTAGGTACAATCATTTCTTTCATTTTACATGGTGGAATTGAAAAAGCACATGATACAACAAAAATCACAATGAAATCTGCTAGTGCAGTTGTCGGACAACTGACCTTTGCTCATGTGTTGAGTTTTCCATTTTGGATTGCAGTATTTTCGTTAACGATGGTTGTATTATTCGAATCAATCGGTATTATTCATGGTCAATTAAGCATGATGAACCAAGAGCATAAGCAACAAAAGGTTGTTCAAGGAACTGCGTTTGGTATTATTTTATCCGGTTTACTTGGAACTAGCCCAACAGTTATTGCTGTTGAAGGTAGTGCAGGTATTAGTTCTGGTGGTCGAACAGGTCTTACTTCTGTTGTAACTGGATTTTTATTTTTAGGATGTTTACTCTTTATGCCATTAATAGCATATATTCCAACATCTGCGATTGCACCAATCTTAATCATAATCGGTTCATTAATGGTTAAACATATTACAGATATTCAATTGGATGATCCTACTGAGGCAATACCAGCCTTCTTAATTTTAGCATTCATCCCTTTAACATATAGTATTATTGACGGAATTGCATTCGGTTTTATTGCTTATCCATTAGTAAAAATGGCAGGAGGTAAGAAAACTGAAATCACACCATATATGGTGGCAATTTCAGCATTATTCTTTGTACGATTTGCATTGAACTTTATTGCATAAAAAAAAGCGCTGATTCTTCTATGAACCAGCGCTTTTTAATTTGTTGTTTTTTGAAATTTAGATTTTGAAAAACATTAATCAAAAAATTTATTTAATCGTTTATAGAAGAAATAGCCAACAACGGTACCAATTATTAATCCAATCACGTAAATAATCGTGTTATTTCCATTGGCAATAGTAGATGTTAATAAAGCGATTAATGTCGCTGAAAGATATACAAATAAGACGTTTACGAATAAACCGAATTTTTTATAAACGAATAATTTGCCATTATTTACATTAGCAGATCTGTTATAACATAATAAACCGATTATTAGAAATGCAACGATATAGAGGATAATGATCGATAAATTTCCGTAATCTATAGTTGGATAATGAACAATTTGTTCATTAAAATCTTTTGAAATTGATAGTGGACCTGTTTGATATGGAATGGACCAACTAGTAATCATTTTTTCAAAGCTAATGTCAGGTAATTTATAGTTAAAGATCCCATTCAAGTTTGAATAAATACTAAAATAGATAATACTAGGTGAGAAAATCGTAAAAATAGTGAAAAGTGTTTGAGAAAAATAATGACCTGTAATTGTTCCAATCGAGAGACCAATTGTAAAAAAAGCAATCGTAAATAGGAATATGACAGTAAAAATGGTTACAAATGATGAAGCATCAATATATTTGTAAAGATTCGTATTGTAATGGATTAATAGAGTTAAAATAAATAATCCAATAGTCGCCATAAAAATATGAGCAATTCCAAACACCCATTTTGATAAATAAAGTTGTCTTGGTGAGTAAGGAAGGGAAAATTGAAAATCAATTCCTCCTGTATTTCGTCCAATTCCTATTAATAAAATACTTAATATTAATACTATGATTGGTGAAATAAATGCTAGCATACTGAAGTCAGATATATAAATGTACGGATTACTAGGATAAGTTAGCAATGCTCGATTTAATTCATCAGTGTTATTGTAATAGCTAAATGGAAGAATGATCAGATAGACAAGATATAATAAAATAAGTGCAAGTCTAGATTGTTTGGAATTTATTAGCCACAATGCTTTACTAAACATATAAGTCCCCTCCATCATTTATGAAAAATAGATCCTCTAATGTCAATGGAAGTTCTTCTAGAAGAAGTGGATTTTCATTTTCCATTCGTTTTATATATTCGTTCTTATTTCCATTAATAATGATAATTGCTACTTTGCCAGTTTTTGAGAATACAGAAATAGAAGGGTCATCTTCAAATATTTTAGGTAAGCCATTTTCAAATGCTACTTGTAATTTATAAAATTGACTCGTACTTTCTTCCATTGTAGAGATTGAATTAATTCTTCCATCCTTAATAAATAAATATTGATCAATTATTTTTTCTAGTTCAGCGAGATGATGTGATGAAATAATCACTCCGACTGAGTTTGTGCTTGCATATTCAATGATTAATTGTAAAACAGTCCTTTTAACGACTGGATCTAAACCGTTAGTTGGTTCGTCTAGAATGACATATTTTGCATCTGTTGAAAAGGTTAATAATAAATAGATAAGTGTTTTCATCCCTTTAGAGTATTTACGTAGAGATGTATCAGGTAATTTATATTTATTTAATGCTTCTAGAAATTTGTGTTTATTGAAATTTGGATATGAATTTTCATAGATTGTAATAAGCTCTTTCACACTATATTGATTAATGAAATTTGTAGAATCACTCATATATGCAATTTGTCTTCTAGTAATAGGTGATTCGTTAATCTCTTTATCGTCAATACTAATTGAGCCTTCGTCTGGAGATAGAATGCCAACGATCGTCCTTAAAAGAGTCGTTTTACCAGCTCCATTTCTACCGATTAAGCCTGTGATTTTACCTTTTTCTATTTGAAAGTTTAGATTTTTTAACACTTCATGTTCATCAAGTTTTTTACTTAAATGATGGATTTTCAACAAACTATTCAGCTCCTTTATTAGAATAAAACTCTTTTACCCATTTCATTATTTCTTCCTCTTTTACGCCATCTGTTAAACAATCAATTAATAAATTGGAAAGTTTATTTTTATATTTTAAAAGGGAATCTGTTGAAACCGTCTCTTTTGTTAAACCAATGACAAATGTTCCTTTACCCCTTATCGTTTCGATGACTCCAGTGCGCTCTAGTTCTTGATAGGCTCTACTAACAGTATTTGGATTGATCACCAATGTAGTTGCTAATTCACGTACGGATGGAAGTTTATCGCCATTTACCAAAATCTTTCTTAACATTTGTTCTTTTGTTTGTAGAACAATTTGCTCCCAAAGGGGTAAATGGCTTCTTGGGTCTAAAATAATAATCAAGAGATCATCACCTCAAATGCTTTCTTAAGTGTATGGAGTGTATTAAGTGTATGAGTGTAATTAATACACTTTACTTATATCATATGTTCTCATGTATGTAAATAGTTCCATTCTTTCTAATATTTTCTTCACAGGTTGATTAAACTACTTATATTTGGAAAAAATATGTATGAAAAGAATGGAGGGTTATAGATGAAAAGGGTATTACTAACTCTTTTAAGTAGTGTTATGATCTTTTCTTTATCACTACCTAAAGTGGATGCAAGAGAGACACAAAATAATGATGTAAGTTTAGCAAAAAGTGCATTATCTTCCGTAATTATTGAACAAGATACTGGGAAAATCTTATATGAAAAAGACGCTAGAAAAGAGCTTCCACCAGCAAGTATGACTAAGATTATGACAATGCTTATTATTATGGAAGAAATCAATAAAGGAAAACTTAGATTAGATGATAAAGTAATGACAAGTGAACATGCTGCGTCAATGGGTGGATCACAAATCTTTTTAGAACCTGGCGAAGAGATGACAGTAAAAGAAATGTTAAAAGGGATTGCAATTGCTTCAGGAAATGACGCATCGGTCGCAATGGCAGAGAAAATTGCAGGTACAGAAGAGGCGTTTGTCGCTCTAATGAATAAAAAAGTAAAACAGTTAGGATTAAAAAATACACATTTTGAAAATCCAACTGGACTACCTGCACCTGGTCATTATTCATCAGCGTATGATATGGCCATCATGGGAAGAGAGCTTTTAAAATATCCATTAATCACAAAGTTTACTGGTACTTATGAAGATTACTTGAGAAAAGATACTGAAAAACAATTTTGGCTAGTTAATACAAATAAACTAGTTCGTTTTTATCCAGGAGCGGATGGCTTGAAAACTGGATTTACTGCAGAAGCAAAATATTGTTTAACTGCAACTGCTAAGAAGAACAACATGCGAGTAGTTAGCGTAATTATGGGTGCACCAACTTCTAAAGAAAGAAATGCACAAATGACAAATTTACTTGATTATGCATTTAATCAATATCAAGTAAAACAATTAATTAAACAAGGTGATAATATCGAAAGGCTTAGTATAAGCAAAGGTAAGTCTAAAGGTGTAAATGTTATCACTAAAAGCCCAGTTTCAGTTGTATTGAAGAAGGGTGAAGCGATGAATAAAATTACGAAAGATATTCAGCTGAACAAAAATATTCAAGCGCCAATTAAAAAAGGGCAAGTTGTAGGAGTTTTAATATTAAAACAAGGTAGTAAAGTTTTATCTAAAACAGACTTGGTAGCTAATAAATCAGTAAATAAAGCTAATTGGTACGATTTATTTAAGCGTACTGTTGGAGGATTCAACTGATTTTTTCCGACTAATTTCGAGTATTACTAAAAGATTTGGCGTTTTGCCACTAGTTTTGTCACACGTGAAGGAATTCAGTTTAGTTTTAACGAAACTCTAGAATAACCGTCAAATAAGGAGGTTATTGTAGTGAGTCTTAATATTGAACTTGAAGTGAAAAATGCAATCCTTTGTGTAAGACTTGCAGGGGAACTAGATCATCACACTGCTGAGGATTTACGTTTACAAGTAAATGAGGTATTAGAGTCACAGACTATCAAACATATTTTATTAAATCTTGAGCATTTAACGTTCATGGATAGTTCTGGTTTAGGTGTCATTTTAGGTAGATATAAAGTTATTCGAAATAAAGGTGGAGAAATGGTTGTATGTTCAATTTCTCCATCAATTAAGCGGTTGTTTGATATGTCTGGTTTATTTAAGATTGTTCATTTAGCTGATGATGAGTCAAATGGACTTAATGTATTGGGGGTGGCATAATGCGAAATGAAATGAACCTTCAATTTTCCGCATTAAGTCAAAATGAATCATTTGCTCGTGTAACTGTAGCGGCATTTATTACCCAGCTAGATCCTACATTAGATGAATTAACTGAGATTAAAACTGTAGTATCTGAGGCTGTTACAAATGCGATTATTCATGGTTATGAAAATAATCCTGAAGGTATCGTATTCATTTCAGTTCTTCTAGAAGATCAAACAGTAACTTTAACAATTCGAGATGAAGGGATAGGTATTGCTGATTTAGATGAAGCAATGCAACCTTTATACACTTCAAAACCAGATTTAGAAAGATCCGGCATGGGATTTACGATTATGGAGAATTTCATGGATCAATGTGAAGTTGTGTCCACTATCAATGTTGGTACAACGATTACGGTTAAAAAGTACTTATCAAATAGCAATGTTTTAAGTAATTAAGGAGAATCGCCTATGGACGTAGAAGTCAAGCAAGATCAACCCCGCGCGCAGTTAAAGGATCATGAATTAAAAGAGTTAATTAAGCGTAGTCAGGCTGGAGATCAATTGGCTAGAGACAGCATCGTCGGGCACAACATGAGACTTGTATGGTCAGTTGTTCAGCGCTTTATTAACCGTGGATATGAACCAGATGATTTATTTCAGATTGGTTGTATCGGATTATTGAAATCGGTAGATAAATTTGATCTATCATATGATGTACGATTTTCTACATATGCTGTTCCGATGATTATCGGAGAAATCCAACGATTTATTCGAGACGACGGAACAGTTAAAGTGAGTCGTTCATTAAAAGAAACGAATAATAAGATTCGAAAAGCAAAAGAAGAATTAAGTAAAACGCTTGGAAGAATGCCTACAATTAACGAGATTGCTACTCATATGGAAATTACACCAGAGGATGTTGTACTTGCACAAGAGGCTAGTAGAGCTCCTTCATCAATACATGAAACGGTGTATGAAAATGATGGGGATCCTATTACATTGTTAGATCAAATTGCTGATAACCATGAAACAAATTGGTTTGAAAAATTTGCATTAAAAGAAGCGATAAAACAACTAGATGATCGGGAGAGATTAATTGTCTATTTAAGATATTATAAAGATCAAACTCAATCAGAAGTTGCTGAACGATTAGGAATTTCTCAAGTCCAAGTTTCAAGACTAGAGAAAAAGATTCTCCAACAGATGAAAGATAAAATTAAATAAAATCTTGAGCTAAAAAAGCTGAAGAATCGTAGGAAATATAATACGATTTTTCAGCTTTTTTATTTTGTCTTTATTTTTGTGTTTTTACTGTAACTCTAGTTTCAAATAATAATGAACATCTTCAAGTTCCCCTTTCAGATGCTTTTTTTCAAAAGAGCTGACGACTAAATTTTCCTATTTTTACTTACCGAACTACTCAGATCAATCTTACTGGACTTATATTTTTGGGAAGTTTTCACATACTAGTTGTAATTGAATTCATAAAGCTTTGAAACTGAGGGGAAAGTATGAATAAGGTTTTATATATTAAATTACTCAATCGAATCGTTGTACAAGTAGGTAAAAGTGTACATCTAGGAGAGATTGCACGATTACAAGGGATTAATGTTGATTTAACCAAAATTCAAAACATCATTGTACATGAATCAAAAAAGGAGGATGGTACACATACAGTTATTGATATTCTAGAGCTTTTACCATTAATTCTTAAAAGTGAACCTGATATTTCGTTCGAGATCGTTGGAGTGACAATGTGCATAATAGAACTTAAAAATGAAGTTTCAAAAGATCGTTTTTTTCTGTTTTGTTTCGTTTGGATCTTGTTATTTACAGGTTCTTCATTAGCAATTATTTATTTCCACGAAGATGTTAGCATGCAACAGGTTCAACAACGAATTTACTATATGATTACAGGAAAACATAATCATAAACCTTTATTACTTCAAGTACCATATTCTTTTGGACTAGGAATTGGGATGATTTTATTTTTTAATCAATGGTTTAAGACTAGATTAAACGAAGAACCGAGTCCTCTTGAAGTAGAAATGTTTCAGTATCAACGCTCAATGGATGAATATGTGTTAGTAAACGAAAATAAAAAGCCAAACAAAAGTGTAAATACCGATGATTAGAGAATTGTTTATTGTGTTTGTAGGGTTTTCAGGAGGTATTGCTGTTGGTACGGGCTTTGTAGCATTTTTATCGGTTATCGGAATTATTCCAAGACTAACGCAGTTAACAAAAACGATTAAAAAAATTCGAGCTTATGAGTTTGCAGTTATTTTAGGAGCAATTTTTGGTTGCTGGATTAGTTTGCGAAATACCGTTTTTAATTTGCCGAATATCTTTTCAGTTTTTATTGGACTGTTAGCAGGTATTTTTATTGGAATGTTAGCTGCAGCATTAACCGAAGTATTAAACGTTTTTCCAATCTTAGCGAAACGAATTGGCATTCAAAAGAAAATTGTGTACTTATTAATGGCTATTGCACTAGGTAAAGTTTTTGGGTCGTTATTTCATTGGATTTATTTTATAGAGTAAAGGATGGATGAAATGAGTGGGAAATTAAAAGCTAATTATAAAGAGAATATAAAACCATACCAACCGAAAAAACCGGTATTAAAAAATTGTATAAAAGCGTTTTTAGTTGGAGGATTTATCTGTCTTTTAGGTGAGTGTATTACGAAAGTCTATATTAACTATTTTAACTTTACTGAAAAAAATGTTGGTGATCCAACAGTAGCAACACTTGTATTAATTTCTAGCTTACTTACAGGGTTAGGTATATATGACAAAATTGGACAATTTGCTGGCGCAGGATCTGCTGTTCCTGTAACAGGCTTTGCCAACTCTATGACGAGTGCTGCTATGGAACATAGAAGTGAAGGTCTCGTTTTAGGGGTTGCAACAAATATGTTTAAACTAGCTGGTTGTGTAATTGTTTATGGAGTTGTTTCGGCATACGTCGTTGGAATGATACGATACGCATTTAAAGTATTCTTTTAGGAGGTGAGTACATATGGCTTTAGTCGGTAAACAAACTTGGGAGTTTCAAAATGGTGTTTATGTCCAAGCATCTGGAACAGCTGTAGGACCAAGAGAAAACTTGGGACTGTTAGGTGGCAAATTTGATTATGCTTATGAAGATCTTCATTGCAATGAAGATAATTGGGAATTAGCAGAAAGAGCATTAATGAGAAATGCAATTTCGGTGGCTCTAAAAAAAGCAAACAAAACCGTAGAAGATATTGATGTATTTTTAGCAGGAGATTTACTAAATCAAAATGTTACTGCGAACTTTATGGCAAGGGAATTGCAACTTCCTTTTTTATGTATGTTTGGTGCCTGCTCAACATCTATGGAAACGGCTGCACTTGGCGCACAATTAATCGATAGTGGCTATGCGAAAATGGCATTGGCAGCAACAAGTAGCCATAATGCTACTGCTGAAAGGCAATATAGATATCCGACAGAATATGGTGGACAAAAACCAGATTCAGCAACTTTTACAGTAACTGGAGCAGGAAGTGTTCTCCTTTCGAATAAAAAAAGCAAAATAAAAGTAAAATGCGCCACAATTGGTACAGTTCAGGATTTAGGTTTGACAGATCCATTCGACATGGGTTCTGCAATGGCACCAGCAGCAGCCTATACAATCGTACAACACTTTAAGGACACAAATACGACACCTGATGATTATGATTTTATCGTAACTGGAGATCTTTCAGCAGTAGGCGCACCAATTTGCGAACAACTTGTTAGAGAAGAAGGTTATGATATGGCAGGGAAATATAATGATTGTGGATTGCTAATCTATGATCGAGAAAATCAGGAAGTTTTTGCTGGGGGAAGTGGATGTGCTTGTTCAGCAGTTGTAACATATGGTCATTTATTTCAAGAGTTAAATAAAGGTACTTATAAACGAATTTTAGTAGCGGCAACCGGCGCACTTTTAAGCCCAACAATGATTCAACAAAAAGAATCAATTCCAACTATTTCACATGCTGTCGTTTTCGAAAGCTGTTAGGAGGTGTTCAGATGGATTTTGTTAATGCTTTTATAGTAGGAGGTCTAATTTGTGTAATTGGCCAATTATTTTTTGATTTTACAAAATTAACACCAGGGCATGTGATGTGCATATTTGTAGTAATTGGGTCAATTTTAGATGGATTTGGAATTTACGATAAGCTAATAAAATTTGCTGGTGCAGGTGCAACCGTTCCAATTACTAGTTTTGGGCATTCCTTATTACATGGAGCGATGGCAGAAGCAAGTGATCACGGATTTATTGGTATTGGAATGGGGATCTTTTCACTTACTTCATCTGGAATTTCAGCAGCAATTTTATTCTCATTTATAATTGCACTTATTTTTAAGCCAAAAGGTTAACTTATGAAAAAGAAAAGGATCATTATCGTAACCGACGGAGATGTTTATGCACATCGGAGTATTGAGTATTTGGCAAAACAATTTGGCGGATGCACAATATCACAATCGCAAGGTAATCCCACTAAGTTCTCTGGAAAGAGAATGGTTGAAATCATAATGCAAGCACAAAAAGAACCAGTATTTGTATTGTTTGATGACAGTGGCTTTATGGGAGAAGGTCCTGGAGAGAAAGCTTTAAAATATGTGGCGAGTGATAAACATATTGAAGTTATTGCTGCACTAGCAGTAGCATCAAATACACATCATCAAGAATGGACAAAAGTGGATGTAAGCATTGATAACGAAGGGAATTTAACTGAATACGGTGTCGATAAGTATGGAGTGCCTGATATTGAAATCGGAAGAATAAATGGAGACACCGTTTACAATTTAGATCAACTAAATATTCCCTTCATTTTAGGAATCGGCGATATTGGAAAAATGGGTGGAAGAGATGATATTGAAATCGGTTCACCCATTACAAGAAAAGCAATTGAATATATCCTCGAGAGGAGTGAACTCCAATGACTACGAAAAAAGAGCCGACAAAACTGACAAATAAACTAGTTACAAATGCTCATACAATAAGTGATCGTATAGGTTATGGAGTAAGTTTTGATGTCGGTAAACGTGTGATCTTTGTAAATAAAGTTGAAGTTAATCTATATTATGTTAACGGATTAACGGATACAAGCTTTATTCAAAGATTTTTGGATGACTTAATTGGGTTAGAAAAAGTCGAGAAAAATAAATCAATGTTTAAAAATATTGAGGATACAATTGTCCATCAATCAGTAGAGATCGTTTTAACATTTGAAGATGTTATAAAGAAAGTATTATCTGGTTTAATTGTAGTATTAGTTGATGGAGAAGATAAAGGACTTGCAGTCGATGTGAGGAGTTATCCTGGACGTGGTCCAACAGAACCAGATACCGAGCGAGTAGTACGTGGATCACGAGATGGTTTTACTGAAAACATTATTAATAATACTGGCCTAATAAGAAGACGTATTCGCGATGAGAATTTAAGAAATGAAATTCTTCAAGTAGGTGAAAGTTCAAAGACAGATGTATGTTTATCGTATATAGAAGGTTTAGCGCACGCGGAACTTGTAAAAGAAGTTCGGGATCGAATTACAGGTATTCACGTTGATGGTCTTACAATGACAGATAAGAAATTAGAAGAATTTATTTTAAAGCAAGGATATAATCCATTTCCTTTAGTTAGATATTCTGAAAGACCTGACGTTGTAGCAAACCACATTCTTGAAGGGCATGTATGTATTATCGTGGATACATCTCCGAGCGTAATTATTACGCCTGCAACGTATTACCACCATATGCAACATGCTGAAGAATTCAGACAAACTCCTACAGTCGGAACATTCCTTCGATGGTGCCGTTATATAGGAATTTTTATGTCAGTCTTTTTATTACCGTTTTGGTTACTATTATGTAATTACCCAGAGGTATTACCAAAATCATTAAGTTATATTGGTCCAAAAGAAACAAGTAATATTCCAATTTATTTACAATTAATAATTGCCGATATGGGGATTGAATTCCTGAGAATGGCAAGTATACATACACCAAATGCAGTTTCCACTTCGATGGGGATTATTGCAGCAGTATTAATTGGGCAAGTCGCAATTGATGTTGGCCTTTTTCAACCGGAAGTAGTACTATATACAGCTGTTTCAATGATTGGATCATATGCGACGCCTAGCTATGAGCTAGCACTTGCAAATAAATTGGCCAAATTTTTTATCTTAATTTTAACTGCAATATTAGGTGTTAAAGGCTTTATGATTGGTTCAACATTATTTATACTGTTTTTAGCAAGTCTCAATACTTTAAATACACCTTATTTTTGGCCATTTATCCCATTTGATGGCAGAGCCTTCTGGCATTTAGTTATCCGTACAAAAGCTAGTGAAAGTCAACATCAAAAAGGTGGAAAAACAATCGGTGATGCGACCATTTGATCTGCTTATGAAATAAAAGAGGTGGGCTGTCCTAGGAGTCAGATTAACTGACAAATAGACGACCTCAAAAATGTACTAGCGCTGGGGAGGTATCTCAACAGCGCTTTTCATTTATAGTAGATAAAATCGAACTTTTTGATAGCAATTAGCCAAATTTTTATTGGAAATAGAAAAAATTAGAGCTATCCATTTAATATAACCTTATATTGTATTATCTTTAACTCGTAATACCCGTACTGGTATGGGTAAATTTTATTTTTAATTGCGGTTTTATAGAATTTAATTGCAGTTTAGTTAAATTTAATTGCGATACTCAAATTTTAATTTCAGTTTTACCAAATTTAATTGCGATTTTCAGATTTTAATTGTACCTCATGATTTATTTGCACAGTCTGAGCCTTTTTTTGCAGTGCAGCGCGCTTTTAACACAATAAACCCGGTTACTTTTTTAAGTAACCGGGTTTGTTTCATTATTATTTAAAGAATGAAAGAATCGCATCAAATAATGCGGAGAAGAAATCTTTAAGTTTTTGAATAAAAGATTGACCTTCTTTAGAATTTAGGTAATCTGAAATTTTATTTTTAGCTTTTGTTAATTGGTTCCCTACTTGATCCCAATTAATATTTAAATCTTTCATTTTTTCAAATAAAGACATCAAACTAGCCTTTTGATCTGCAGTTAATGTGATACCAAGATCCTTTGCTATTCGATCAATTAATGATTTTAATTCATCGGTTGACATGTTTGGATTTTTAGCAAGCTCTTCTTTCACTTTAGTGACAAGTTGTACAGCTTTTTCATTACCTACTGAATCACCAAGTTTGGCAGTTTTAACCATTTCTTCATTTGCTACTTTTTTAACATCATCAGGTATAACTTCACCTGAACTTAGCTCATAAGCCTTCATAATCCCAGTTAAAGCAGCTGTACCAGAGACTTCAAATGGTGCAGTAATGACAATATTTGCATCTTTTAATCCAGCTGTGATTAAAGCATTTGTATACATTGAGTTAGTAACCCATGAAATGTTATTTGATTGAACGACGATACCTGTATTTTTTTCACCGATTGTAATCATAGCAGATGAAAGAGCTCGAGTACCGATTTGAGCACTAGGTACAGTACCATCTAAATATTTATGTTCCTCTTGATTCGAAACAGTCACAATTTTAGCATCAGATGGTGCACCCATTTCAGCTAATAATGATTTCTTTTGCGTTTCAGACAAATTTTGTCCAAGAGTAACAATCGTATCACCAGGAACAGAATCAGCAAATACCGATAAAGGCATAGCTAATAATCCCATTGAAATGGTGAACGCTAATAACTTTCGTTTTAACAAAGAGACACTCCCTTTACAATAATCCAAATTTTACATCTTACAACACTATTATAGTCCTTTTCGAAAACTTGTCATTACTTTTTGTTTTTTGTATGATAATATCAGCGTTACTAATTTATTCAGTAATGAAAAAATATAGGACAATTAAGTCTTATAAAGTTGTACATACATAAGGAGGATTTTTATTATGAAAAAAGCAAGTATTACATTTGAAAATGGTGAACAAATTTTAATCGAATTATTCCCAGAGCATGCACCAGGTACAGTTGAAAACTTTGAAAAATTAATCCGTGAAGGTTTCTACAATGGATTAACTTTCCACCGTGTAATTCCTGGATTTGTATCTCAAGGTGGAGATCCAAACGGTAATGGAACAGGCGGCCCAGGATACAAAATTAAATGTGAAACTGTTGGTAACCCATTAAAACATAAAGCTGGATCTTTATCAATGGCACATGCTGGAAAAGATACTGGCGGTAGCCAATTCTTTATCGTTCACGAGCCACAACCACATTTAGATGGCGTACATACAGTTTTCGGTCAAGTAATCGAAGGTATGGATACAGTTTTAAGAATGCGTAACGGCGATGTTATGCAAGAAGTTAAGGTTTGGGACGAAGAATAGTCAAACCAATGTGAGGTCATTTTAAAAAGACTTCAAATGAAGAAAACCACAAGGGAAAAAATTTTTCCTTGTGGTTTTTAACATGTTCATGTTTGGTTAAACGGTGAAATATTTTATAGCATTTCGCTATTCTAAATTAGAAGATTTATTTGAGTTTTTTTCAAAGATGTTTAGTTTTTATTGTTTCACATTCTATTATCATGTTATTTCTTCGCTATTCTTGATTCTTATAATCAAATTCCACATGATTCATCGCCATATTTGCAGTTTTCATATTTTTAATTGTAGATATGATTTTTTTAATTGCAGATTCCCTAAATTTAATTGCTGTTTTGGCTTTTTTTATTGCAGATACTCCGATTTAATTGCAGTTCACTTGAGTTTAATTGCACTAACTGTACCTATCTTGATCTTCAAGGCTGTTGATAATAATGCTGGTTGTAATAGGAATTTTGATAATAATTTTGGTTCTGTTGATTAGCAAATTCATGTTGGTTTTGAACTTGGCGATTACAGTTTTTTGGTGGTCCTATAAATATAGAAGGTTGTAAATTTGCTGTTGCATTTTTCCATTGGTTTTCATCAAGACAGTAAGTATGTGAGACAATATTTGAAGGTGTAAATTTCAATAAATCAGAGAATAAAATTACATCAGGGGAAGGTGCATTAAATATTGCTAATAGATGAGTATTGTCAACAGTTGCAATTTCATAATGCCACCATCCTTGAGGTACGTTTGCAACTTGACCAGGCGTAATTGGAAAATTTAATAGTTGCTTTGTATAAGGATTCAAAATCGATACAACTGCGGCTCCAGAAATACAATATACTAATTCTGATGAATTTTGATGATAATGTGGTTCTACAACATTATTTACACTTAAATAGATATCCAATAATGACAAATTATCCAAAGTATTCAAGTTATTAACACTTAATTGATTGATAAAGTTTTGACTATCCTTCACAAAGGCTTGGTTTTTATTTATATCATAAGTAAATTGAATACTTGGCGATGTGTAATCTAAATCCAACCTCATAATGATCACCCTTTTATTTAACTTTAACTAAAATTTACTTTATTCAAATTTATCTAATTGGTGACAAAAGCCTATAAGTTTGGGTTGGCAGGAAGAATACTCTAGTACGCTAAATCATTTTAAATTACTCCTATACCATTTATCCCGTTTTTCCTTCTCTCTGGTTTTCTGACTTGACAGAAAAATGTGAGAATTATATATTTGAAATATTGATATATTTGGAACGAATTTTTATATTTACCGTACTATAGAGGGATAATCAATCATATATTATGTATTGGTTTAGAAGCTAATTAGAGTATTAATAATTTTTAAGAGGGGTTAACATGTTAATTAGGTATAAGAAAACATATGAGAAAATTGCAATGGGCCTGCTTTCGTTTATGCCGAATGAAAAGAATGTGAAGAGCTTAGTAAATACAATTAAAGATTATGAAACTAAAGATGATAATCATTTGTTTCTTTGGAAATTAGACGATATTGTTGGGATTATTGGAATACAACTACTACCAGATAAGGTTATTATGATTAAACATTTAAGTGTAAACCCTTCATTCCGAAATCAAGGTATTGCAACTTCACTTTACGATGCTATTCGATCTCAGTATACAGACTATACAATCGTAACAACGCAGGAAGTAGCTTCATTTATTGAACATTGTCATGTTAGTTTGAAAGTATTATAGAAAAGGTGCTCAATTTTTTTGAGCATTTTTTTTGTAGAAAAAAGTGCTTATTTATGAAGAAGTCATGAGTAAGTATTTTTCAACTTACTGCTATTTTTTCATACTCATGAACCAGTTATGAGGAAGTACGAAGCAACAAAAAGGTATTATGGTTCCTCATGAACCAGTTATGAGGAAGCACGATGCAACAAAAAGGTAATATGTTTCCTCATGAACCAGTTATGAGGAAGTACGAAGCAACAAAAAGGTAATATGTCTCCTCATGAACCAGGCATGAGGAAGTACGAAGCAACAAATAGCTAATATGTTTCCTCATGAACCAGTTATGAGGAAGTATGAAAGCAACAAAAAGCTAATATGGTTCCTCATGAACCAGTTATGAGGAAGTACGAAGCAATAAATAGCTATTATGTTTCCTCATGAATCAGTCATGAGGAAGTACGAAGCAATAAATAGCAATTATGCTTCCTCATGAACCATTCATGAGGAAGTACGAAGCAACAAAAAGGTATTATGCTACCTCATAAACCAGTCATGAGCATGTACGAACTTCTATTACGACCACATTGAAAAAGGTGCCCAAAGTTTTGAGCACCTTTTCCTATAACACTAAATATTTCTTCGTAGTTCTAATTGCTTTAATCTTTCCGAAATGACATCTGTTCGATCTCTTGTAGAATGTTTATTAATTAAATCTGCCGTAAAAGACGAATAATTTTCTTTTTGATTTTGATATCTTTCAATCAATTCTTGATCATTTATTGGGAGAGCGAAAGGGTGAAATTCCGTTTCGTTTTGAAGGTTTAGCTGAAAATCAGATATGATTTGTTGAAATCGTAATGGATTGATACCAGCCATTTCCAATAAATTAGAATCATTTGAAAAAGTAATGACGTGTCGAAATAATTTTTTAGCACCAGTAAAGTTTCTTCTTCTATAATGATATAACACTACTGATAGTCTTATTAAACCTAACCAGACCTTTTTATATTGATGATTTAATTCAAGTTTCCATTGTTCCTCAAGGATTTCATGACATTCAAAAAAATCTTGATCAAAATGGAAATGGCATAGATATTTTATGTATCGCTCGTTTTTATTATAATGGACCAAGTTTTTCACCTCTTTATTACTAAAATTTTATCAGAAATGGAATTATTTAAAAAGAAGAAAGCCTAGAGCAATGTCTAGACTTTCACGTTTTGTTTATTCACGGGGTTAAATTAACAGACGAAAGCACATCCAACGATGATTAATAAAATAAATAATACTACAATTAAAGCAAAGCCTCTGCCGTGGCCGAAACCGCCGAACTCTGGAGAAACAGCACCTTTACTCATGAAATAACCTCCTTACCAAAAAAATAATTCTTCTTGCACTGATATCTTATGAAAATTTTAAGAAAATGGTATAGGCGCAAAACTAAAAATTTAGGAACAAAGTAACTTCATCGATGAAAAAACCTTTTCTGTTATATAGTTTTATGAAATAATACTTTATACTGTTATAGAGTATATTTTTATTTTAAAGTAAGTTGGTGAGTAGTTTGTGAAGCAATATGAAGTTAAAATTGATGCATTTGAAGGGCCATTAGATTTATTACTTCATTTAATTCAACGATTTGAAATTGATATTTATGATATACCTGTATCTGAAATAACAGATCAATACGTTTCATATATTCATACAATGAAAGAATTAGAATTGGATATTGCAAGTGAATATTTAGTGATGGCGGCTGAATTACTTGCGATGAAAAGTAAAAGTATTTTACCTAATCATGAAGAACAAGCTGATTGGGATGCTGTACTTGAAGAAGACCCTAGAGAAGAATTAATGAATCGATTAATTATATATAAGCAATTTAAAGAAGCGGCGATCGTATTTCAGGAAAAAGAATCAGAACGTGCGATGATTTTCACCCGAAATCCAGTTGATTTGTCCGAATATGGACCTAGACCAGAAGATATTGTCATGCCGACAGATGTTACGATTTACGATATGTTTGGTGCACTTCAAAAGCTTTTTAAACGTAAAAAGCTACAAGAACCGCTTCAAACTAAAATTGTTCGTGAAGAGATATCGATCGAAAAAAGAATGAATGAAATTATTACTTATTTAAAAAGTATAAAAAAGCGAACTAATTTCATCAGTTTATTTCCATATAATGATAAAGAAAGTATTGTAGTTACTTTTTTAGCGATTTTGGAGTTAATGAAAACAAAAGACATTGTAGTAGAACAGGAACAAAACTTTTCAGAAATTTTTCTAACATCACGGGAGGTTTTTGAAGATAAGCAAGCTGAGGTGTACTTGTAATGGAACAGGAAAAAAATTTAGTAGGAGTTCTTGAAGGACTTTTATTTGTAGCTGGCGATGAAGGAATATCGATTGTCGAGCTATCCGAGACTTTAGAATTAAGTCAGACAGATGTTCTAGAATTAATTGAGAGTCTAAAAAAAGCATATGAAAATCCTAACAGAGGATTACAAATTAGAATTTTAGCGAACAGATATAAACTTACTTCAAAGAGGGAACATGGTGATTTTTTCAAAAAATTAGTTGAAAGTCCATCGAACTCTTCTTTGTCACAAGCAGCATTAGAAACATTAGCAATTGTTGCATATCAACAACCAATTACGAGGACAGAAATTGAAGATATACGTGGAGTTAAGACTGAAAAACCAATTCAAACTCTTGTCTCGAAATATTTAATTAAAGAAGTTGGACGGGCTGAAGGAACTGGACGTGCAATTTTATATGGAACTACTTCTGAGTTTTTAGATTATTTTGGTTTAAAAAACATTAAAGAATTACCTCCACTACCTCAAGATTTAAAAATGGAAGAGGTTGAAGAAGAAGCAGATTTATTTTTTAGCAAATTTGAAAAACAAGATTAGTTAAAAAATTCTGCAAATCTGTATGTATCCTATGTTAAACTAATACTATGGAAATCTTGGAGGGTGAAAGAATTGTTAATTTATAATTGCCATGGGTATGAATTAGTAAAGGCTCAACCAAATACTTCGGAAGATTTTTTTAATCGTTCTGAAGTTGAATATGAATATAATGGCCAAAAAATTGTAACTTCTGTTTTATATGTTCGCTTTTTTGAAGAACAAATTTCTGAAGTAAGTGATTTAAAAACAGCTAGATTATATGAAAATGGCGATCAATCAGTAGATTTCCGTGATATAGTGGCTCTTGCGCTAATTATTAAAAATCCTGATTATCGTGGAAGAAAGCGAATATATATTAATGAATTAGATCAATTTGTAAAAGAGCTACAAGGTGCTGATCTTGATAAATTGGTAGGATATGTGAGAAGTATTAAACAAAATTCAAATAAAATTGAAATTTCGATCTAATATAACGGAGGGAAAAAAATGTCGAATAAGATGGTAGAGCATCAATTAAAGATTGTTGGTAATCAATTAGGGATTGTTGGTCTAGAGTGTAATTTGTTTTTAAATAAGAATTCTTTACCGTCATTTCAACATGAAAACCAAGCAGTGGATCTTAACTACTTAGAAAAAATACTTTCTTCATTACGTAGAATTACAGTATATTGTGAGGATGCTAAAGAAGTTTGTGAGAAAATTCTAAGTGGACAGTTCCATAAAGCAACAGCTGAAGATACTTTACATAAAATTTATCACAGATGTATCGCAGAATTCTTCTCTCCTAAAAACGATGCATGGTATGAAAATAGTCGTGCAGCTTACACTGGTAATCAAGCAATTACATTCTATAAAGCTGTGCCAGGTACAGTCCAAGACCTATTCTCTTCATTAGAAAAAGTTTTTCAACAAATGCGTGAAGAACTTGAGTATTATGAAACAGATTATTCAACAAAACTTATGCAACAATACAAACAGTAATTAGAAAATAGTAAAATGTAAATAGTAATGTTAAGAGAAAAAGACTAGAAACTTTCTAGTCTTTTCATTTTGTACAAAACTTAGGAAAAATGGATATATCTAGTAATTTTTATTTAATATGCGTTACAATACTATAGAAATTTCTTTGTAAGAGAAGAGGATTTAAAATGAAACGAATGTATTCAATTGGACAAAGGACCATCAAAACAGCAATCGGAAGTGGTGTATCCTTATTAATTGCAGAAGCCCTACATTTACAAAATTACAGTACTGCGGCTGTCGTTACACTATTAAGTATTCAAAATACAAAACGTAGATCATTTATTGTAGCAATTCAAAGATTTGTTGCATCAGTTATTGCCATGTTAATTGGATGGATGATGTTTGAATTTTTAAGCTATACACCATTAACAGTTGTCATTTATTTTCTTTTAACTATCCCCTTGTTAGTCACATTAAAGTTACAAGAGGGAATTATTCCAAGTTCTGTGATTGTTTTGCAAATCTATGTGAGTAACAATAAATCAATATCTTTCTTAATTAATCAAGTTGAAATTTTAGCAGTTGGGATTTTAATTGCATTAATAATGAATACATATATGCCGAGTATTGAGAAGAAGATGATTGAATCTCAAAAGAAAATCGAGCAAAATTTTAAAATGTTACTGCTAGGGATCGCTTTAAAAATGAAGGGTAAGGATGAAGATTCACAAAATGATTTAATTGATGAAACTAAAATACTTTTACAAACGGCAAAAACGTTAGCTTATAGGCAAGTTGAAAATAGTTTTATAAAATCGAACTTATATTATATTAATTATTTTGAAATGAGAGAACGTCAATTTGAAATCATATCGAATCAAATCATTCCTTTATTAAAAAAGGTTGCGTTAAATTATCCGCATTCAAAAATTGTCGCTGAATTTTTTGAGGACACAGGTGTTTACTTAAAAGAAAAATCTACAGGGATTGAATTATTAGGGGAATTCAGTCATATGATGAATGACTTTAGAAAGATGCCATTACCTGAATCAAGAGATGAGTTTGAGACTAGAGCTAGTTTAATGATGATTGTTTATGAATTGGAAAAAGTCATTTCATTAAAAATGGAGTTTTACTCAGAAAATCAGACTGTTTTAGAGAAGTTAAACTAATCATTCATTTTAAGAACATGTGGAATTAATATCTTAATTATACGAATTCATCGCGTGAAACACGAGATTACCGGTAATAGCTATAAATTTAATATCATACAATGGAAAGTAGAAGAGAAATTTATTTTCTCTGATGGAGGTGTATGATGTTAAATCAATCTGAACTCGTCACTTACTTTCAGGAGGTAGAAATCTGGTGTGCGAATGTATTACAGTTGCTGTCTGAAAGATTTGACCATATTCAAGAAAAAGAACTATTAGAATATAAAGTAAAACTATTGTTAAACAGAATGGGGACAAAAGGTCATTATGTAGATCAAAATTCCTTTTTAGATGAAATTAGTACGGATGTGGACGATATTCAAGAACGATTAATTTCAATTTTAAATGAAGAGGAATATGATGATAGCTATGCGTATCGGGTAATCGAAGTTGAAGAGAGGGTTGGAATTGGTAAGCATGAGCTTCCACCACTACCCTATCCATATAATGCGCTCGAGCCATATATATCAAAAGAAATTATGATGCTTCATCATGATAAGCACCATAAAAGTTATGTAGATGGTTTAAATAAAGCTGAGATTGAATTAGAAAAGGCAAGAAAAAATAAGAAATACGATTTATTAAAGCATTGGGAAAGAGAGCTTGCATTTCATGGGTCGGGTCATTATTTGCATACTATATTTTGGAATAATTTAAGTAAATCAGGTGGAGGGCAACCTCATGGAGCTCTTTTAAAACAAATTGAAGATGACTTCGGAAGTTATGAAGATTTTAAAGAGCATTTTACACAAGCGGCTAAAAAAGTGGAAGGTGTCGGTTGGGCCATTTTAGTTTGGGTTCCAAGAGCGAATCGGTTGGAGATCCTTCAAACAGAAAAACATCAATTCTTTACTCAATGGGATACAATACCATTGCTAGTTTTGGATGTTTGGGAGCACGCTTATTATTTACAGTATAAATTTGATAAAGACGCATACATTACAAATTTTTGGAACATCGTTAATTGGCCAGATGTAAATTATCGATACGATTATGCTAGTCAATTAAAATGGCAACCCTTTTATTAATTTGCGAAAAATAGTAGGTGCTGGAATTGCTCAGGTTGTATATCTGAACAAGTTCAGCACTTTTTTTCTTAAAAAAAGTCATTTTTTTATAATGTAATTCGTAAACTTGTACTAATTAGGACTAACTGTGGAGTTGATGCGAAAGATGAAAAAATGGCTAGTAGTAGGAATCATTGGCTTATTTTTAATCGGGATTCTGATTCCGACGAATAATGTTAAAGCATTTGGAGGAGTTAGTGCTAGAAATGCTGTTTTGATGGATCAAAAAACTGGACGAATCTTATATGGTAAAGCAATGCATGACCCTGAAAGAATCGCAAGCATAACAAAAATAATGACTGCAATACTTGCTGTAGAGTCCGGTAAAATGCAAAACACGATAACAATTAGTTCAAGAGCAGTTCAAACAGAAGGATCATCCATTTATTTAAAACCTGGACAAAAAATTAAGCTGGAAGATTTGGTTTATGGTTTAATGCTTAGGTCTGGGAATGACGCGGCTAATGCAATTGCCGAGGCTGTAGGAGGTAGCATCGAAGGATTTGTTTATATGATGAACGAGAAAGCAAAAGAAATCGGAATGAGTAATACATATTTTAGCAATCCATCAGGCCTTGATCAACAAGGCAAAGAGCATTACTCATCTGCTTATGATATGGCGTTATTAACGAGATACGCTATGGAAAATCCTAAATATGCAAAAATTGCAGGTACAAAAGTACACCGTGCCCCAAATACGGCAGAATCTTGGGATTATGTTTGGAAGAATAAAAACAAGTTGCTTACTTTTATGTACAAGTATAGTACTGGAGGAAAAACTGGATTTACTAAAAAAGCCAGAAGAACGCTTGTTTCAACTGCTTCAAAAAATGGAATGGATTTAATTGTTGTAACACTAAATGATGGCCAAGATTGGCAAGATCATATGTCGCTATTCGAATATGGTTTCAGTAACTATCCTTTAACGAAAGTATTAAGTAAAGGTGGAATTAAGGAAGTCACAAATAAAAAATATAAAGGGCATGTTTATATGAAAAATGACTTCTCTTATCCATTAGATAAAAAAGAACGAGATCAAGTAAGAATCACAATTGAAATGCAAAAGCCGACTAAGAAAAAAATCGCTAATGATGCAATTGTTGGTAAAGCGATTATCGAATTAGAAGGTGAACAAATTGGATTTAGAAATATTTTTTATAGTGATAGTAAAGTCAAAGTATTTACGAAAGAAATAATCCAAAATGGAAAACAAGTTTTATTAAACTTAATGGGAGAGCACTCAGATGGTTAATATAATTTGGGTTGCTCTTACAATAATTGGTTTTATTTTTGCGATGATTAATGGCACGATGGACGAAGTAAATAAAGCAGTATTTGATGGAGGAAAGCAAGCAATTACCATTATTATTGGATTAGTTAGTGTTCTAGTTTTTTGGTTAGGTTTAATGCGAATTGCAGAAGAATCAGGATTATTAAAAATTCTTTCGAAATTATTTCAACCATTTCTAGCATTCTTATTTCCGAGAATTCCTAAAGACCATCCAGCACTTGGTTATATTATGTCAAATATGGTAGCCAATTTATTCGGATTAGGAAATGCAGCAACTCCATTAGGTATAAAAGCGATGGAACAACTAAAAGTTTTAAATAGAAATAGTAATGAAGCAAGTGATGACATGATTACATTTTTAACGTTAAATACAAGTGCAATCACGTTAATTCCTACAACTGTCATAGGAGTTAGAATGTCTTATCATTCTTCAAATCCGACTGAAATAGTAGGTGTTACTATACTTGCACAGGTCGTTTCATTTATTGGGGGACTCGCGGTAAATAGTTTTTTTGCAAGTAGGCGAAATCGAAAGGGGAGAAAATAAATGGGATATATGAATACGATCTCACTTTATATCATTCCATTTATTATCGCTGTCATTTTAATTCATGGAACTTGGAAAAAGGTACCGACGTATGAATCTTTTGTAGAAGGTGGAAAAGAAGGTGTAACAATTGCTGTGCAATTAATCCCATTTTTAGTAGGTATGCTAGTATCCATCTCGATCTTTAGAGCTTCAGGTGCTCTAGAGTTTTGTGTAGAACTCATGCGCCCGTTATTAAGTTCACTAGGTATTCCTGCAGAAGTTTTTCCGCTGGCAATTATTCGACCTATTTCCGGTTCGGCTGCTTTAGGTATTACATCGGATTTAATTAAAACATATGGACCGGATTCATTTATCGGAAGACTAGCTTCAACTATGCAAGGAAGTACAGATACAACGCTATATGTTCTAACGGTGTATTTTGGAGCGGTAGGTATTCGTAAAATGGGTGATGCATTAAAAGTAGGATTAATCGCAGATGCAATCAGTATTATTTTTTCAATCATTTTTGTAACGATGTTCTTTTCTTAACCAAACCCATACGAATAAAAAAGTACTTTTATTTTAGGATAAAAGTACTTTTTTATTGCGCATTTAAAATTAATATCTTATAATACCACTAAGAATAGTTGGTATTAAGACAACATTCAATTTTACCCATGTTGCATATAATGGATTGGAAGAAACTAACCTTTTTGTGACATAAAGGAGCTTGAAATTATGAAAGTTGTAAAATCAGTACACGAGCTGATCGGATCAACACCATTGCTTGAAATTACAACATTCCCTTTACCAAAAGGAACAAGACTATTTGCAAAACTAGAATTCTGTAACCCAGGAGGAAGTGTAAAAGATCGACTTGGAATGGAATTATTAGAAAGTGCACTTAATGAAGGTAAATTAGAAAAAGGTGGGACAGTAATTGAACCAACCGCCGGAAATACAGGAATTGGTTTAGCGCTAGCAGCTATAAAATATGACGTAAATGTGATATTTGTTGTTCCTGAAAAATTCAGTATTGAAAAACAAACGTTAATGAAAGCACTTGGAGCAAAAATTGTGAACACCCCTACAGAAGATGGAATGACAGGTGCAATTAAAAAAGCAAATGAACTATCAAAAGAAATACCGAATTCATTTGTGCCTTCACAATTTAGTAATGAAGCAAATCCAAGAACTTATTACAAAACATTAGGTCCAGAGTTAGTTGACCAACTCGATGGAAAAATAGATGTATTTGTTGCTGGAGCTGGTAGTGGAGGAACTTTTACTGGAACAGCTCAGTATTTAAAAGATAAATTACAAAATGTAAAAACAGTTATTGTTGAACCAGAAGGATCAATCTTAAATGGTGGAAAGCCAGGTTCACATGATACTGAAGGAATTGGAATGGAATTCATTCCTGCCTTTGTAGATACAAACTTATTTGATGATATTCACACAGTACTTGATTCAGATGCATTTCGTTTAGTAAAAGAACTAGCAACGAAAGAAGGACTTTTAGTTGGCAGTTCCTCAGGAGCTGCGTTATATGCAAGTTTATTAGAAGCAAAAAAAGCAAAACTAGGGAGTACAATCGTAACGATTTTCCCAGATAGTAGTGAAAGATACTTAAGTAAAAACATATATAGTGAGGGATAAAATATGAAGAAAAAGACGGCGTTAATACACGGGGGAATTAGTAGAGATGAAGCAACTGGTGCGGTTAGTGTTCCGATTTATCAAACTAGTACGTATAAACAAGATGCTGTTGGCAAACATAGGGGATTTGAATATTCCAGAACAGGCAATCCGACACGACATGCTCTTGAAGAGTTAATGAAAGATATTGAACACGGTGTTGCAGGTTTTGCATTTGCGTCTGGAATGGCAGCTATTCATACTGTGTTTAGTTTATTCAAGACTGGTGACCATATCGTAGTCGGCGATGATGTTTATGGTGGTACTTACCGATTACTTACAAGAGTATTATCAAATTTAGGTATAACAGCCACATTTGTTGATACAAGTAATATTACATTAGTTGAAAATGTTATTTCACCAAATACAAAAGCAATTTTTATTGAGTCACCTAGTAATCCATTATTAAAAATTACTGATATTAAAGCAATTGCAAAACTTGCAAATGAATATGACTTATTAACGGTTGTAGATAATACTTTTGCTACTCCATACTGGCAACAACCACTTACACTAGGTGCTGATATTGTTGTTCATAGTGGAACTAAGTACCTTGGAGGACATAGTGACGTAGTAGCAGGAATTGTTGTAACGAATAAAGAAGAGTTAGCTGAAGAATTAGCGTTTTATCAAAACTCGATTGGTGGAGTTTTAGGACCAAACGATAGTTGGTTATTACAACGTGGTATTAAAACACTTGGAATAAGAATGGAAGAGCATGAAAGAAATACGCATGAAATTGTGACGTTCTTATCGAACCATCCAAATGTAAATAAAGTATTCTATCCTGGATTATCCACACATCCAAATCATGAATTAGCAAAACAACAAAGCAGTGGATTTGGTGGCATGTTATCTTTTGAATTAAAAGAAGGATTAGATCCGGAAGAATTTGTAGGTAAATTAAAGTGGTTTACATTAGCTGAAAGTTTAGGCGCAGTTGAAAGTCTTGTAGGTATCCCGTCAAAAATGACGCATGCTTCAATACCAAGGGAAAAACGAATTGCATCAGGAATTTCTGATGAATTAATTCGATTATCAGTTGGTCTAGAAGATCTAGAAGATTTAATTGAAGACCTAGAACAAGCATTAATATTTCAAACATCAAAGGTGAGATAAATGGGTAGAGAGTTTTTAGATGTTTTTACAGGTTGGGCAGAAAGTTACGATTCTTTTGTTGAAGGCCATGACCCAGAATATAAAGAAGCATTTCGACGTTATGATGAAATACTGAATGAAATTGTTAATAGAAGTGGAAACAGCGTCCTTGAATTTGGTATTGGTACAGGGAATTTAACAAAGTTACTTCTTGATAAAGGAAAAACTGTATTTCCTATCGAACCATCTCCTGAGATGAGAATTATTGCCTCAAAGAAATTAGGCGAGAATATTACGATTCACGATGGAGATTTAATTGATTTTCCTAAACCACAGGTCGGGATCGATACAATTGTAAGTTCATACGTTTTTCATCATTTAACTGATCAAGAAAAATATGAAGCTATTAAAATATATAGCTCATTATTGAACTCAAATGGGAAAATCGTATTTGCGGATACAATGTTTCTAACAGAAAACGATTATAAGAATGAAATTACAAAAGCAGAAAATGCAAATTATATCAATCTAAGAGATGATTTAATTAGAGAATATTATCCATTAATTCCAGTTGTTCGTTCACATTTTGAAAAAAATGGATTTGATGTAAAATTCGAACAATATAATGATTTTGTATGGATCGTTGAGGCTACAAAAAAATAGAGAGATGTAATTTAGGAGGAAATAAAATATGCCATCAGTTGAAAGTTTTGAATTAGATCACACAAAAGTTGTTGCTCCTTACGTTAGACACTGCGGTACTCATGCAGTTGGTACAGACGGAGTCGTTACAAAATATGATATACGTTTCTGCCAGCCAAATAAGCAAGCAATGAAGCCAGATACAATTCACACTTTAGAACATTTATTAGCTTTAAACGTTCGTGAAGCAGTACCTGCGGGTGACCCTTTTAAAATTATTGATTTATCACCAATGGGATGCCAGACAGGATTTTATTTAATCATTGCTGGTACACCTTCAATTTCAGAAGTAATTACATTATTACGTAAAACAGCTGAACTAGGACAACAAGTTGAAGAAGTACCTGCTGCAAATGAGCTTCAATGCGGCCAAGCAAAACTTCATGACCTTGAAGGCGCAAAAAAATGGTTGAAATATTGGAGCGAACAAACAGACGAAACGTTGGAAAGCGTATTTGCTTAATCGTGAAAAACGTCATCTTAATGGATGACGTTTTTTATATTGTTGGAATAAAGAAAATTGTAGAGTGCAAATAAAAAAGCTCATCCTGCAATAAAAAATGGCGGATCAGCAAATAAAAAAGTCAAAACTGCAATTAAAATAACGTGAACTGCAAATAAGATCACGAATCATTAATAAATTTGAGTGAAACCAGCAAGAATCTCGATGATTAATAGTAAATTGAATGGTGAAATGAACAAATCAAAATAATATCAATTAAAAAAGATAAACAGGTATCTCGCCCAAATGAAATTGTGCATCCCGTAGTAATAAAACTCATGCAGGAGAGTTTTTCAAAAAAATGAAAAAACGTCATCCTAATTTTGATGGCGTTTTTGATTAACTGATTTATGACGTTTATTTTTAATTGATCACAAGAAGTAATTTCTCTTTTGGAACGGTGAATTTAATTTCTCCAATATTCTCTTCAATATCTTCAATTGTTGGAATATCATCAAAGCTTTGAATCGAAATGGCATCATCTAAGCATAATAAAATATAAGGGAAGTTTGTTTCTGTAGAGTCATAGATTAATTTGTATGCTTTTGAAGGTTTATCGGAAGTGAAAAATACATCGCCTAATTTAAACGAACCAACTGAATTATATTTTACTGCTGGATTAAAAGAATAATTCATATAGTAAGCTCCTTTTTCATTTTACTTATTATATTATTGACGGGTTTTTAATAGATTAAACAGCAAACTAGTAATTTGCTTGAATTGTAATAGATAGTTTGTTTTTTTGAGTTACCATTGTGACTTCACCAATCCAATCTTCAATATCTCCTAGGGTTGGCATAATGTCATAATTTTGGACTAGTCTTGCATCGGATAATGAGACAAGTACATATGGAAAATCGTCTTCATTTTCTTCATAAACAAGCAGATAGATTGTTTCATTCTTTTTAGTAATAAGCACACTACCTGGCGTAATAATTTTAGAACGGTCAAAGGCTGAGGAGTGTTTTAAAGTTAAATTCATATCTATTACCTCATTTCTGCAAATCTAGTAAATTATATGATAGATTTCCAGAAAATATGATATTGAGAGAATGAATAAAGGAACAAGGGATTAAGGCGAAGAATGATGATGGGGCACGACTTGAAAAATGAAATTATGGTTTAGATTTGGTGTTTAACGCACTTTATTCACAAAAAACCTTGTAGCTGCCACTTGTTTTCAATTGTATAAATCTGTATGATGGTTGAAGAGGTGAAATGATCGAATGGAAAGATTACAAAAAGTTATTGCTAGAGCGGGAATTGCTTCTCGTCGTAAAGCAGAAGAGTTAATTAAAGAAGGAAAAGTGAAGGTAAATGGTCAGGTTGTTACTGAGTTAGGTGTAAAAGTAAGTGGTAACGATCGTGTTGAAGTGGGAGAGATTCCGATTGATAAAGAGGAACCAGTTTACTTCCTTTTATATAAACCATCAGGTGTGATTTCAAGTGTTTCAGATGATAAAGATAGAAAAGTTGTAACGGACTTTTTTCCAATGATTAAACAACGTATTTATCCAATTGGTAGATTGGATTTTGATACATCAGGTATCATTCTATTAACAAATGATGGAGAATTTTCAAATCTACTTCAACATCCAAAATATGAAATAGATAAAGAATATATTGCAAAAGTAAAAGGGATTCCAACTAAAGAGCAGTTACGCAAATTAGAAAGAGGAATTGTACTTGAGGATGGGAAAACTGCCCCAGCTCAAGTTAAAATGATTTCACTTGATAAAGGCAAAAATACTGCAATTATAAGACTGATCATTCATGAAGGTAGAAACCGTCAAGTTAAGAGAATGCTTGAGGCGATTGGTACACCTGTTATGAAGTTAAAACGTGAACGATATGCGTTTTTAGATTTGACTGGATTAACTCCTGGTGATGCAAGAGAACTATCACCTCATGAAGTGAAAAAACTAAGAGCAATGGCTACAGCAAAGCCACGCTAATGATAAGTCAGACTATTGATCACTGTTTTCTTATTTAGTTACCCTACTTATTAATCGTACTTATTTATAATCCGGTTAACATTTTTAGAAACTGTGTTTTAATTCAGTCTGATACCCTATTATTTCCACTACGACTCGGTAAATACCGAGTTTTTTCTTTGCTTGAAACATTGAATATTTTTGGATAAAAGATTGAAAATTTAGTCTTTTTTGAAACGTATCAAATTTCTATTCAAGAATAGGAAATAATGATATTCTATCATATGGGAGGAACTGTATATATGAAGAAAAATAGAACGTTAATTCGAACAATTATCTTATTAGTTTTGGTTTGTGCAATTGGTTATACTTTTTACATAAATTTTTTTAAGAAAGATGAAGTTATTACTAAAGGAAGTAAAGCACCAAACTTTGCTATGACGGAGCTGAATACTGGTAAAAGCTATACTCTTTCAGGTGAAAAAGGAAAAGGCGTAATTGTTAATTTTTGGGGTACTTGGTGTGAGCCATGTAAGCGAGAAATGCCTTTTATGAATGAAATCTATTCGAAATATAAAGGAAAAGGGATCGAGTTACTTGCAATGAACGCAGATGAATCGAAATTTTCAGTAAAAAGATTTGTAAGCGATTATAAACTTAATTTTCCAGTCGGAATAGATAAAGATCAAGAGGTTTTAAATATATATGGTGTTAACCCTTTACCAACTACGTTTTTTGTAAGTCCGGATGGGACAATAAAGAGAATCGTAACTGGTCAAATGACACCGAATTCTTTTGAAAGTTATATTAAAGAAATATTACCAAAATGATGAGTGTACATTAGTAAGGGGAAATAAAATGGAGACTTTTAAATGTGAATGTGGTCATCTTAATCATGTAGGTACTATAATATGTGAGTCATGTGGTAAACCTCAAGATGAAAAAGCAACCGAATTACTTGATATGCGCTATGAAGGGACTGCTAGAAGATCAATCGTTAATAATCAAACTTATATAGATAAAATATGGACGTTTTTTTCATCTGTAAAAGTAGCTGTTGTAATCATTCTAATTACGCTAGTAGCATCAGCATTAGGTACTATTTTTCCGCAAAGAGAGTTACTACCGCCTACTGCGAATCCTGCAACGTATTATCAAGATGAATATGGAATCTTTGGTAAAATATACGATGCAATTGGTTTGGATAATACGTTTAACTCTTGGTGGTTCATGTTACTTGTTGCATCGATTGGGATATCACTAGTAATCTGTAGTTTAGATCGAATTTTACCACTCTATAAAGCTCTAAACAAACAAACTGTTACTAGACATCCAAACTTTTTAAAAAGACAAAAAATGTTTGGAATTAGTAGAGTTGAACAGATTCCAGACGAAATAGAAAAAGCTAAAGTTAACTTGCGTAAAAGAGGTTATAAAATTCGTGAAGAAAACGGCAATATCTTAGCGGAAAAAGGACGTTTCTCTCGTTGGGGTCCATATGTAAACCATATAGGGTTAATTATGTTCCTTATTGGGGTAATGATGAGATATGTACCAGGTATGTATATGGATAAAGCTCTTTGGGTTCAAGAAGGCGAATTAAAACCTGTCGTAGGTACAAACCAAAACTATTATATTAAATTAAATGATTTCCATATGGAAACGTATGATAAAGATAAAGAGGGTAAAGTTTATAAAAAAGCGATTGAGCGCTTTGGAAATGATAAGATTCCTAAAAACTATCAAGCTGATGTGACGTTGTATAAACGCGAAGGAAATTTAATACCAGGAGAAGATCCAAAACTTAAAAAAGTAAAAGATTATAGTATTAAAGTTAATGAACCTCTAAAGTTCCAAAACTTCGCTCTATATCAAGTAGATTATCGAATTGGTGAATTTAGTGCATTTTTATTTACATTACAAAATAAACAAACAGGTGAAAAATTAGGGCCAATAACAGTAGATTTACAAAATCCTAAAGAAGTATATGACTTGAAAAATGGATATAAAGTAGAACTTAAAAATTATTTTCCTGATTTCTATTTTAACTCTGATGGTCAACCTGATACAAAAACGAGAAAACCGAACAATCCAGCGTTTGTATTTAAAATGACTACTCCAAAAACACCAAAAGGTGAAGTAGCATTCGTTGCGATCAAACAAAATATTGAACCAAATGGTGAAAACAAATATAAAATGTCATTTGCAGGTATTGAAACAAAAGATTCAACAGGTTTAACAGTACGTAAAGATTTAACTCTTTGGTTACTTGGACTTGGAGGAGCAATCTTTATGATCGGTGTAATTCAAGGGATGTATTGGTATCACCGACGTGTTTGGATCCAAAATCAAGATGGGGAAGTTTGGGTTGCGGCATTTACAAATAAAAACTATTATGGTTTAAAGATGGAATTAAAGAAAGTGTTTAAAGACACAAAAATAGAATTGCCGATTGATCAACAAGCTAATGAATAGTGTTTAACTAGGGGGAAAATATGTACGAGCTAAGTAGTAATTTTTTATTTATCGCGTTTATTTGTTATATTGTAGCTACTTTCTTTTTTGGTGGCTCTTTGAAAACAAATGATAATGGTCCAAATAGATGGGGTACAATTGGAATTACAGTTACATTAATTGGATTCTTGTCTCAAATTACTTATTTTATTTTAAGATGGATTGCAGCTGGGCATGCACCTGTAAGTAATCTATTTGAATTTATTACATTCTTTGGCATGATGTTAATTTTTGCGTTTATCATGATTTATTTTATGTATCGTTTAAATATAATTGGATTATTCGCATTACCATTGTCAATAATCATCATTGCTTATGCATCAGTATTTCCACATGAAATCAAACCATTAGTTCCATCTTTAAAAAGCTACTGGTTACATATCCATGTAACGACAGCAGCTTTAGGGGAAGCTATTTTAGCAATTAGTTTTATAACAGGACTAATTTATTTAATTAAAAATATTGATCAAAAAGTATCAACAAAGAAAACATTTTGGCTAGAAGCAGTTTTATATTTCTTAGTAACTGTTGTTGGTTTCGTTGTTATTTCAACAGCATTTACTGCATCTGGATACGAAGCAAAATATAATTGGATTAATAAAGATAAAGTACAAGAAGAAATGGTCTATAATCTTCCATCACTTGTTGGTCCACATAAAGGTGAATTGACTACAAAAGATCGATTTGAAGCCCTTGCTGAAATGCCAGCTATGGTTAATGCTAAAAAATTGAACACTGTAATTTGGTCAGTTTTTGCCGGAGCAGCTTTATATGCAATCATCCGTTTAATTTTAAGAAAACGAATTGGTGCATTTTTACAGCCTTTTGTACAAAAAGTAGATAGTGAATTATTAGATGAAATCGGATACCGTGCTGTAGCAATTGGCTTTCCGGTATTTACACTTGGCGGACTAATCTTTGCTATGATTTGGGCTCAAATTGCTTGGACAAAGTTTTGGAGCTGGGACCCAAAAGAAGATTGGGCATTAATAACATGGTTATTCTATGCAGTATTCTTACATCTGCGTTTCAAACGAAATTGGCAAGGTGAAAAGTCTGCTTGGTTAGCCGTACTAGGATTTGCGATTATTATGTTTAACTTAATTGCTGTTAACTTAATCATTGCAGGCTTACACTCTTATGCGTAATTAATAAAAAGCCCTGTAAAGGATAAACTTTCCTTTATAGGGCTTTTTTTCTAATTTATATTTTCGATCTACATGAATTAAAATTTGGTTCACTAGAAATGGTACACATACTTCCTAGTTTTTTTTCACTATTTTATGGAAATAATAATTTCTAAGAATTATGTAAAAATGTTCACAAATTATACTAGAATATACAATTTTTATTATGTAGAATTATGAAGAGGGGGTCGAAATTATGGATCAAAATATAAAAATATTAATAGCAGATGATGAAGATCGTATTAGACGATTATTAAAAATGTATTTGGAACGTGATGGTTATAGTATTGATGAGGCTGAAAACGGCGAGGATGCTTTAAATTTAGCATTGAAGAATGAATATTCCTTAATCGTATTAGATTTGATGATGCCTAAAATTGATGGAATTGAAGTTTGTAGGGAATTACGAAAAACAAAAACAACTCCTGTGATCATGTTAACGGCAAAAGGGGAAGAAACAAACCGTGTTCAAGGTTTTGAAGTAGGGACAGATGATTATATCGTAAAACCATTTAGTCCGCGTGAAGTCGTTCTTCGAGTTAAAGCTCTATTAAGACGTTCTTCCCCTGTACCAGTATTTACTTCAGACAATTCTTCAGCGAAGGATATCGTTGTGTTTCCGCATCTAACGATTGATAATGACGCGCATAAAGTAATTGTTGAAGGGGAAGAGATCAGTTTAACGCCAAAAGAATACGAACTACTGTTGTTTTTAGCTAAGGCACCTGACAAAGTATTTGATCGTGAAACATTATTAAAATCAGTTTGGCAATATGATTTTTTCGGAGATTTACGTACAGTAGACACACATGTTAAACGTCTCCGAGAAAAACTGAGTAAAAGCTCTGAGGATGCTGCGAAAATGATCGTCACTGTTTGGGGTGTCGGTTATAAATTTGAAGTAGGTCAGGAGTAATGATCGTAAGAAGTTTAGTTGGAAAGCTTTGGCTGACAATTATCTTACTAGTCTCTCTTGTATTATCATTCTTGACCTTTGTCTTAATAGGATTTTTTGAAAAATTTTATATTGACCTTCAAGTACAAAATATGAAGGATGATGCCACAAAAATTGCACAGTTAATAGAAAATGGTCAACCACTCTCCGATATTGAGTATTTATCAAATAATATTGTTAGTAGATATTCAAGAGTAATCATTTCTATTGACGGTCAAGAGCCATGGTATTCAAATAATACATATGGAATACAGGAGCTACCATTTAAAGAAATTAAAAATGATGAAATCTTAAATAAAACGTTAACTGATCATAAAGAGGTCAGTAAAAGACTTGTTTATGGTGAAAATAGTGAGAGAGAAAAATTAGTTGTAGGTGCTCCATTACATACAAACTCAAAAAATGGAGCTGTATTTATATACCAAACATTACAACCTGTAAAAGTGATGATTCACCAAACGACTAATTTTGTCTTGCTCGCGGCATCGATTGGGATCGTATTAACAACATTTTTCTCATTTTTTCTTTCTTCTAAAATTACAGCTCCTCTTAGAAAGATGAAAGAAGTTGTAAGTAGTATGACTTCAGGGAATTTTAATGTGAAAGTACCAATCCATTCAAGTGATGAAATTGGAGAACTTGCGTATTCATTTAACAAGATGAGTAAACAATTAAATTTTAATATGAATGCATTAAAACAAGAGAAGGAGAAAGTTTCTAATATTATTACAAGTATGGTAGATGGTGTAATTTCGATTGATAAAGAAGGTCAAATCGTGACATCGAATCCACCAGCTGAACGTTTTTTGAAAATGCTTAATGATGATCAATTTGAAGAACCTTCTTCACTTGTTTTAACGAAGGAACTATTAGATTTATTTGTATTAGTTGTCGAAAGTGAGAAAAAGCAATTTATAGAACTAAATTTCGATCAAGGCAATTGGCAAGTTTTAATGTCGCCTCTTTATAATCAAACAAATATAAGAGGCGTTGTAGCGGTGATTCGGGATGTTACAGAACAAAGACGTTTAGAAAAGATGAGAAAAGATTTTATAGCGCATGTTTCTCATGAACTTCGAACGCCTATTTCCTTATTACAAGGTTATAGCGAAGCGATTGTTGATGGTGTAGCAGAATCCAAGGAAGAGATGCAAGAATTGTCACAAATCATCTATGATGAGTCACTTAGAATGGGTCGATTAGTAAATGATTTGTTAGATTTAGCAAGAATGGAGAACGGATTTACTGAACTAAATAGAGACTTCGTTCCTCTAGTACAATTTGTAGATCGGATTTTACGCAAGTTTAAAGGTTTATCAAAGGAAAAAAATATTAAACTATTTGGAGAAATCGACAACATTCCGCATTTAAATATCTACATAGATGAGGATCGGATGGAACAGGTTTTTACAAATTTAATTGATAATGCAATAAGACATACAAATGAAAATGGAAGAATAATTGTTTCAGTAAATCAAAATGAAAGATCAACTACATTTAATTTTATTGATTCAGGTGCAGGGATTTCAAAAGAAGATTTACCTTTTGTATTTGAACGTTTTTATAAAGCGGATAAAGCTCGTACAAGAGGTAGAAGTGGCACGGGTTTAGGTTTATCAATCGTTAAAAATATTGTAACAGCACATGGTGGATCGATTCAGGTCTATAGTGAAGTAGGACAGGGAACGACATTTAAAGTTAAAATACCGCATAATTTACGAATGAACGAAAAAGATGTAGAGTAATCTTGTTTCATATAAAACATATTACTTTTAAGTTTACAGAAGATATCACTGCTAAACACGCAAAAAACAAAAAAATAAGTAAAATAATAAACATATAAAGAAAATAATTGAATTCTTACCAAATTTATCTTACGATTGAATTAATGAAATATTGATGAGTTTAGTGCAAGTATTGCTTAAAAGGGAATCTGGTATAATCCAGAACTGTCCCCGCAACTGTAATGTGGACGAAACGAATAGCCACTGTTCTTTAAGAATGGGAAGGTCGGAGTAGGTTGAAACAAAGTCAGTAGACCTGCTAAATTCATCCTTGTTCAATTCTTCGGGGAGTAAGAATTTGAAGCAGCAGTTGCAAGAATTCTTGTATTTATATGTTGTTTCAGCCCCGTTCAAAATGAATGGGTTTTTTTTATGCTTTCCAAAATATTAGGAGGATTTAAATGAAGAAGTTTTTATCAAGTTTTATCATTATGTTATTGTGTTTAGGATTATTTGGTTGTAATAATGATACGACACAAAAAAAATCGAATGTAAGTAAGAGTGAACAAGCAACTTTTCCAATGACTGTAAAAGATGCAACGAACAAAGAAGTTAGCTTTAAAGAGGCACCTAAAAGAATCGTATCACTTATTCCAAGTAATACTGAAATCTTGTTTTCTATTGGTGATGGCAAGGATGTAGTAGGGGTAACGGATTTTGACAATTATCCAAAAGAAGTAAAATCAATTGATAAAGTTGGCGGAAATAATGCCGATATGACTTATAATGTTGAAAAAATTATTTCATTAAAGCCAGATTTAGTTTTAGCGCATGAATCAAGTTTAGGAATTTCTGCTGACGGTTTAGAACAGATCAAACAAGCGGGGATCAATGTTTTTGTTGTAAAAAATGCTGCAACTATTAAAGACGTGTATGATACAATTCAACAAGTTGGAGAAATAACGGGAAAAACTGAGCAATCGAAAAAAGTAGTAACTGGTATGAAAACAAAATTAGATGAAATTAGCAAAAAAACAGCTAAAGCAAATACAAATCCAAAGGTTTGGCTTGAAATATCAGGACCACCAGAAATATATACAGCAGGTAAAGGTACGTTCTTAGATGAAATGCTTTCGATTGTTCATGCTAAAAACGTTGCTGAAAGTGAAAAAGGTTGGGTTAAGTATAGTGAGGAATCAGCTATTAAAGCGAATCCTGATGTGATTTTAACTACTTATGGATATTATGTTCCAAATTTAGAAAAAACTGTAATGGCTAGAAAAAACTGGCAAACAGTAAACGCAATTAAAAATCACCGTGTATATGATGTTAATTCAGATACAACATCTAGACCTGGTCCAAGACTTGCAGAGGGAGTCGAAGCAATTGCAAAGGCGGTTTACCCAGAGCTTTATAAATAATACATATTTAATCTTTTTAATTCCAATTATCTTATTAATTTTTTTATTTATTTTAGGGGTTTCGATTGGGTCTACATCGATTCCCTTTTCTTCTATTATTTCTAGCTTTTCAGATGCTCTATTTAAAACTGATTATGTTCCAGCTGATATTCAAACAATTGTCATGAATATACGAGTGCCAAGGGTAATGTTAGCTGGATTAGTCGGTGCTAGCCTTTCGTTGGCAGGTGTTGCATTTCAAGGAATACTTAAAAATCCATTAGCTGATCCTTTTACATTAGGTGTCTCTTCAGGTGCCTCTGTAGGAGCGGTGGTTGTTTTATTTTTTCAAATAAGCTTACCTTTTGTAACTTATTTTACTTTGCCAGTTGTTAGTATATTATTTGGATTTGGAACACTCATCTTATTATTACTATTTGTTCGAAAACTAGATCCATCTCTTAATGTAGAGACAATCATACTAGGTGGCATTATAATAAGTTCGTTTTGTTCTGCATTATTATCATTATTTATAACGTTTTCAAATAATGAATTACGTACAGTAATTGGCTGGTTAATGGGTAATATCGGTGGGAGGGGCATTCAGTACTCTCTTAGTTTATTACCGTTTTTAATCATTTCATTCTTAATTTTATTTAGTCAAAATAGGCAGCTAGATGCGATGACATTTGGTAGCACAAATGCAAAACATATCGGAATTGATGTAAAAAAATCCACTTATTTAATTTTGTTAACTGGTAGTATTTTGTCTGGTGCAGCAGTAGCTGTTTCTGGAACAATTGGATTTGTGGGATTAGTTGTTCCGCATTTTACTAGAACTTTGGTAGGGCCATTACATAAAAAATTACTTCCATTATCAATGATCAATGGCGCAATATTTTTAATCGGGTCGGACATATTATCAAGAGTTGTATTAGCCCCAAGAGAGTTACCAATCGGGGTAATTACTTCATTAATTGGTGCTCCAATATTTGCATTAATTTTACTATCTTTGAAAAGAAATAGGGGAAAAGTATGATTAAATGTCAAGATATCTCATATTCATATGATGGAATTCATACTGATTTGGATGAACTGTCTTATTCTATTAATCAAGGAGAATGGCTAGGAATTATTGGTCCAAATGGGAGTGGAAAGTCAACGTTTTTAAATATTCTTAGTGGACTTTTTAAACCGTCTAAAGGAAATGTCATGTTAGATGGAGAATTTGTATCTAGTATGTCTAATAAACAAATAGCAAAAAAGATTGCTGTTTTATCACAACAAAATTCCTATACATATTCTTATGAGGTAAAAGAAACAGTTAAACTTGGACGTCTTGCTCATTCGTCTTCCTTTTTTCCTAGCTGGTCCACAATCGATGAAACTGCAGTCAATAATGCAATGATGATGACTGGTACTAAGAAGATGGAAAAAAGCCTCATAAATGAAATTAGTGGTGGTGAGCGTCAAAGAGTATTTCTTGCTCAATGCTTTGCTCAGGAAACACCATATATTTTTTTAGACGAACCAAGTAACCATTTAGATTTAATGCATACAATTAAAATTTTAGATGTTTTAAAGGAATTACAAAAACATGAGAATAAAACGATCGTAACTGTTTTTCATGACTTGAATTTAGCAAGTCTTTACTGTGATCGATTAATAGGATTAAAGGACGGAAAAATTTATATCGAAGGAAAAACAGACTTAGTTTTAAGTGAAGATTTATTAAAAGGTTTATATGACACATCTTTTCAAATTTTAGATAATCCCGAAACAAATAAAAAAGTCATTATTTATAAAAGTAATGTATTGTAAATTAAAATTGAAAAAAGGAGAGATTTTTCATGAAAATTTATACAAAAACTGGGGATAAAGGTCAGACTAGCTTAGTAGGTAAACGAGTTGACAAAGATGATTTAAGGGTAGAGTCTTACGGGACAATTGACGAAGTAAATACAATCGTTGGTTACGCAATGACATATTTAGATCATCAAGATACGAGAGATATTTACAATTCACTTCAAAAGATCCAACATGAACTATTTGACTGTGGTGGAGATTTGGCAGTAGTAAAGGATAGCATCCCTTTTAAAACGACAGAGAAAATGGTTGAAGAGCTTGAAACATTAATCGATGAATATATGGAAGCAACTCCCCCATTACAACGTTTTATTTTACCAGGTGGGTCAAAGCCTGCTGCAATCATTCATCAAGCAAGAGCGGTAACGAGACGTGCCGAAAGAACGGTCGTAACATTAATGAAGCAAGAAAATATTCATCTTCCAGTATTTTTATATTTGAATCGATTATCTGATTATTTCTTTGCACTTGCAAGGTTAATCAACACACGTTTAAATATTAAGGATGTAGAATACGAGCGAGGAGCAATTGTATTTCGAACTGATAAAAAATAAATAAGAAAAATAGCGATTGAATAGTTAAATTTTTCTAATCAATCGCTATTTTTTTTGTATAAATAAGATTTTTCCATCATAGAATGATTGAGTGTATGATTAGTAAAAGTACTTCTTGTCGTTTACATTTTCGATTTGCTCAAGTACATCTTAAGTAATATACATAAGAGTTAAAGGTTTGAAATGAGTAAGTAGCTTAGTCCAATTTTTTTTGAATTACCAGTTGATAGTCCACGAGTTATTGGGCAGATTAAACACTTTTTACATTTTCAGGTGGGAGGTAAATAATGTTTGATTTTCTTAGGAGATGTTTGTTGATTGTGGTGTTTGTTTTAACGATTGGCCTTTTATTTATCGGAGGAAATCGAGAAAAATTAAAGGATATTATATTAGATAAAAATTTTCATGAATTAAAAATAGTTTCAAATCCTTAATAATAGTATTTGTTTTTAGAACTTCTATTTTAAATGTAATTTACTAATAAATTTGGTAAAGTACATTTATATGTGAGGTTCTATTTTTGATTTAAGGAGAAAAAAATGACTAATATATGGGATCCAGCAATTGTAATGGAAGAGGAATTAGCGAAAGAAATAGTAAAGATACAATTTCCTAAAATAAAAATAAACGTAATAAAAAAAATTGGCGAAGGATTTGATAATACTGTTTTTTGTTTAAATGATGAAATTTTACTAAGATTTCCGCGAAGAGAAATAGCTGTAGCAATTTTAAACGTTGAAAGAAAATTACTCCCAATTATATTTAATCATTTTGAATTGAAGACTACAGTACCAATACTCGATGGAAAACCATCTGAATTATTTCCTTGGCCATTTTTAGGATATAATTTTATTGCTGGAAAGCCTCCAACTAATTTAAATAGGACTGAGAGAATTTTAATGATTGAACCAATCGCGAATTTCTTGAAAAATTTACATTCAATAAATTTCGATGAATTAAATGATATTAATTTACCGTATGATGAGTTGAAGAGATTAGATATAAACTTCCGTAAACCTCAGGCTAAAAAATATATACAACAGGCAATACAGAAGGAACTAATTGAAGATGAACAGAAAATTAATCAATATATTGAAAGCTTAGTCGAAATAAAAAGTGAGACACCATTAGTACTTGTTCATGGTGATTTACATTTTAAGAATATGATCGTCAATAAACAAAACCAACTTAAAGGAATTATTGATTGGGGTGATGCTCATATCGGACATCGTGAATTAGATTTATCAATTATTTATAGTCTAATTCCGAACGATATGAGAGGGAAGTTTTTTGAGATTTATGGTAATGTATCGGAAGTGTCAAAAAAACTAGCACAGTTTAGAGCCGTCTTTACAACAGTTGTGCTGTTGTTATATGCGGATGATCAAAAGGATGATTCGTTGGTAAGGTTTTGTCAAGAAAACCTAAGTAATGCTTTAAATGTTTAGCCAGAGATTTTTATTTACAAACTGTATTTAATTTAGTAACATTAAACTGTAATTTAATAAACGATCTATCTTCGGGGCGGGGCGAAATTCCCCACCGGCGGTAATTAAGCATTGCTTATAAGCCCGCGAGCCTGATTTTTTGGGCAGGATCTAGTGCGATTCTAGAGCCGACAGTATAGTCTGGATGGGAGAAGATGGAGGTTCGCAAGTTCAAAAAATTATTTCTTTTTGAACGCTTATTTGGCGTACTGAAAATTCTCCCCTATTTCGAAAAAATAGGGGATTTTATTTTATTTGCAGAATTTTATACTATTTTTCATTTTTATTTCGGACTTATTATAATATGTGCAAATAATAACGCAACTTAAGCGAACCTTTCATTTTTCTTGATATGATCGGGAAAAAGGAGAGAGGTAATATGCAACAACGCAACAAAGTAAATAAAATGGTGATAGTGGCAATGCTTAGCAGTATTTCTTATGTACTCATGATGCTGTACTTTCCACTTCCTGCATTTCCAGTATGGCTTACAATTGATTTTAGTGACGTACCAGCATTAATAGGAGCAATTGTTTTTGGACCAGTAGCAGGAATAGGAATAGAGTTAATAAAAAACATCCTACATTATGTGATTAATGGTAGTATGACTGGTGTACCAATTGGAGAATTTGCTAATTTTAGTGCGGGAGTATTATACATTTTACCTGCATCGTATTTCTTTAGAAAATACCGTTCAGTAAAAGGGCTAACTCTTGGATTAATCGTTGGTACAGTTGTGATGACTGGGATATTAAGTCTTTTAAATTATTTCGTGTTATTACCTGCATATGCACATTTCATGAATTTTAAGCTACCAAATGAAGTAATTGTTGCATCAATTATGCCATTTAATGCAATTAAAGGTTTATTAATCATGATCTTATTCTTAGTTATCTACCCAAAATTAAAGGTTTGGTTAACTCAAAGAATGAATGTTCATAACGTATAAATAAATGAAAGTGTCTACTAATTTTTGGTAGACACTTTTTTGTTTTTTGAGTCTCTTGGATGAGAGAGAGATCAATATCTAAAAAAAGAGAACCATCTATCGAATGATAGATGGTTTATTTGTTAGTTTAAGTTTATTAGCTAAAGAAGATAACAAAAGAAATTGTTGTTCGTCTCTCTCATCTAGTGCTTTATCAATTTGACGAAGTAGAAGTGTGTGTGTAGTTTGAGCTATAAGAGATGATAGAAGCTCATCGATTTCTGTTTGTAGTTCCTCGTTGGGTTCAAAGGTAGTCGTCGAAAACGGATTAATATCTAAGATCAAAGCGTACTCGATCGGCATCACATCAAATAACAACTCAATATAAAACTTTGTTTCCTTCCCATGTAGTCGAAGTTTATGGTAAATCGTTTCTGTTGACAAATCGACCTTCTTATTATTTTCATAATAAGAAAACTGAGGATATGAGTAGTTATCATTTCGAAAATTAAAGACAATGCCATTTGGTGTACTTTGTGCATCTTCGACAAAAGAGATGTTTGCTAGTACTTCATCAACAGCAAGGAGATATTGTAAAATCAATTCGATGTCTTTTTTTACTTGTTTTTTCTCTAATAACTTGTTTAAAAACGTCTTTTTCTCGGTAATTGTCATCTGTTCCATGCTGTTCATCCTCTCATGATGTTTTATTTATTATAGCAAGTTATTTGATAATTCTGAATATGTAAAATAAGGAAATAATTTGTATCAAGACTTTGGGTGCACTGTCTTCATTTTTTAGGAAAAGGTTTTATAAGTACGAATTGAAATGTGATATTGTGAATCACTTTATGTAACTAAGGCATCTGTTTTGTTGAACTGATCATGAAATGGGAATAGTAATTAAATATCAAATTCAATAGGGGAGTTAATTATGAACGATGACCAATTCTCAAAGAAAGGTCAAGAAACTTTAAATCAAAAGGATTCATGGACCAAGGCGATTTTAGTAAAAGAATTAGGTCCAGAATTTTATACGAGAAGTGATTCAGAAATTATACAAGAAGCGAAGAATAGGGGATTTAAGTTAGTCGATGTTAAAGAAGGTTTATCATCAACTAGGATTGACTTAATCGATAAAGATAATCAAGTAGCTGGTTCATTCACAATGAGCTATACGATGGAATCAAAAAGGAGAAACCTAATGCTTATAAGTGGATAATCCTTGAACGATTATAGAACACGAGCTGGTATGTTGAGCTCGTGTTTTCATTTGAAAAAATAAAAAAAGCGACGAAATAACTTCGCCGCAGTTTTTACTATTCGAATTTTAAAGCGTCGCCATCGAATGCTTCGTCAGCAACTTTGATTGAGTCTGTTGGGCATCCTTCAAATGCATCCATCATGTCATCAACTAAAACGTCTGGAATTTCAACGATTCCTTGGTTATCATCTAGAGTAACGTATGCGATCCCTTCATCATCATAGTCATAGATATCAGGTGCAGCTGCGCCACAAGCGCCACATGCGATACAAGTGTCTTTATCAACGATTGTATATTTTGCCATTGTATTGACCTCCCAAATTATTCCCTGTTTATGTTACAGATACTATTTTTGTAATGTACCTGTAAACATTTTAAAACGGTTTCCAAAACTTTTCAATATAATTGTACAAGGTTTTGAAAAAAACGAGAAATGATGAAATCTCAAATAAAATAAATAATGATTTTTATATGTTTAAAATGGTTTGGTTATTGATACATATGATAAGCTAGAAGAAATAAAAACTATTTAGAAAAAATGCACAAATATTTTTGTACTACTAATTATTATTCGGAAAAATATTTAAATATATTAATGGAATAATTTTAATTGAGAGGTTTATGATGTTTAAGCTATCAATATTGGAGGAAATCATCCTTTTTTTACTTCATCGATATAATGGTGAACGAACGATCCAAGGTATAATGTATTTATTAAAAGGTAAACAAAGTGCTCAAATTATTCAAGATTCTCATTTTTATCAAGTGACATCATTTTTCGGACTTTTTCATTTCCTTACACATCAGAATATGCATGAAATTATAAATGGGTTAGAGGTTAAGGGGTATATAGGTCAGTCTGAAAATAAGAATATCTATTTGTTAAATAAAAATGGTCAAGCTTATTTAGCAAATCAAAAAATACAGTTTATGGAATTTACATATATAAACGGACTAAGGTTTTCTAGTATTCAAAAGATATTTTGGAAAAGATTTTCATTGTTTTTTCAAACGGTCTCCAATCTGAATATGAATTTAAAATATTTTAGGGCAGTTATTCAAGATCAAGATATACAAGATTGGGTAAAAAATGAGATTCTTAATTATACTGGGAATAAAAACGAATTAGTTAATCAATTTTACAAAGAATTGCATACAATTTTAGAAAATATAAGTAACGAAGACGCATTACTATTTGTGAAACGATTGTCTGGAGCAAATGCTTATGGAATGACTTTTGAGCAAATTGCATCAGAACACAAAGTGAGTGTTGAAAAAATTTATCTCAATTCGATTAATACTTTACATCATATGATCACTATTTTGGTTGTACCAAACAATAATTATCCTTTGTTAAGTAAATTTGTAAATGGAGATAAGAGTACTAATATTACGAATACCTCTATTGAAACGAAGCGATTATTTACTGATGGTAAAACAATTCAAGAAATAGCTGAGATTCGTAAGTTAAAGATTAGTACAATAGAGGATCATATAGTTGAGTGTGTTTTAGGTGATAAGTTATTGCCAATTAATCAATTTATTACAACAAAGCAATTTACTTTAATAAAAAATAAAATTATTGAACTAAACACAAGGAAATTAAAAATTATTAAAGAAGCTTTATTAAATGAGGTAACATATTTTCAAATTCGTATTACTCTTGCAAGAATGGGTGATCTACATGGACCTGAATAAACTTCTATACGAAAAATTCGGTTATTCAAGTTTTCGAATTAACCAAAAAGAAATTATTAATGATTTGTTAAACTCGAAGGATGTTTTAGCAATGCTCCCTACAGGTGGGGGTAAATCATTATTATATCAATTAACAGGGCTACTTTTGCCAGGCGTTGTAGTAATCGTTTCACCATTACTTTCCCTTATGGAGGATCAAGTAGAGCAGATTAAAGCATTTGGGGATAAACGAGTTATTGCGCTAAATAGCTTTAGAAGCTTTGAGCAAAAAAAATATTTATTTAATAATATAAGCAGCTATAAGTTTATTTTTGTTTCGCCTGAAATGTTACAAAATCAATTTTTAATACAAAAGCTTTCTGCGTCTAGGATCTCGTTATTTGTTGTTGATGAGGCACATTGTATATCACAGTGGGGGCATGATTTTAGACCAGAATATAAAACTTTAGGGGAAATAAAGCGGAAATTAAATAATCCGACGGTTTTAGCTTTAACCGCTACAGCTAGCAAAAATGTACGGGAAGAAATAATCGAAACTTTACAGTTAAAACATGTTCAAAAATATATCAATTCAGTTAACAGGGAGAACATAGCAATTCAAGTTGAAAAAGTAGATTCGGAAATGGAAAAGCTGAAGTCTTTAACTGATCATCTTTCTAAATTAACTGGTCCAGGCATCGTCTATTGTGGTACAAGAGCTGCTTGCGAGAAAATTTCACATACCATAAGAGAAAATTTAAATTGCAAAGTCGCTTATTATCATGGTGGAATGGAACATGAACAAAGAATTTTAATTCAACAACAATTTATTCAAAATCAAATAGATATCATAGTTTGTACAAGTGCTTTTGGTATGGGGATTAATAAGCCAAATGTAAGGTTTGTTATTCATTATCAGTATCCTTCAAACATCGAGAATTATCTTCAAGAAATTGGACGAGCCGGCCGAGATGGTGAGCCAAGTATTGCGATATTAATTGTTTGTGAAGAAGATCATGAATTACCACTAAGGCTTATTGATGACGAAATCCTTTCTGTAAATCAAGTTGAGTCTTTTCTAGCGTATTTAAAAAGAATAGAAGAAAATCCGATCAAATTGACTGAAACGCTCGTATCTAATTGGAAAGCAGTTTTTCAATTTAGTGAAATACAGTGGACAACGCTTCATTCTGAAATGGTTAAATTTAATGTAATCGTAGATGAAAACTTGCATTTAGAAAAAATAAATAATGACTTATTAGAATCGATTAAAGAGTTAATTTCGGAGCGAAAAAAAGTAAAATATTTAAAACTTAAAGCGATGATCGATTTTCTAGCTTCATCCACTTGTTATCGCGAAAAATATCTTTTACTTTTTGATGAAATATTAGTACAGAGACCAAAAAATTGCTGTAATATTTGTGGTATATCGTTTGAAGACTATTGTTCAACTGATCATGAGAAAAATGAAAATGATAAAGTACTTTCATGGAAACAAGAATTAAGAAATAAATTGGGGCTGTGAGGAATCTATATGGAAAGCGAATTAAACCGTCAAGAAATTCCAGTTAACTATTTGAAGAAAAGCGTATATGGTACGCAGTTTATCATTTTAGTAGTCGCTATTTTATGTATTGCTTTTTTTATTGGTACAGAAAAATTTATAGATGATTTACATTTATTTAAAAGTTTTAAAACATATTTATATGGATTCGGTGCTGGATGCTCACTCGTCCTATTTAATATTTTATTAAATTATACGATTCCGGAGCGTTTGTTAGATGATGGTGGATTTAATAAAAGATTCTTTACGTCACTTTCAGTCCCTGAAATGACGATTCTTTGCATTTTAATCGCATTATCAGAAGAATTATTTTTTAGAGGATTTATTCAAGCTAAATTTGGACTAATTATTGCATCAGTGGTATTCGCTTTAGTTCATTTTCGATATGTGAAAAAACCAATTTTACTTACAATTGTATTAATTGAAAGTTTTTTCTTAGGTTACTTATATTTGAAAACAAATAATATTGTGATAGTATTTATCGCACATTTTATTTTAGATTATGTTTTAGGAATGTATATGAAATTTAGTTTGGAAAGTGAAGACAAAGAATGAAAAATGAGCTTCAGACTAATAGTATAGCTTACTTAAGTCGAAAGAATAAAAATAAGAAAATAAATGACCAAAATAAAGCCGTTGATTTGTTAAATCTACCACCAAGAAGTGAAACAATGAAAATAAAAGAGGATCAACGAAGGCCTTGGTGGAAAATAAAATATCCTTTAATCACTGCTTTAGTCATAATCTTTATCATGCTACCATTTGGAGTAGTGAAATTTGTACATAGTAAATACGATAAAATTTTTACTGAAAAAGGAAGTTTAATCATTCCTTCAAATAAATTTGAAAAGGTTGAATTAGCAGCTACCGATCATTTAAAAAAACAAAAAAAGAATGAATCACAGAAAAAAGCTCCAATCAAAAAAGAGATAAAAAATATAATAAAACCCCAAACAGATTCAAGTGAAACTGTAGGTGTAGAAGAGATTAATCACGAAGTTCAAAGAGGGGAAACATTATTTACTATTTCAATGAAATATTATGGTAATCGTGATGGAGAAGAAATTATTCAAGATGCAAATCATTTAAATGGGATCGAAGTGAAGCCCGGCCAGATATTAAAAATCCCATTGAATGTTGATGTGGATAAATAAGGTTAAGTAATATATAAAAGCCAATGAAATTGAAATTCGAAATCTAGACAAATTCTCTTTAATCGGATGCTTTCTTTCTATGTTATAAATAGAGTGAAGGGAGTGTTAAAGAGTGTTAGCAAAACATCGAATGCTTCAAAAACATCAAGTCATAACGGTCCAATCAAATGATACTGTAGAAAGCGCAATGAAACTTTTATTGGAAAAGCAAATTGATAGTGTACCCGTATTAGCGGGTAATAAATATATTGGAATGATTTCTCAAGCAGAGATTTATAGAAGTTGCTTTTATAATGAATTACCAAAAGAAGAATTTATTAAGATGATAAAAATAGGCGAAATCGCAACACATCAAACAATTTGTGTTAAAGCGGATGAGCCATATGAAGATACAATGAATTCGTTAAAAAAATATCCATCAATTGCGGTAGTTGATGATGAGAGAAATTTTGTTGGACTAGTTATTAGATATGACGTAATTGAGATTTTTCAAGAAGTACTTGGAAAGGACTGTCGAGGAATAAGAATTTCAATGACAAGTATGGAGAAGGAAGGGCAATTAGCAAGATTACTTGAGTATCTTCACCATTTTAGGATTAATATAATTTCGCTAGTAACTTTTGATTCAAAAGATCATTTATTAAGAAGAATTGTCTTGAAAATAGATGATAATAAAAATATCGATAAAATTTTACGTAAATTTGAAGAGCTTGGTCTAAGATTAGTATCTGTTACGAATGAAATAGAAAATTCTGCAGTTAAACACTAATATTGAAAATCTGTTTTTCAATTTTTTTGAAACTAAATATTGATTAATGCTCTTATTTTGCTCATACGAAAATTGACTTTTAAAAACGATTAAAACATAATTCACTTAAATTAAAAACTTATGCCCATTTTGTATCAATGGACATAAGTTTTTTTGTTGTTTAAAATTTTTCAATTTCTACTAGTTTTTGTATAATAAAAAAAAGCACTTTGAACAGAAACAAAAAGAAATAAATTAAGTTGATTTTTTGAATGAAGTAAAATCAGAGAAACTACTGACATTTACTTTATTATAGGGTTAAGTTACAAGGGGGAAATTAAAATAAAAATAATATCATTGATCGGATTCTTAGTAATTGTAGCAATTATTCTATTGATTAATCGAAAAAGTAAGCTAGAAATTATACATAAAAAAATTAAAATAAAGAATTTAGATGATTCATTACAGTCAATTCAGCTTATATGGATTCCAAATATAGGCGATATTCCTTTTAAATTGAGTGAGATTGAAAAAATTTGCAATCATAATACATTAATTCTTTTAAGTGGTTACTCAAAAAAGAAGTCAAAAAAATATAAGGATGAAAACATTCACTATTTATCTTCTATTGCTCCTGTCTATTTTTTGTGGAATGATTTTGACTATAGTGGCAATTATAGGGATCTAAATGCATTATTACTAGATTGTAAAGTTACAATTTTAGAAAATAAAAGTGCTTCATTTGAAACTGAATATGGTACGAAGTTTTCGATTGTTGGTTTAGATGATGTGAAAACAAAGAGAGATCATTTAGACTTTGCACTTGAAGAGCGTTATAAAGATGATCTTAGTATATTAACAAGCTATACTGAAGTCACGGATAGTCATAGTAGTAATTTTGAAAGTATTCAAGTTTATCTGTTTGAAAGAAGTCAATTAAATGTACATCGAAATCAGAAAACGGTATATTTGGAGCTACACAACAATAAAGGAATTCGCAAACAAAACACAATAACAGTTCTAAATTTTGAAGTTATGAAATAGGTGTTTGTTGTTTACATGCAGGAGGAAAGAAAATTGGCCCAAATAGGAAAGTACAATATTAAAGCAATTTCTAACATTGTTGGGATTTTACCAGGCACATTAAGAGCATGGGAAAGAAGATATAATATTATAAGTCCTGTACGAAATGATGCTGGCCATCGACTTTATACAGAGGAACATGTTTACATTTTAAAATGGCTCGTTCAAAAAGTTAATGAAGGGTTTACAATTGGACAAGCAATTAATTTATACGAAGCCAAAGAGCATAAGTCGTCAAATGACAGCTCTCTTACTGAAAATCTTCAATCAGATGCGCTAGTAAATCGAATTGTTTCTTCATTATTATCTTTTGAAGAAAGTGAAGCCCACAATTATGTGAATGACGCTTTTAGTCTTTTTTCTGTCGATAAAGTATTATTTAAAATAATTTCTAAGGTTTTTATATTAATCGGTGATAAATGTCGTAATGGTGAAATTACAAGTGCTCATGAACATTTTGCAACATCTTTTTTGAGAACGAGATTAGGGATGATTTATCAAAATTCACCTAACAATAAACATTTGCCAAAGTTAATCGCAGTTTGTGGACCAGAAGAAAAGCATGAATTAGGTTTATTAATTTTTACGATTTATTTAAGAAGAATCGGTTTTCAAGTAATTTATTTAGGAGCATCAATTGATTCAAACGATGTTGAACAAGTAATAAATGAAGTGAATCCAGCTGGATTTATCATGACCTGTACTTTAAGAGAAAATTTAAAGAAAACAATTGATCTAGCCATCATAATTAAAAAAATTAAACCTGATATCATTATCGGAATTGGTGGACACGCAGTTTCAACTTGTGAGAGCCCAATTATGGATTCCATACAGGAATTTTATATTGGTAGTCAACAATCGAACTGGGATGAATGGTTAAAGCAGAATTTTAATTATAAATGAATTTTGACTTTAGAATCACCAAAATTATATAAAAACATAAACTGTACTATGGTAAATGCAGCAAGGAGGCTAGTTCATGAGGTTGGAACGGTTGAACTACAATAAAATAAAAGTTTTTCTTACATCTGATGATTTATCTGAACGTGGTCTGACAAAAGAAGACTTATGGTATAATGCGCCAAAAGTTCAACAGCTTTTTCAAGATATGATGCATGAAGCTAGCGTAGAACTAGGTTTCGAAGTAGATGGAAAAGTATCCGTTGAAGTTTTCTCTCTTCAAGCTCAAGGAATGGTTGTAATTGTAACAAAATCCGATGAAATTGAAGAAGAGGAAGATGAATTTCAAGACGATTTTATCTCGATGGAAGTAATCCTAGATGAAAGTGAACATATATTGTACGAGTTTTCTACTTTAGATGATCTAATCCTACTTTCTGAAAAATTGGTTTCATGTGATGCTTTAGGTGGGAGATTATTCTCTTTTGAAAATACGTTTTACTTAAAGTTCGAGGAGAATGAAATTGGAAGACTAGATCGTGAAACATTTTATGCGATCTTAGCTGAATATGGTAATCCTTCCACAAGAACAATTTACCGTATTATTGAATATGGTAAAGAACTTATCTCAGAAAATGCTATTGAACAACTGCATTTTTATTTCGTTAAAAATAAAGCCTCTCAGTAATTTATTACGAGAGGTTTTACTTTTGTAAATTTTTTATTAATATATTGTATTTCTTCATATTCTTTCCTTTTCAAATTTTGGAAATAGGAGTATAATGACCTTAGAAAACGCTTACATTAAACGGATATTATATTTTGTTTTCTATGTGTTTATAACTTTCAAAAAGGGATGGAAAGTTGTATACTAATTTCAGAATGAATGAATCTTTTCATAGTTCAAATTTCTAGGGGGTTTACAATGGTTGCCGAGAAATCTACAGAGAAAAATAGCAACACAGAAGAACATTTAGACGTACTAGCGCCTACACAAGTAGTTATTAAAGAAGCGTTAGAAAAATTAGGATATTCAAATGAAATGTATGAACTTTTAAAAGAACCAGTTCGTATGATGACTGTAAAAATTCCAGTTCGCATGGATGATGGACAAGTGAAAATTTTCACTGGTTACAGAGCTCAACATAATGATGCGGTAGGACCAACAAAAGGTGGTATCCGTTTCCATCCAAATGTAACAGAAAATGAAGTTAAAGCCCTTTCAATCTGGATGAGCTTAAAATGTGGAATTGTAGATTTACCATATGGTGGAGGTAAAGGTGGAATCGTTTGTGATCCACGTGATATGTCATTCCGTGAGTTAGAGAGACTTAGCCGCGGTTATGTACGTGCAATTAGCCAAATCGTAGGACCAACTAAAGATATTCCAGCTCCAGACGTATTTACAAACTCACAAATCATGGCTTGGATGATGGATGAATATTCTAGAATAGATGAATTTAACTCACCTGGTTTTATTACTGGTAAACCATTAGTATTAGGTGGATCTCACGGCCGTGAAACAGCTACTGCTAAAGGTGTAACGATTGTAATTCGTGAAGCAGCAAAGCGTAGAGGTATTAACTTAGAAGGTGCACGAGTTGTTATCCAAGGATTTGGTAATGCAGGTAGCTTCTTAGCGAAATTTATGCATGCTGCTGGCGCAAAAGTTATTGGTATTTCTGATGCTTATGGTGCACTTCATGATCCTAACGGCTTAGACATTGATTATTTATTAGATCGTAGAGATAGTTTTGGTACAATTACTAAACTATTTAATAATACAATTTCAAATAAAGAATTATTAGAATTAGATTGTGATATCTTAGTGCCAGCAGCGATTGAAAATCAAATTACAAAAGATAATGCTCATAATATTAAAGCAAATATTGTAGTTGAAGCTGCTAACGGACCAACAACCCTTGAAGCTACTAAGATTTTAACAGAGCGTGGTATTTTACTAGTACCAGACGTATTAGCTAGTGCTGGTGGCGTAACTGTTTCTTACTTTGAATGGGTGCAGAATAACCAAGGTTACTACTGGACTGAAGAAGAAGTAGAAGAGCGATTAGAAAAAGTTATGGTACGTTCATTTAATAATATTTATGAAACAAGTGTAAATAGAAAAGTAAATATGCGATTAGCTGCTTATATGGTTGGTGCGCGTAAAATGGCTGAAGCTAGCCGATTCAGAGGCTGGGTATAAGATTATATTTGCTGATAAAAACAAGGTGGAGAATATCCATCTTGTTTTTTTATGATTAGCTATTATTAGACAAATTGAATATTTTACGTAAAATAGTAATAGTAAATATAATTAAGACTCTAGTTTATTGGAGATGTTTCAAATGGAAAAAGTTGAAGTTCTAATCATTGGCGGAGGACCCTGTGGTATTGCAGCTTATCTAGCATTAAAAAATAAGGGGATATCTGCATTAATTATTGAAAAAGGAAATATAGTTCATACTCTCAGTCGTTTTCCAACTCATCAAACATTTTTTAGTACAAGTGAAAAATTAGAAGTGGGAAATATTCCATTTATTATTGAAGGTAGAAAACCAAAAAAACACCAAGCTCTAGCATATTACCGTGATGTTGTTAAACGAAATAGAATAAAAATTAATGCTTATGAAGAGGTAAAAACAGTTAGTAAGAAAAGTGATTTTATCATCGAATCAGTTACAATTAACGGTGACGAAAAACGTTATGAAGCCAAAGCTGTTATTGTAGCAACTGGATATTATGACCAACCAAACTACTTATTAACACCTGGTGAACAACTTAATAAAGTATCCCATTACTTTTTTGAAGGTCATAAACATTTTAATCAGAAGGTTGTCGTTATTGGTGGGAAAAACTCAAGTGTGGACGCAGCACTAGAACTAGAAAAGTGTGGAGCGGATGTAACTGTACTTTATAGAGGCAGTTCTTATTCACCAAGTATTAAACCATGGGTACTACCAGAATTCGAGGCACTTGTCCGTTCTGAAACAATTAAAATGGAATTTAACGCAAATTTACTTGAAATAAAAGAATCATCAGTAGTATACGAAAAAGAAGGACAAATAGTTGAGATTGACAATGACTTTGTCTATGCCATGACAGGTTACCACCCTGATCATACATTAATTAAAAGTATGGGCGTTAAAGTAGATGATCTAACAGGAAGACCATTATTCAACCCAGAAACAATGGAAACAAATATTGAAGGCATTTTTATTGCAGGGGTAATTGCTGCTGGAAACAATGCAAACGAAATTTTTATAGAAAATGGCCGTTTTCACGGTGACTTAATCGTTTCTCACTTAGTTAGTAATAAATAATTTTAAAAAATTAAACGTAGCCATGCTACGTTTTTTTTATTAAAGATTTTCAAGCCGTTTTCTGTTTACTAAAAGAATTTTAAAATGTTATAATTTCTTGTGAAATGAGGTGCTAAAATGAAAAAAGTAGTATTAATAACAACGGGTGGAACGATTGCTAGTAAACCAAATGCAGAATCAGGTAAATTAGATTCTGGGGCATTGTCAGGTCAAGAAATTGCAGAAATGCTTAATTTACCAAAAGATATAAATGTTATTGTTGATTCTTTTTTCCAAGTTCCAAGTATGCACATAGGCTTCGAACATTGGATGTTGTTAAAGAATAAAATTGAAGAATATTATCAAGATGAAACAATTGATGGGGTTGTCGTTACCCATGGAACTGATACGTTAGAAGAAACGGCTTATTTTTTAGATTTAACAATTGACGATGATCGTCCAGTTGTTATTACTGGCTCTCAAAGATCACCAGGTGAATTAGGTACCGATGCTTTTATCAATTTAAGACATGCAATCTATACTGCATCTGACGAATCTACTCGAAACGTAGGTACAGTTGTTGTCTTTAATGAACGTATTTTTACTGCAAGATATGTAAAAAAAGAACATGCATCTAATATTCAAGGTTTTAACGTATTTGGCTTCGGATACCTAGGTATTATCGATAACGATAAAGTACATATCTATCAAAAACCGGTATTAAAGGATAAATACAAAATTACAAGTGAGTTACCTCAAGTAGATATAATTAAATGTTATATTGAAGCAAAAGGATACTTAATTAAAGCAGCTGTTGAAAATGGCGCTAAAGGTATTGTCCTTGAAGGTGTTGGAAGAGGACAAGTATCTCCACATATGACTGAAGAAATCGAAAAAGCTGTAAATGATGGCATTAAAGTAATCATCACAACAAGTTCTGAAGAAGGCGAAGTATATCCGACTTATGATTATTACGGAAGCGCCTATGATTTAGTTAATAAAGGTGTAATTTTAGGTAAAGATTATGATAGTAAAAAGGCAAGAATTAAATTAACTGTTATGTTAGCATCCGAAGTGAATGATATTCTTGAAGGATTCTCTAAATAATCTTACTTGTTTATACATTTTTGAAAAACGTGCATAGCACGTTTTTTTTAGTTGAAATACAAATGGTCAATTGTATATTAGTGAAACTCATTGATAATATATTTTCATTATTTGATGGACTATTAAGGGTTTTAAATGTTAATTAGTTTTAGCAGTTTTATAATAGTCAACAAACTTTAGTAATTGTAAAATCTTAAAAATTTAAAAATATTTTGTTTTATTGTAAACTTTTTTTGATGAATTAGTTGTTTGGAATGGAGGGATGCTCGACTCCTATGGGATAAGCGGAAGGCTGAGACCCCGCAGGGGAAATCAACATCACTCTACTCCTTTTACGAAAATTTGGTAAATAATTGACAAGGTTGTTTTTTATTATTGAAAAAATTTAGATGAATTAAAAATTAAATTCAAAATTGTGTATAAAATTAATAGAATCTAATCATACTGGTAATAAAAAAGGTATGATCTTAAATGAAAAGAATCGAACGAATACTATTTAAATTAATTATTATTCAATTATTTTGTTTAGTCATAAGTCAATATGTCTTATCATTCCCTAGTCTTTCGGTCTATTTAACGAAAATTGAATTATATGAAGGCGTTACGCAAAAAGCTAAGGACGTAACGAGAGAAGTATATAATCATATTGGTAAATAGATGAATTCATCGGAATCATATGGTAATATAAAATAAAGCAGGCTAGCCTGCTTTATTTTTATTTGTTTTTATTTTTTTAGGACATGATAAGATTAAAGGTTGCTATTAAAGTAGCACTTTTTTTATGTAGGAGGACATATGAGTAAAAAAATTAGTATAGCGATAGATGGACCTGCAGCTGCTGGTAAAAGTACAGTTGCAAAAATTGTTGCAAAAAAATTAGGATATGTATATATCGACACTGGTGCAATGTACCGTGCTCTAACCTTTAAAGCAATCCAAAACGATATTGATGTAAATAATGAGATGGAATTAAGTAACTTACTTTCAAATATAGCGATTAAGTTAATCCCAGAAGAAGGAACTCAAAAAGTTTTCATTGATGATGTTGATGTTTCTGAGCCAATAAGAACACCAGAAGTAACTAGAAACGTATCATTTGTTGCAAAACATAGTTTAGTTCGTGAAAAAATGGTAGATTTACAACGTGGATATGCCGTAAATGGTGGGGTTGTAATGGATGGTAGAGATATTGGGACTCATGTATTAATTGATGCAGAAGTTAAGATCTTTATGATTGCTTCTGTTGATGAACGAGCTCAAAGAAGACATATCGAAAATGTCAAAAACGGTTTTGAAAGTGACTTTGAGCAATTGAAAATAGAAATAGCAACAAGAGACCGAATTGACTCGGAAAGAGAAGTTTCACCATTGAAAAAAGCTGATGATGCAATCTCATTAGATACTACTTCTAAAAACATTGATGATGTTGTAAATGAAATATTAACGATTGTTGAAGATAAAATAAAAAATATTTAGAAGAATTAGTCATCAGATTTCTTGACTTTTCTGCTTATTTATTAGAAGGTAAAAGAGGATAATACATAATTGGTCTATCCATTTTTAAAACATAAGGAGGAATATGACATGGTTGAAAAAGTAATGCCAGAAGTTGGAGAAATTATCTCATGTGTAGTAGAACAAATTGAAGATAAGCAAGCAATCGTAGGTTTCGGTGGAAAAACAGATGGTATTCTTCCAATAAAAGAAATTTCAAACGTACATATTGAAAATGTAAGTGACGCGCTAACTGTTGGACAAGAAATTGAATTAAAGGTTATTAAAGTTGAGGAAGATTCAGTTGTTTTTTCTAAACGTGCCGTAGATTCAGTTAAAGCTTGGGAACAATTAGAAGGAAAATTAGCTAGTAAAGAAGTTTTTGAAGTGATCGTTACAGAGCAAGTAAATGGTGGACTAATTGCAGACGTAGGTGTTCGTGGATTTATTCCGGCTTCACTTGTTTCAAAAAAATTCGTTGAAGATTTAGGAAGCTATGTTGGTCAATCGCTTGAAGTAGTGATTGAAGAACTAGACCGCGAAAAAAATCGAGTAATCCTATCTCATAAAGCTGTTGAGCAATTAAATGAAGTTGAAAATCGCCGTCAAGCATACTCTTCTATTAAGGTTGGGCAAATTGTTGAAGGTAAAGTAGAAAGAATAACAAATTTCGGAGCGTTTGTAAATATTGGTGGAGTTGATGGATTAGTCCACGTATCTCAAATGTCTCATAAACGAGTTGCAAAGCCTGAAGAGATTGTAGCTGTAGGAGATACTGTAAAAGTTCAAGTTCTTTCAATTGACACAGATACTAACCGTATTGCTTTATCAATGAAAGCAATTCAGCCAGGACCATGGGATCAATTAAATCCAAGCATTAAAGCAGAGGCTGTAGTTGAAGGGACTGTAAAACGTCTTACAAACTTTGGTGCATTTGTAGAAGTTCAAAATGGAATTGAAGGATTAGTTCATGTTTCTCAAATTGCTGATAAACATATTAAAAATCCAAACGAAGTCCTAACAGTTGGTCAAGAAGTAAAAGTTAAAGTTTTAGATATCAACCCTACTGAAAAACGCTTATCATTAAGCATTAAAGAAGCTGGTGAAGCTGAACTTCAAGAAGATATTGCTAAATACGTACAGCCAAGTGAAAGTGGTTTCCAATTAAGCGAACTACTTGGTGATAAATTAAATAAATTTAAAAAATAATAAAAAATCCTTCAGCCATTTGCTGAAGGATTTTTATTTAGAGTACTTTAGTTATGTTGATTTTCTGCTCTTGCTTCTTCAGGTGTGTCTAAACGCGTAGCACCTTTGTTATGAATGCTTTGATCTCGATCAGATTCAACTCTTCTAGATTGTTTAAGTTTCTTTTCTTGACGATCTTTTCCCACTCGATTCACCTCCATAAAAATCTCATTTATAGATTCGTTTTAAATGCAACTTCTTATACACTTTCTTTTCTATTTGATTATTTTTGAAATATGAATTGTTCATACTAGTACTATTAGGAGGTTTTCGTGTGCAAGGTAGTCTATTTATCATTACTTCTTGGATTATTGTATTAATTCTTTTACTTTATCGGGATCGAACTAAGAAGAATTTCTTGTATTTAGCGGGAGTGCTTATATTAATCAGCTGTTCAGCTTACACAATTGATCTATTTTCAATTGATATAAATTTTTCATATATCATTATAATTTTTATCATAAGCTACTTTATTAGTTTATTAAATTTAATTGAACAAATTGTTCATTTCTTTAAAGGCCTGATTATAGGCATGACATTTAGTGTAGTTACACTGCTTTCGATTTATGATCCTGCAAGTTTTTTTATTGATGAGAAGATAATTAGTTCATTTTTAGTAATACTACTTACTTTCTTTTTAAGTAAATCCTATTATGAAAAAATGCGTTATATAACGATTGGTCTAATTCAGGGAGACATTTTTAATTATATTACGTTTAAGTCGATTAATTTTAAATATATAATTGGAGATTTGAATTGGTTTGATACGTTATTTATGTCCATTTTATTATTGTCTGCAATTCAATTCATCGTAATTTATGGATCAAAATTAAGTCTCAAAAATAGAAAATTACTAAAAAGTTGAAGTGTATTGGTCTTTTCTCATATTTTTTGTTAAAATAGATAAGTTATTTAAATAAATCAATTTTTAAAACTAAACTAAAACTCATTTAGATGATTAAATGGTACATAGTTATGCTAGGAAGGATGAATTAAATGTCTAAACCGACAGTTGCAATAGTTGGACGACCAAATGTAGGGAAATCAACTATTTTTAATAGGATAGTGGGAGAAAGAATTTCAATTGTAGAAGATATTCCAGGGGTTACTCGTGATCGTATTTACAGTTCAGGAGAATGGTTAAATCAAGAATTTAGTTTAATCGATACAGGTGGAATTGACATTGGTGATGAGCCATTTTTAGAGCAAATTCGTCAACAAGCTGAAATCGCAATTGATGAAGCGGATGTTATTATTTTTCTAACAAATGGCCGTGAAGGTGTTACAGCGGCAGATGAGGAAGTTGCTAAAATTCTTTATAAAACAAAAAAACCGGTAGTATTAGCAGTTAATAAAGTCGATAATCCTGAAATGAGAAGCGATATTTACGACTTTTATGCATTAGGATTTGGAGAAGTATTTCCAATCTCAGGTTCACATGGTTTAGGGCTGGGTGATTTACTTGATGAAGTTGTAAAACACTTCCCTGATCAAGAAGATGAAAATTACGATGAAGAGACAATTAAATTTAGTTTAATTGGTAGACCAAACGTAGGGAAGTCTTCTTTAGTAAATGCATTATTAGGTCAAGAACGTGTAATTGTAAGTAATGTTGCTGGAACTACTCGTGATGCTGTCGATACACCTTATTCAAAAGATGGCCAAGACTATGTCATTATCGATACAGCTGGTATGAGAAAAAAAGGTAAAGTATATGAAAGTACGGAAAAATACAGCGTATTACGTGCTTTACGTGCAATTGAAAGATCAGATGTCGTCTTAGTCGTATTAGATGGTGAAGAAGGTATTATCGAACAAGATAAGAAAATTGCTGGATATGCACATCAAGCAGGTAGATCAGTTGTTATTGTCGTAAATAAATGGGATGCAGTAGAAAAAGATGAAAAAACGATGAATGAATTCATTGAAAACATTCGAGCACATTTCCAGTTCTTAGATTATGCTCCAATTGTATTCCTATCAGCTAAAACGAAGAAAAGAACTCAAACTTTATTACCAATGATTAATAAAGCATGTGAAAGCCATAGTTTACGCGTTCCAACAAATGTATTAAATGATGTTATCATGGATGCAATTGCGATGAATCCAACACCAACACATAATGGACAAAGATTAAGAGTGTATTATGCAACTCAAGTAGCAATTAAACCACCTACATTTGTTGTTTTTGTAAATGATCCTGAATTACTTCACTTTAGTTATGAGCGTTTCTTAGAAAATCGTATTAGGGATGCTTTTGATTTTGAGGGATCTCCAATTAGGATTATCGGTCGTGCTCGAGCTTAATTCGATATAAAATTTGGATTCTTTTTGAAGGGGAGTGTTGAATTGGAAAAAATCGCTGTTTTAGGTGCAGGTAGTTGGGGTACTGCTTTAGCCATGGTTTTATCAGATAATGGGCATACGGTTACTTTATGGGGAAATAAATCCGAACAAATCAATGAAATAAATGAACAGCATACTAATAAAAGATACTTGCCAGAAATTAATTTACCTCAAAATTTAAAGGCATCGGTTAATTTAAAGGAAGCTATAAATGGAGCTAACTATATTTTGCTTGTTGTTCCAACTAAAGCAATAAGAGAAGTTTGCCAACAATTAAATAATGAATTAACGAACGAGGTTACAATAATCCATGCAAGTAAAGGGATTGAGCCTGACACATCTAAGCGTGTTTCAGAAATGATCGCTGAAGAAATTAAAGCGAAATTCTTAAAATCAGTAGTTGTATTATCAGGTCCAAGTCATGCTGAAGAAGTTGCTTTAAGACATCCAACGACTGTAACATCGGCATCTAAAAATATGGAAGATGCGGAAATTGTACAAGAATTATTCTCAAATGGTTATTTCCGTGTATACACAAACGAAGATGTAATTGGTGTAGAAATTGGTGGAGCATTAAAGAATATTATCGCTCTAGCTGCTGGTATTACTGACGGACTTGGATATGGCGACAACGCGAAGGCGGCTTTAATGACACGCGGACTTGCAGAAATAATCCGTTTAGGTAAGGCTATGGGAGCTAATACTCAAACTTTTGCTGGTTTAACAGGAATGGGCGACTTAATCGTAACTTGTACGAGTGTTCATAGCCGTAACTGGAGAGCTGGTAATTTATTAGGGAAAGGCAAATCTTTAGACGAAGTATTAGATAATATGGGCATGGTCGTTGAAGGTGTTCGCACGACTAAGGCTGCATATCAATTAGCAAAACAAGTAAATGTAGAGATGCCAATTGTTAATGAATTACACGCAGTATTATTTGAAAATAAAAATCCAAAATTAGCAGTTGATGCACTTATGTCCCGTGTAAAAAAACATGAGGGCGAAAGTACTTCAAATTATATAAGCGATCTTGCTGAGTAATTAATTTATAATTTATGTAAATATAATCAGATTAAAAGCATTAAAACTTTGTTTTAGTGCTTTTAATTTGTAGACAAAGTACAAAATACTTGATTTTCAGACTGATTGCAAGCGCTTGTCTTTCGAGGCGCGAAGCCTGGTGAGGAGCGGAGTTACCTTTGACGGTAATGAGCACCGCAGACAGGCGAAGTAACGAAGAAAGCGAGCGTTTGGCGGGCAGTCTGAAAGCATTAAAACTTTGTTTTAGTGCTTTTTCTTTTGTGGACTAAAATAGGCGTTTCACCATTTCTCTTTTTTTGCATAGCATATGTTGTATAGAAAAGAAGGAGGTTTGAATGGTGACTAATAATAATCCAAATGGTTTCTTCGATAAGATTGAAAAGAAAGCAAATGTAAGCAAATCAGATATTTTTAAAGTCGCTGATTCAGTAAAAGATGCAAACTTTAAAGATGAAGCAACTGTTAGAAAACTAGTTCGTCAAATTGCATTGATGACAGGTCGTCAAGTTTCTAAGGAAAAAGAAGACAAAATCGTTCAAGCAATTGTTACAAATAATATGCCATTAGATTTTCAATCATTAACAAATATGTTTAAACAAAAATAATTGGGCTTATTCTTCAGCGATGTATTTAGTGCATAATCATACATTTTCGCATACTATAGAATGACTTATACCGGATGTATTCTGGTGGGTGTTAGTCGAGGATGATTACGAAGCAATTGCCCCAGTTTGCTTCGAAGAAAGAAGAAGTATATTTTTACTTTTTCTTTCTTTTTATTTTGTCCCTTTAAATATGTGAATGGTCCTAAAATCCTCCTTGGTTGGTTTTTATCAAGGAGGTATTTTGATGGTGGTTGTAAAGGTTGTAACTAGTGAATATGTTCTAATGGATTTTTTATGAAGCTGGAAATAAATTTATAGCAGACAAGTATACGTAAGCATTAAATAAGTCGATAATGTCTTAATAGGATTAAAAAGATTTTAATTCAAATCATGTGATTATTTTGATACTATAATAATGGTAGAAAATACATAGGGGGAACATAATGAACTTGTCACATATTAATGAAATTATTTCTTTTGTAGGAATCGGATTAATGCTTTTATCATTATTTTTAATTTTCTTGAGTAGAAACAAAATAAAAATAAAATTTTTAAAAATGATTACAGCTTTCATTGCGTATATGTCTTTAATTATTTCAGGGATTTTAATTACATATATCGTATTAAGCTGGCCTAGTTAATGAGAATAAAGGGGACTAACATGAAAAAGCTATTTCTTTCCATTCTAATGTGCTTTGTTATAAGTCTATTAAGTGGCTGTTTGTATCCACAAGATAAACTTGCACAAAATCAAGTACCATATGATGATCAATTGCAATCAGTTCAAACTGCCATTAATAAATTTAAGGAAAACAATTCAGGAATGTTACCTATAAAAAACAAGGATATGAATACACCTATTTATATTAAATATCCAATTGATTTTACAAAGTTAACACCTGGTTATTTAAGTGATGCACCTGGTAATTCTTATGAAAATGGTGGTATCTTCCAGTACGTATTAGTAGATGCAGAGAAGAATCCGACTGTTAAATTAGTCGATCTTAGAATTGCAGAGAAACTAAGAGATGTTTCATTAAGAGTACAAGTTTATAAAGATAAACATACATACCCACCAATCAAGAAAACATTGGCTAATGGTGTTTTTCTATTAAACTATAAAAAGATGGGTTTCAAGGAAGAACCGTTCGTAGTCAGTCCTTATAGCAATAAGAACTTACCAATTATCATGGGGAATGATGGGGAGTTCTATGTTGACTATTCAACTGATTTATATGCAAAAATAAAAGAAGCGAAAAATTATAAGTTCGGTGAAGATATTCGTTCTATCTTAGTAAAAGACTCTCCAATCGTGCCTGCATACTCACTTCCATATACGATTAAAGATGGACAACCAGTGTTTTTAGAACAAAAATAAATAATATAAATCATAATCCTTTGATAAAAGAATACATTTTATCGAAGGATTATTTTATTTGATCCCAAGTGAATAAAAAGAAAAAATAAAAAATCTTGTCATAACTCACTAGGACAACATCATAGAATGATATTGTCATAGGTATACTACTTCAAGTCAATTATTCCCATGTATTGATAAATCGGGAGGGGAACACATGGAAAAGATAGATATTTTTAAAGACATTGCCGAGCGCACAGGAGGAGATATCTACTTAGGTGTTGTAGGTGCTGTGCGTACTGGTAAATCAACATTTATTAAACGCTTTATGGAAGCTGTTGTAATCCCTAATATTCAAAATGAAGCTGATCGTGCTAGAGCACATGATGAATTACCTCAAAGCGCTGCAGGTAAAACAATAATGACTACTGAACCAAAATTCGTTCCGAATCAAGGCGTAAAAATTCATGTAGCGGATGGGTTAGATGTAAATATTCGATTAGTAGATTGCGTTGGTTATAGTGTGCCAGGGGCTAAAGGATATGAGGATGAAAATGGTCCTAGAATGATTAGCACTCCTTGGTATGAAGAACCAATTCCATTTAATGAAGCGGCAGAAATCGGTACAAGAAAAGTTATTCAAGAGCATTCTACAATTGGAGTTGTTGTAACAACTGATGGCACAATTGGAGAAATAGCTAGATACGATTATATCGAAGCAGAGGAACGAGTAGTTGCTGAATTAAAAGAAGTTGGAAAGCCTTTCATTATGGTAATTAACTCTTCTCAGCCATATCATCCTAATACAGAAGCACTTAGACACGAACTATCAGAAAAGTACGATATTCCTGTCATCGCATTAAGTGTTGAAGCAATGCGCGAAGGAGATGTAATGAACGTACTTCGCGAAGCTTTATACGAATTCCCAGTCCTTGAAGTGAACGTAAACTTACCTAGCTGGGTATTAGTTTTAAAAGAAAATCACTGGCTACGCCAAAGCTACCAAGAAGCAATTCAAGAAACAGTTAAAGATATTAAGCGATTAAGAGATGTAGATTATGTAGTTGGCCAATTTAGTGATTATGAATTTATTGAACATGCTCAACTTGCTGGAATAGATATGGGGCAAGGGGTTGCAGAAATTGATTTATCTGCACCAGATGAGTTATATGATCAAGTCTTAAAAGAAGTAGTGGGAGTAGAAATTCGCGGTAAAGATCATCTATTAGAATTAATGCAAGACTTCGCCCATGCTAAACAAGAATATGATCAAGTAGCAGATGCCTTAAGAATGGTTAAACAAACCGGCTATGGAGTTGCTGCACCTTCGCTTTTAGATATGAGCTTAGATGAGCCAGAAATTATACGCCATGGTTCAAGATTTGGGGTCAAATTAAAAGCAGTAGCACCTTCAATTCATATGATTAAAGTTGATGTTGAGTCAACGTTTGAACCAATCATCGGAACTGAAAAACAAAGTGAAGAACTTGTTAAATACTTAATGCAAGATTTTGAAGATAATCCATTATCAATTTGGAATTCAGATATATTCGGACGTTCTTTAAGTTCAATCGTACGAGAAGGCATCCAAGCGAAACTTTCACTAATGCCAGAAAATGCAAGATATAAATTGAAGGAAACTTTAGAAAGAATTATTAACGAAGGAAGTGGCGGCTTAATTGCAATTATCCTTTAATTATTAATTGATCAGGTGGTAAAAACCATCTGATTTTTTTTGTTTTAGCGAAATATAAAGACTAATTTTTAAAAAATCTGAAAGCTCTATTTTATTTGGTGAAATGAAATTTTTAAAAAATCACAGAAAATTAGCAAAGAAAAATAAATTTTATTCGACAAAATTCAACAAAAATAAATTTATTAAAAATCATCAAAAAAATTAAAAAAATGCCGATTAATTCAGTAACCATCATACTTTCAGAAGTACTTATAAGAAAATTGAAGAAGAAAAATGAATTTTTCAGAAAAATCACCACCTGTTTTCGAGTAATTCCAACATTTTCTTATAAAACATATTGAAAAAAGCCGTAGAATCGTATAATATAAGGCATGACAAAGAAATTAATTGGAATTTGTTGTATAAAATTTAAAATTTTGGTCACAAATGAAATTAAGAAACATCTAAAATTTTGGGAGGAGGTGAAAGACATGAACAAAACAGATTTAATCAATGCAGTTGCTGAAGCTGGTGAATTAACTAAAAAACAAGCTACTTTAGCAGTAGACGCTGTATTCGAATCAATTCTTGGTGCGTTACAAAACGGGGATAAAGTACAATTAATCGGATTTGGTAACTTTGAAGTTCGTGAGCGTGCAGCTCGTAAAGGACGTAATCCACAAACTGGCGAGGAAATCGAAATCGCAGCTAGTAAAGTTCCAGCTTTCAAACCTGGTAAAGCGCTTAAGGATGCAGTAAAATAATTACATAATTTAAGCGAAAAAGAAGGATGCTAATAAAAGCATCCTTCTTTTTTTGCTAAAAAAGTCCAAAAAATCTTCTGTTTTTGCGACCAATAAATAATTTTGGACAAAGAAAGGCTTGAGTTTAGGTGTCAAAAAAGAAAGTATCCTTCTTTTTTTTGCCTATAAAAAAAGAATTATGTTAAAATAAAACGAATCTGATAGTGAATATTAGAATTTTTTTTAGCATGGGGGATCAATTAATGAATGAAGTTAATTTAGAAAAAATTGAACAAGCGGTTCGTCTAATTCTCGAAGCTATCGGTGATGATCCAAATAGAGAAGGAATTTACGAAACGCCAAAACGGGTTGCGAAAATGTATGCTGAAGTATTCTCTGGTATGCGCCAAGATGAAAAAGCTCATTTACATAAAGTATTTGGTGAAGATCATGAAGAATTAGTTCTTGTTAAAGATATTCCATTCCATTCAATGTGCGAGCATCATCTATTACCATTTTACGGAGTTGCACATGTAGCGTACATACCTAGAAATGGTAGAGTAACTGGTTTAAGTAAATTAGCACGTACTGTAGAAACAGTAGCTAAAAGACCTCAGCTACAAGAGCGTATTACTGCCTCGGTAGTTGATGCTATTATGGAAGTACTACAGCCACATGGAGCAATGGTAGTTGTAGAAGCAGAACATATGTGTATGTCTATGCGTGGAGTAAGAAAACCAGGCTCAAAAACTGTTACGACTGCTGTGCGTGGCTCACTTAAAGAGGATGTGCAAGGAAGAAATGAAATCCTTGCAATGATTCATTCAACTAAATAGAATCAAATAAGCAAAAAGCAGGGCGTTTGACAGGCAGTCTAAAAAGCCGGGAGTCCTGCTTTTTTTAAAATATTCATTTATAAATAATGCAAGTTGATTGAGTAATCAACTTATACCATCTAAACTACTTATGGTATAATGAAAAAATCAGTTATAAATGGAATGGATGGAAATAATGAATAGTATTCACGAGTTAAAAAATGAAGTAATCACTCAAATATTACATACGATTAGACACCCATATTTAAATCAACATCTTCAGGCACCGACCATTGATGATGTAAAGGTTACTTTATTAATAAATTTATTAAAAGAACACAATTTTACGAGTGATAAAATTGTGCATTATTGTAAAGCCTTGATGATTCATCAAATTGCATTAGATACACATGAAAAGGTATCAACATATGAAGGTACACCAATGGATCGTGAAAAGAAACAATTAACCGTTTTAGAAGGGGACCTATATAGTGGACTATATTACGATGCTCTATCTAAAACTGGGGAAATTGGATTAATACGAGAACTTTCATATGCTGTTAAGGAAATGAATGAAGAGAAGATCAATCTAGTTCACGAACAATTTAGTTCTTTAGAAGATCTTTTCAACTGCATAACTATAATCGAATCAACTATACTTGTACATTTTGCAAAATTTATATCAGCTGAAGAATCAATAAAGCATATTGAGCAAGAATGTTTAATGTCAAGACTGAAAAAAGAATTCGAACGATCATCAGTTGAAAACTGCTCTGATTTTATTACGCAATTTCAAAGAATAATGGGGATTGTTGATTTAGCTAAAACAAAAGAAGAATTATCAAAAATAATACAATTACAAAATTAATCTACATAGAAGTAATCGTAATTAGTTTAGTGGGGGTTTATATGACTCAATCAAAAGAAGAACGCGTACATGACGTGTTTGAAAAGATTTACAATAAATATGATACAATGAATGGTATTATTAGTTTTAGACGACATATTGCTTGGCGTAAACAAACTATGAAAATTATGAATGTTCAAAAAGGTATGAAAGCGCTTGATGTATGCTGTGGTACTGGTGAATGGACAATTGCACTTGCAAATACAGTTGGAAAAGATGGAGAAGTAGTAGGTTTAGACTTTAGTAAAAATATGCTATCTATCGGTGAAGAAAAAGTTAAAAATATGCACTTAGAACAAGTAAAATTAATTCATGGAAATGCTATGGAGTTACCTTTTGAGGACAACTATTTTGATGTTGTTACAATTGGATTTGGTTTAAGAAATGTTCCAGATTATTATACAGTGTTGAAGGAAATGACAAGAGTCGTTAAGCCTGGAGGTATTGTGGTCTGTTTAGAAACATCACAACCGACTGCATTTGGTGTTAGACATGTGTATAAAGCGTATTTTAAATATATCATGCCGATTTTTGGGAAAATATTTGCTAAAAGCTTTAAAGAATATTCTTGGTTACAAGAAAGTGCAAGCACGTTTCCAGGAATGAATGAACTTGCAAATCTTTTCAAAAAAGCAGGGTTAGAAAAAATAAAAATTAAACCTTATACTTTTGGTGTAGCAGCAATGCATTTAGGTGTTAAGCCAAAAAGCTAGTTACAAAAAAGCGAGAAAATGGGATGAATAGTAAGGTGAACGGAATGAAGGTTAAATGGAAATATTCTTATTTAAAAAAGGACATTAATGAGATTGAAAGCACGCTTCATAAAGTAGTCAATTCAACGCAGCCAATTTTGAAAAATGCATCTATACAGTTGCTTGAATCTGGTGGGAAAAGAATTAGACCAGTTTTTGTATTGCTTAGTGCTAAATTTGGACAATATAACCTTCAATCGATTAAAAATGTAGCAGCTACTTTGGAAATCATACATATGGCATCTTTAGTTCATGATGATGTAATTGATGAAGCTAGTTTACGAAGAGGTAAACCTACAATCAATTCAACTTACAATGATCGTGTTGCTATGTATGCAGGGGATTTTTTATTTGCAAAAGCATTGGAATGTATGTCAGAAATCGAAATCCCATTGGCCCATCAAAAATTATCTGAGACTATTTTAGAGATTTGTTTAGGTGAGATTGAACAAATAAAAGATAAATATAATTTTGACCAAAATTTAAAATGTTATTTAAGAAGAATTAAACGAAAAACTGCACTTTTAATTTCAGCGAGTTGTGAAATTGGTGCAATTGCATCAGGAGCCTCTCCTGCTTTTCAAAAGTGTTTAAAAGATTACGGATACTATTTAGGTATGTCGTTTCAAATTATGGACGATATTCTTGATTTTACGGCTTCTGAGAAGGAATTAGGGAAACCATCAGGTAGTGACTTAATTCAAGGGAATATTACATTACCTGTCTTATTTGCGATGAATGATTTAGCTCTAAAAGAGAAAATTGAATCTATTTATGAAGGAATCGATCCGGAAACTGTTAAACCTCTTATCAATCAAATTCGCAAAAGTACATATATTAAAGAAGCAAGAAAAGTTAGTGAAGCATATTTACAAAAATCTTTAAACAGTATCAATAGCCTTCCTAATAGTGAAGCAAAGGAAATGTTAATATTAATTGCTAAAAATATTGGAAATCGAAAAAACTAGAGGCGGAGAAAATGCTAGTGCATTTACAACTGCCTCTTTTGGCTTTTTAGATACGTATAGAATTCCTGTTATTTAGTTATATTTAGTAAAGTTAATCAAAAATCTGGAAGCGATTTCAATTTTTACAATATAACAAGATTTTAAACTATTGATAATTTTATAAATTGATGATACTATTCTAACTGTGTTGTTTATACATAATTGAAATCAAGTGAGGTAGAGCATAATGGAAAGAACTTATTTAATGGTAAAACCTGATGGTGTACAACGTAACTTAATTGGTGAAATCGTTTCACGTTTTGAAAAAAAGGGTTTCCAATTAGTTGGAGCTAAATTAATGCAAGTGAGTAAAGAACAAGCTGAAACTCACTATGCTGAGCACAAAGAACGTCCTTTCTTTGGTGAGTTAGTAGACTTCATTACTTCAAGCCCAGTATTTGCTATGGTTTGGGAAGGCGAAAATGTAATCGCTACCGCTCGTCAAATGATGGGAGCAACAAACCCAAAAGATTCAGCACCAGGAACAATCCGTGGTGAGTATGCTGCAACTGTAGGTAAAAACATTATTCACGGTTCAGATTCACCTGCTAGTGCAGAACGTGAAATCGGAATTTTCTTCAATCAAAATGAATTAGTTGAATACTCTAAGCTTATTAAAGAATGGGTATACTAATAAAATAGTTTTACTCAAAGAAGTCAGCATAATTGCTGGCTTTTTTTATTTATGAAATTATTAAAATCTAGACTGGTGGATAAATTTTCGTATTAACTTAAGAAGGATTGTTATGAGTAAGCAAAAAGTGGGAAAATTAAAAAATGTTAAAAAATAATGCATTGACAGCCTCTTTAAATCTGCTTATAATCATCATTAATAACTTTTTTAATGAATCTTTTGACAATTAAATATATTGCGTTGATAAGGGCACAGTAGGCATAACTTCCCTGTTTAAGAGAGCTGACGGAAGCTGCGAGTCAGTACATAAGGTATGCTGAATTACATTCTTGGAGCAATTTCTATTTCATTTAATGAAAATAGAAACGGTCATTTTGATCGTTAACAAAATGAAGGTGGTGAACAGAGTTTTTGTTCACAACTAGGGTGGTACCGCGATTAAATAATTCGTCCCTACTGTTTATTCAGTAGGGACTTTTTGTTTTTATTTTTTTCATGCCTACTTCTTGATGAAAAGAAGAGGTGTTGGACAAATGTATTTTTAAATTTTAAGGGGGATAAGGAAATGAGTACAAATAATGAGTTAATAAATTTACGTGATAAGGTTGATGAGATTAATTTAAAAATCGTTGAATTATTAAACGAGCGTGGAAAAGTTGTTCAAGAAATTGGTCAGCAAAAGATTAAACATGGTATTAAGCGTTTCGATCCAGTTCGTGAGCGTGAAGTGTTAGATATG